>NZ_JBFAHO010000004.1:0-453620 GCF_040654215.1 Nonomuraea sp. NPDC050733 | reverse complement strand
CAGCCGACGACCTTCACCGGCACCGTGCTGTACGGCCAGCCGTTGTGCCCGGCCATCACGTCCATCCACTTCTTGAACTGACGGGCCAGGGCGGCGTGGATCTGGTCCCGCTGCGCCGCCGTCACCGTGGCCGAGGAGTCCCAGCGGACGCAGTAGTTGATGGAGCCCTTGTTGGCCATCACCTGGTCCCAGCCGTAGTTACGGAAGCCGTACAGGTTGGAGTAGGTGCTCTCGACGTGCTGCCAGACCTCGTTGAGCGGCGTGACCAGGTTGGCCGGCGGGTTCCAGGCGCTCGGGGTGCCGCCGCCCGACGGGTCGTTGGCGTACGCCTTGACCTCCAGCAGCCCGACGGAGCCCTGACCGCTCTGCAGCGCCACGCGCAGCCGGGTGGTGCCGACCTGGCCGAAGGTGACCTTGTTGTAGGCGTCCGTCCGGACGGGGTAGCCGCTCGCGTTGGGAACGTCGGCGTAGGCGCCGCCGGTCCAGTACTGGAGCTTCCAGGAGGCGGGGACGCGCACGCCGCCGCCGTCGTCGAAGAAGTAGATCTCGGCCGCGCGGAGGGTCTGCGAACCGCTCCAGGTCAGCTCGGCCCACTGGGAGCCGGTGTTGGGCCAGGTGCCCCAGCGGCGGTTGACCGTGTCGTTGGAGCGGGGCGGGTCGATGCCGTCGTTGAGCGCGGCCACGCTCTCCCAGGACGAGGTGTACGACGCGCTCGGGGTGGCGGACGTGGCGAGGTTCGTCTCCGCGTACGCGGCCTCGACCGGTAGGAGGAAGGCGCTTACCAGCAGGAGCGGTAAGAGGGCCAGGCGTTTCATCGCACCTCCAGAGGTGGGGGGGTCGGGTGTCGCCGGATGTGCGGCCGCCCGGCACGCGCCGCCGTGCGGGGACGGCCCGTGCCGGGCGGAGTGTCAGGTGATCATGTCAGCGGCGGTGCGGCTCACGGTCCGAACGCCTTGACCTCAAGGAGGCCGACCGAGCTGGAGCCGTTGCCGGTGAGCAGCACCCGCAGCTTGGTGGTGCCCGTGGCGGTGAACGTGACGGTGTTGTAGGCGTTCTTGGTCAGCGTGTACGCGCTCGCGCCGGGCACGTCCGCGTACGCGCTGCCGTTCCAGTACTGCAGCCTCCACGACGCCGGCATGTCGATGCCCTCGTCGTCGTCGAAGAAGTACACCTGCGCCTTGTTCAGGGTCTTCGCCGACGACCACGTCAGGTCCACCCACTGCTGCCCGGTCTCCGGCCAGCAGCCCCAGCGGGGATTGACGGTGTCGTTGGAGGAGGGCGGGTCCACGCCGTCGTTCACGGCGTTGACGCTCTCCCACGACGAGGTGTACGAGGCCGACGGGGTCGCCGAGGCGGCCAGGTTGCCCGCGGGCGGCTCCTGTGTGCCGCCCCGGTTGAACACCTTGATCTCGGTCAGGCCCGTCCTGGCGCCGGAGGCGTTGGTGGCGAGCACCCGCATCCGCTGGGCGCTGACCGCGCCGAACTTCACCACGTTGTAGTTGGCCTGCGGCGTCGCCGGGCTCTTGGCCTGGCTCGGCACGCTGACCCACGCGCTGCCGTTGTAGTACTGGATGTCGTACGCCGACGGCGCCCGGTAGGTGGTGCTCGCGGGGCGGCTGTCCTTGAAGTACAGGCGCACCTCGTTGAAGGTGCGGGCCGCGCCGAAGTTCAGCTCGTACCAGTCCTGGCTGTTGGGCGAGCCGCCCGCGCCCCAGAACGGCTCGTTGATCGGGTAGCCGTCGACGGCGCCCGCGACCGTGCTGCCCGAGCCGGTGTAGGAGGCGCTCGCGGTGGCGCCGGTGGCCAGGTTGGTCAGGTCGGCCGTCAGGTCCACGCCCGCCTTGGCCAGCATGTCCACCATGCCCGCGCCGGTCTGCTTCACCTGCGCCGGCGACTGGAGACCCGCCACCGCCACGTGGTGGCTGACGGTGCCGCTGGTGGTCACGTCACCGGTGGCCGGGTCCCAGGTGAAGGGCACCAGCGAGTTGACCGTCGCGGCGCGGTTGCCGTTGACGTAGATCGAGTAGCCCTCCGGCACGCCCGGGTAGCGCACGACGCCGTCGGACGGGTCGTCCCAGACGATGGTCAGGTCGGCGTTGCGGTAGCGCAGGTTGTTGACGGTGAAGTGGGACCAGCCGATGCCGATCGGCGAGAGCTCCACCTTGGCGTCGTTGCGCGGCCGCAGGCCGGCCACGTCCTCGATCACGGTCCAGTTGCTGCTGCCGAGGATGTTGTGGTGGATCCACGACCGGTACGTGATCGCGGAGCCGTTCCAGTCGGCCCAGAACTCGTTGGCGTCCGGCCACTGGGTGTTGCCGTTGACGTACTGCGCCCAGGCGTTCCAGTAGAGCAGCTTCTTGTAGTCGGTCGCCGTCATCCACGAGTTGGCGTAGTTCCGCAGCACCGACGAGTACAGCCTGAACTGCACGGTCGAGTTGATGGTGGAGAAGTTGTTCGACCCCGGCTGGCCGGCGTCGGCCGCGGCCTTCTTGTCCACCTGGTTGGCCGTGTAGAAGGGGAAGATCGGGTACTGGGCCGGGTCGTCGTACAGGCGCAGCGCCTGCTTGTACGTGGCGTTGTTGGGGATCGCGCCGACCGCGAACGGGTAGTAGTTGTTGATCTCCTTCCACGGCACCCATTCGTTGGTCGACTTCAGCCGGTGCTCGAAGAGCTGCCGGTTCGGGTTCCACAGCACGTTGACGATGGCGTTCTGGATCTGCGTGGCCAGGGTCCGCATCTCGGTGGCCTTGGCGGTGTTGCCGACCGCCTCGTACGCCTGGGCGGCGGCCAGCGCGCCGCTGTACTGGTAGGCCGACTCGGCCCGGTCCATGTTGCCGCTCTTCCAGTGGAAGGAGACGGCGTCGGCGTCGTTGCCGGTCAGGGCGCCCCAGTCGTACTCGATGAGCTTGTTGTTGTCGTGGTCGTAGTAGGCGAGCTGTCCCTTGACGTCGCCCTCGGCGTAGCGGGCCAGGTTGGCCGCGATGGCGGGCTGACCGCCGTGGATCTGGTAGCTGCGCCACGCCGCCTCGGCGATGTACTGCGTGTAGCTGTTGGACCAGTTCTCGGGATCGCCCGGGTTGTCGACGAAGCGGCCGTTCTTCGACACCTGGCCGACGCTGAGCCAGTCGCCGTAGGAGTACTTCGGGTCTCGCAGGTACTTGAGGTCGTCGATGTGCATCGGCTGGGTGAGCGCGATCGCGTTGTTGTAGCCGAGCACGCCCTCGGTCGAGGTGGGGAACTGGAACGTCTGCCCCGGGATGTTCGCGTCGAGGTTGTTGAAGCGCATCAGCCACCAGCGGTAGTAGATGTTCTTCTTGATGGCCGGCTCCGGCACGTCGATGTAGGGCACGTTCTGCGCCCACCACCGGTTGTAGGCCCGCACGTGGGTGGCGAAGGCCGTGGCGCCCGAGTATCCGGCGTACGCGTCGTACTCGGTGCGCGACTCGGGGATCTCGTTGGTGACGAAGCCCATGACCAGCTTGGCGGTCACGGTGGCGCCGGCCGCGACGGTCACGGACCGGTTCAGGCCGCCGCTGGAGACGGTGAACCCGTCACCGGTGAGCCTGGGGTAGATCGTGGTCAGGTTGTTCTTGGCGTTGACCTGCCCGGTCAGCTCGCTGCCGCTGCCCGACGTGGCGTACGGCGAGGTGGCCCGGAGCTGGAGGGTGGCTGAGCCGGAGCCGTTGTTCGTGATCGACAGGTTGGTCACGGCGACGTTGTTCTCGGTGATGAACTTCGTCTGGTTGACCGTGATCGAGCCGCTGGTGTGAACGCTCTTCCAGTGGCTCGGCGCCTGCCAGCGCGAGTTGACCTGCTCGGTGAAGGTGCCCGGGGTGATGGCGACGGTGTAGGCGTTGTTGTCGCTGATGCTCTCCCAGTACGCGACCTGGCCGGCGAAGCCGAGCGTGCCCGGCGTGTGGGTCTTCATGAACAGGGCCCGGCCGCGCGACATCAGCCAGGTGCCGGCCGGGTCGTTGCCGGGCCGGGCGAGCAGCCGGTCCATCCAGAAGTCGGTGCCGGAGCTCTCGGCGTCGTAGATGGACTGCATCATGTTGCCCGGCGTGTACGAGACCGGCGCCGCCGGCACGGCCGGGCCGCTGAACGTGGGGAACCCGATGGTCTGCGCCGCCTGGGCCGGGGCCCCGGCGACGATCGTCCCGGCGACGAGCAGCAGGGCGACCAGGCCCCGCCTCAGCACACGTCTCATCAGAGGGCCATCCATTCCAGGACACCGGTCGAGTAACCGGACTTCGAGGTGATGCTCAGCCGCAGCCGCGTCGTCGAGACGGCGGGGAAGGACGTCACGTTGTAGGTGTTCGCGGCCGTCCCGCAGGCCGACTGGCCGGGCACGTCCACGTACGCGCTGCCGTTCCAGTACTGCACCTTGCAGGAGGCGGGCAGGTCGATGCCGAGGTCGTCGTCGAACCAGTAGGTCGCGATCCTGCTGATCGACTGCGCGCTGTTCCAGCGGTACTCCAGCCACTCGGTGCCCTGGTGGTCCCAGTTGCCGTAGGCGCCGTGGCTGTGGTCGGCCGAGCTGGTGGGCACGTACCCGTCGTTGACGGCGCCGAGGGTCTCCCACGAGGAGACGTACGAGGTGGACGGCGTCGCGCTCAGGGCCAGGTTGGTGCCGGTCGGCGGGCCGCCGGGACCGCCGCCCGGCCCGGTCGTCTGGACGACCTTCCGCATGGTGCCGTCGGCGTTCCAGTAGAGCTTGTCGAGCGTCACCGAGCGGCGGAAGTTGCCCCCGCCCGGGCTGCTCGCGTTGTGGTAGACCATGTACCACTGGCCCTTGAACTCGATGATCGCCGGGTGGTTGGTGGTCGAGGTGACCTGGTCGAGCACCACCCCGCGATGGGTCCACGGGCCGAGCGGGCTGCTCGCGGTGGCGTAGCGGATGCAGGCGTAGCCGGAGGCGGCGCAGCCGGAGTCGTTGGCCGCGTAGGCGAGGTAGTAGGTGCCGTTGCGCTTGAACATCCAGGGCGCCTCCCAGAAGTTCGAGACGCCCTGCGGGGTGATGACCGAGCCGTCCAGGTTGATCATGTCGGGCTTGAGCTTGGCGGCGCGCAGGCCGTAGTAGGAGCCCCAGTAGATGTAGGACTGGCCGTCGTCGTCGGTGAAGACGGTGGGGTCGATGTTGAGCGGCGATGAGTTGGGGGTGCTGTCGCTGATCAGCGGGCCGCCCTTGGCGTCGTGGAACGGGCCGAGGGGGCTGTCGCCGACGGCGACGCCGATGTCCATCCAGCCGGCGCCGTTGCCGTTGACGGGGGCGTACCAGTAGTACTTGCCGCCCTTCGGCTCGACCTCGCCGGCCCACGCGTCGGCGCCGGCCCAGGGGAAGTCTGAAAGTTTCAGCTTGGCGCCCTGGTCGGTCCAGGTGGTCGCGTCCCCTGATGTGAACACGTGCCAGTCGCGCATGACGAAGTTCGTGCCGCCCGTGGGGGCCTCGTCGTGGCCGGTGTAGAGGTACATGGTGTCGCCGACCACCAGGGCGGCCGGGTCTGCGGTGTAGATGGAGGTGGTGATGGGGGCGGCGGCGGGGGCGGGTGCCGCGGATGCGATGACCAGCCCCAGCGCGGCCATCGCGCCGAGGATCGTGGTTCGCAGGCGTCTCATGCAGGGCTCCTGGGGGGTAGAACCTAGCCTTTGCTTGGTTAGCGCTAACATTTCTGAGCGGCGCATGGGGGATCTTGTCGTGATACAGGTGATCAACGCGCTGGGGCGCGGCGCCCTGAGTGTTTGCGATATCAAAAGCGCCGTCAAGACCCAAAATGATCGCCCAGCTCACAGCGCGGAATTCGAGAAGTGCGGCCCCGCGCAGGTTCAGCCGAACGGCGGGACAAGGCCGTTCTCGTGGGCGAAGACCACCACCTGAACGCGGTCACGCAGGTCGAGCTTGGCCAGGATGTTGCTCACGTGGGTACGGATCGTCCCTTCGGCCACGTACATGCGCGCCGCGATCTCGGCGTTCGACAGCCCCGGTGGCGACCTTGCTTCTCCCCTGCCCGAGGTGGAAGGTCCCCTGCCGACCGACTCGGATGAGGTGTCGGCTCAGGCCCGCTGGTCCACCATCTGGTACGCCAACAGAAACACCAAGAAGGTGGTCAGCACCACCCGGTCGGACCGGACCACGATCCTGCAGATCGTCACCCGCTGCTGGAACGGCGGCGACGGCACGCGGGCGAAGGCGTACTTCCAGTTCAAACGCGCCGGCATCTGGCTGACCGGAGGCGGGAGCACCAGCGGCTACTGCATCGGCGGAAAGATGTACCACCGCATCAGGATCAAGAACGGCAAGCCAGATCAGTTCCGTGCGGTCGTCTCGCTCAGCCCCAAGGCCCACACGGTGCCGCCGGGTGCTCGCGGCGGAGGTGGGGTTGTCGAGCGGGACGATGGACGCGAGGAAGCCGAAGTGGGCCTGGGCCCGGTCGGACGGGACGGAGGCGGTGGGGACGCCCAGGTGACGGCCGATGGTCTCGGCGATCAGCCGGAACGGGATGCCGTCGTCACCTACGGCGTGCAGCCGCGATCCGGCCGGCGCCTGCTCCAGGGCCAGGCGGTACACGCGGGCGGCGTCCAGGGTGTGGCCGGCGGGCCAGCGGTTGGCGCCGTCGCCGAGGTAACCGGACACGCCGGCGGCGTCGTGGTCGGCTGGGAGGCGCAGATCGCCCTACGCGACGTCCGCGGCCTCGACCCACAGCCGAACAGGAGGCCATCACCTGGGCCGCACGTGTCCTGGTGGAGGCGGCGACCAACGAAGGGTGACCTCGACCCGGGTCAAAGCAGACGTCTTTGCACGACGTCGGCGATGACCGTGTTCACCACCTTTCCCACCGTCTCGGGGTCCGGCGGACCCTGCTCCCGGTCGGCGAACAGCATGTGCGCGCTCCCGATCAGGGAGAGCGCGAGCGTGTCCACGTCGGCGTCCGCGGCGATGCGCCCCATCTCGCACTCGTCTCTCAGGTAGGCGCTGATCACCCCCGCGGCCTGCGTCAGCACCGGGACGCCCGGCACGAGCAGGGCCTGGCGCAACCGGGCGCGCAGTTCGTCCCGGAAGATGATGAGGCCGACGACCGACACGGTGACCGGGTCGAACAGCTGGATGAGCGCGGCGGTGAGGTGGGCGGCGACGGTGCCGGTCCCGGCCGAGCCCCGCAGATCTTCGGCCAAGCCGTCGAGCCGGGCGACGCGCTCCTGCACCAGCTCGACCAGGAAGTCGTCGAAGTCCGCGAAGTGCCGATGCAGAACGCCTTTGGCCACGCCCGCCTCCTCCGTGACGGCTCGGCTGGTCAGCCCGTTCGCTCCGTCCCGGAACAGGACGCGCTCGGCGGCGGCGAACAACTGCTGCCGCACATCTCGGAGGGCCACTCCAGTCGGCATCCCTGCTCTCCCCCTGCATCGGACCTTCGCTCTACGCGAAACGCTATCCCGTTGTCGAGTGGGCGAGTGCCCACTAAAGTGGGCGCATGCCCACTACGTCGCAGGGACCATCCCAGCCTTCGAGCAACGCACCCCATCAGGCCAGGCAGATGGCCGAATCGTTCGGGACCGACACCGAACGCTACGACCGAGCCCGGCCCGCCTATCCCGACGCCCTCGTACAGCGGATCATCGCCGCCAGCCCAGGTCGCGACATGGCCGACGTCGGCTGCGGCACCGGCATCGAAGCCCGGCAGTTCCTGGCGGCCGGCTGCAAGGTGCTGGGGATCGAGCCGGACGCGCGGATGGCCGAGTTCGCCCGTCAGACGGGGGTCGAGGTCGAGGTCGCGACGTTCGAGGACTGGGATGCCGCCGGGCGCACGTTCGACGCGGTCATCGCCGGGCAGTCCTGGCACTGGGTGGACCCGGTCGCGGGCACGGCCAAGGCGGCTCAGGTGCTGCGCCCCGGCGGCCTGCTCGCGGTGTTCGCCCACGCGTTCGACCCTCCGGCCCCGATCGCGGACGCGTTCGCCGCCGCACTACGGCAGGTGGTGCCCGACTCGCCGTTCAGCGCCGGCCCACCGAGACCGGCCCAGGAGATCTACCAGCAGATGTTCGCCACGTTCGCCGACGGCATCCGGCAGTCCGCCGCGTTCGGCGAGCCGGAGCAGTGGCGATTCGACTGGGAGCGGCACTACACCCGCCACCAGTGGCTCGATCTGCTGCCCACCACCGGCGGTCTCACCCGGCTCCCGCCGGACAAGCTGGCCGAGGTGCTGGAGGCCGTCGGAGCCGCCATCGACGCGGCCGGAGGCGGCTTCACCATGCACTACACGACGATGGCGGTCACCGCGTCCCGGGCCGCCTGAGCTTCCCGCTTTCGCGCGAGATCGTCCACCGTCAGGTCACATGTCGGTCGAGAAGCCGTGCATCGCGAACGCATCGCGGAGCTATCAACCGGGGCTCGCAGGATTGGCGTCACAGGAAAGCACCAGCTAGGGAGAGTCCCCCATGTCCACCACCACCACCGTCGTCACCGTCCTGGCCGCCCTGTGGGTGGGCTTCTCCGCCTTCTCCCTCCTTCGCCGCGCCGAGTGGGTCGTGAAGCCGCTGACGGACTACGGCGTCCCCAGCTCGTGGTGGCCCTGGCTCGGCGCGGCCAAGGCCGCAGGCGCGGCGGGCCTGCTGGTCGGCTTGTTCGTGCCGGTCGTCGGCGTCCTGGCCGGGATCGGCCTCGTGCTGTACTTCGCCGGAGCCGTCGTCACCGTGCTCCGGGCGCGCTCGTACTCGACCGTCGTCTACCCCCTGCTGTACCTGGGCCCGGTGATCGCTGCCCTGGTGCTGGGATACAACGCCTGACAGCCGCCCGAATCACGGTCCCACGGTTGTCATGTCGCACCGATCCGTTCAGCCGACGAGTCGGGCAAGGCCCGGCTCGACCCGGATGGCGGCCGCTCCTCCGAAGCGGTCGCCATCTTTTTGGGCCTTACGCGGACAACGAGCCGGCGCGGCGGTGGTGCTGGCCCGTGACCGGGATCTCGTGCAGGCTTCCCGAGTACAGGAACTGGGTCATGCCGATCAGCAGCCGCCGCACGTCCTCCTGGGGCCGTACCACCAGGCGCAGGAACTGGCTGGTCGTCCCCAGCTTGTTGCCGCACTCCCGGACGTACACCCCGTGCTCGCTGAGCAGGTGGTCGCGCAGCGGCACCCCGTCGTAGCCGGGCGGCAGCTTGACCAGCAGGAAGTTGCCCTGCGAGGCGTAGACCGACAGCTCCGGCATGGTGCTGAGCTGCTGGAACATCACCCTCCGGTCGTTGTTGAGCCGCCGCAGGCTCTGCTGGTACTCCGGCATGCACTCCTTGAGCATGAACACGACGACCTCGGCGAAGGAGTTGAGGTTCCACTTGGGCAGCGCGTCGCGCACTTTCCCGGCCAGCGCGGGGTTGGCCACCAGGTAGCCGAACCGGATGCCGTGCAGGCCGAAGTTCTTGCCCAGGCTGCGCAGCACGATGACGTTCGGCCGCACCGCCGCCTCCCCGGCCACGCCCGGGTACGGCTCGGCGTCCACGAAGTCGCCGAACGACTCGTCCACGATGACCAGGTCCAGGTCGATGAGCTGGTCCAGCAGGCGCAGCACCTCGTGCTTGGGCAGGTAGCCGCCGTCGGGGTTGTTGGGGTTGCAGATGACCGCCACGCGGGAGCCGCGGGTCCGGATGAAGGAGACGTACTCGTTCACGTCGAGCGTGAAGTTGCGGCTCTCCAGCAGCGGGTACATGTCGACCCGCTTGCCGGTCTCCAGCGGCTGGTCGGTCCAGCGGCCGAACGTCGGGATCGGGACCGCCAGGCTCTCGCGGACCAGCAGGTGGTCGATCCAGGTGATCAGCTCGGTGGAGCCGTTGCCCATCGCGACCGTCTTGGGGTTGAACCCCATGGTGGAGCAGAGCTCCTGGCTGATCGTGTCGGCGTCGCTCGGGTAGAACTTGAGGATCGTCTCCAGGTTCCGGCCCAGGTACTCGAAGATCTCCGGGGTCGGGAAGTACGGGTTGCAGGGGATGCAGAAGTCCACCGGGGGGCGCTGGCCCGAGGAGCCGCGCAGCAGTGAGAAGTACGAAGGGCTGTGCGCCTGTGCACGTAAAAGGCTGAGCTCCACGACACCTCCATGGGCACGCGTCGGACGTCGGGAGGTACGCGCCGTCCCGCACCCCGGTTCAGACGGCGGGCTCAGGCGCGGGACCCGGAGTCGATCGTGTCGAGGACGGTGGGGTCGAGGCTGTGCCGGGCGCCGTCGCGGAAGGCGGCGGCGAAGTCCCGGTCCCCGAGCGCCCGCCGGGCCCGGTCCGCGCAGCGCTCGTGCCAGCCGGCGTGGTACCAGAGCCGGGTCGGCGAGGAGTCCACCGCCTGCCACAGCGCGTGCGCCGCACCCAGCACCCAGGCGGCCCGCGCGTGGTCGCCGCCCGCCCCGGCGATCCACGCCAGCACCTCCAGGCACTGGGTCAGGCACCACCGGTCGTTGATGCGCGCCGTGAACGCGGCGGACTCCCGCACCAGCGACTCGGCGCGATCACAGTCGCCCAGGCTCCAGGCGGCGATGCCGAGCGAGAGCTGGGCGTAGCCGCGGGACACGGCCGCCCGCCGGGCCTCGCACAGCGCCAGCAGCTCCTCCCCCTGCGCGGCGGCCCGCCGCGGGTCGTGGACCGAGCCGTAGGTGGCCGCGAAGTAGAGGTCCAGCGCCACGCCTGCCACGTCGTCCACGGCGCGGTGCAGGACGAGCGACTCCTCCAGCAGCTCCAGCCCGCGCCGGGCGTCCCCTGCGACGTACGCGGCGAGCCCGGAGGTGCGGACGACGTACGGCAGGAGCCGCTCGTCCCCGGTGCTCAGCGCGAACGCGTGGCTCTCCGCCAGCCACGGCGCGGCCGCCGCCACGTCGCCCTGCCGCAGGGCCAGCATGCTGACGACCCACAACGCCGTGGCCCGCGCCTGGCAGGGGGCGGGCGCGAGGTCCAGGCCCCGTTCCAGCCAGTACCGTCCCTCGGCCAGCGAGCCCGCGGGCAGGCTGAACGACCACATCATGGCGGCGGTCTCCAGCCCCACGACGGCCGTGTCGGGCTCCCCCAGGCACAGCTCCAGGGCGGCGCGCACGTTGGGCCGCTCCCGCTGGAGCAGCCGGTAGCGGTCGAGCTGCTCGGGGACGAGCTCGTCGACCCGGTGCCCGCTGACCAGGTCGCGGTGGTGGCCGATGTAGCGCTGCCGCATCGTCCGGTCGTCGCCCGGCCGGAGCCGCTCGCAGCCGTACGCCCGGATGCACTCCAGCATCCGGTACCGCGTCCCCGCCCCGGAGTACTCGCTGACCAGGACGGACTTGTCCACCAACCCCGCGATCAGGTCGAGCACCTCGGCGGAAGCGATGCCGTCGCCCGCGCAGACCGCCTCGGCGGTGTCCAGGTCGACGCCGCCGGGGAACATCGACAGCCGGCCCCACAGCCGCTGCTCCGGCGGCGAGCACAGCTGGTAGCTCCAGTCCAGGGTCGCGCGCAGCGTGCGGTGACGCGGGAGCGTGACGGCGCTCCCCGCGGCGGGGACCTCCAGGAAGTCGTCCAGCTCCCGCATCAGCCCGTCGAGCCGGAGCGTGCGCAGCCGCACGGCGGCCAGCTCGATGGCCAGCGGGAGGCCTTCGAGGCGCTGGGCCAGCCGCGCCACGGTCGGCGCGTTGCTCGCGTCCACGGCGAACCCCGGCCACACGCTGGCCGCGCGGTCCGCGAACAGCCGCACCGAGTCGTGGCGGGCGATCTCCCGGGCCGGACGGCCGGGGTCGGGCACGGGCAGCGACGGCACCGCGAGGACCTGCTCGCCGTACACGCCGAGGAGCTGCCGGCTGGTGACCAGCACCCGCATGCGAGGCGCGCCGCGCAGGATCCGGTCCACCAGGCGGGCGCAGTCGTGCAGCAGGTGCTCGCAGTTGTCGAGGGTCAGCAGCATGCGCTTGTCCGACAGGTAGTCCAGCAGCAGCGCCGCGGGGTCAGGCCCCTCGTCGCGCAGCCCCAGCGCGGCGGCGACGGTCGGCCCGAGCAGGTCACCGGTCTCCAGGGTGCCGAGCTCGACCACCTGGACGCCGTCCTTGTACGCGCCGCGCAGGCTCTCGCAGATCCGCAGCGCCAGCCGGGTCTTGCCGACCCCGCCCGTGCCGGTCAGCGTCAGCAGCCGGGCCCTGGACAGGATCTTGCGCGCCGCGGCCAGCTCGCTCCTGCGGCCGACGAAGCTCGACACCTCCCTGACCGGGTCCGGCCGGGCATGGCCGCCGTCCGTCACCGGCCTCATGGCGTACCTCCTGACCACGGCTCGTCCACGGACAGCTCCTGCCGGCCGATCCAGGCCGCGATCTGCACGCGCGAGCTGAAGCCGAGCTTGCTGAGGATCTTCTCGACGTGCCCCTCGGCCGTGCGCTGGGCGATCACCAGGGAGGCCGCTATCGCCTTGTTGCTCATGCCCAGGGCGACGAGCCGGGCGATCTCCATCTCGCGCCTGGTCAGCGGCGAGGAATCGCGCGGGCGCTCGCCGGTGCGCCTGTCGTCCCGCAGCGCGTACGCGATCACCTGGGCGGGGGTCATCGTGGCTCCCTTTCGGCAGGCCGTCTCGAACCTACGATCGCCGATGGCCGCCCGCGCCGCCTGCTCGCACGCGTCGTGGTAGTGGGAAAGGTGACCGAACAGCGGCCCGCCGAACGCCCGCCGCATCTCCTCCAGCGCGCCGAGCAGCGTCGCGGCCCGCCGCCCGTCGCCCTCCCCGGCCGCCATCCAGGCCAGGGCCTCGGCGCACAGCGCGATGCCGAGAGGGTCCTTGAACGGCTCCTTGAGCCTGATGGCCTCGCGCTCCATCTCCACCGCGCGCCGCGTGTCGCCCTGCTTCCACACCTCTATCCCGTACGTCCACAGGGTGTAGGAGCGGAACCAGCGCTCCCGGCGCGTATCGCAGAGGCGCAGGCACTCCTCGAAGCTGTCGACCGCCTCGTCCGCGCGGCCCAGCAGCGACCGGGCCGTCCCGAGGTAGATGAGCGAGTTGACCACGAGCATCTGGTCACCGGTGACCCGGCCGCATTCGAGCGCCTCACCGAGCAGGCCCAGCGCCTCGGGCAGGTCGCTCCGGAGGACCGCGGCGAGCCCCTCGACGTACGCGGCGGCTCCCGCGATCCCGTCGTCGCCGAGCTTGCGGCCCAGCTCGCGGCACTCGGCCAGCAGGCCGGCGGCCACGCCGAAGTCGCTCTGCAGCACCGCGAGCCGCGCGTCCACGCACAGGGCCCGTGCGCGCGCCCGCACCGGGGCGGCGTCGACGGCGAGCAGCCTGTCGAGCCAGCCGCGTCCCTCGCGCGGCGAGTCGGCGGCGATCCAGTAGTAGCGCAGCGCGGCGGCGAGGGTCATGCCGGCCTCGGCCTCCCCCGGCGTGGACACGCAGTAGTCCAGCGCGGAGCGGACGTTGTCGTGCTCCAGGCGCATGAGCTGGTACCAGGTCACCTGGTCGGGGCCGAACCACGCCTGATGCATCCGCGTCGCGAGGTCGTGGTACCAGACGCGGTGCCGCCGTCGCAGCTCCGCCTCCTCGCCGGACTCGCGCAGCCGGTCGCGGCCGTACTGGCGGATCGTCTCCATCAGCCGGAAGCGCACCATGGAGCCGTGCTCCTCGCGCAGCAGGATGGACTTCTCCACCAGGCCGATGACCACGTCCACGATCTCCTCGGCGACGATGCCGTCACCGGCGCAGACGTACTCCGCGGCCTCCAGGTCGAGGCTGCCGGAGAAGACCGACAGTCGCGCCCACAGCAGCCTCTCCTGCTCGGTGCACAGGGCGTGGCTCCAGTCGATGAGCGCCCTCAGCGTCTGCTGCCGCGGCAGCCGCGCCCGCGACCCCGTCGTGAGCAGCCCGAACCGGTCCTCCAGCCGGGTGAGGAGCTGCTCCGCGGAGATGACGCGCAGCCGCACGGCCGCCAGCTCGATGGCCAGCGGGATGCCGTCCAGGCCCCGGCAGATGCGGGTGACGGCCTCCCGGTTCGCGTCCGTGATCTCGAAGCCGGGCACGACGGCCCGGGCGCGCTCGGCGAACAGCAACATCGCGTCGGAGCACTCGGGCGGCTCCCCGCCGGGCCGCTGCCCGTTCATCCCGGGCACCGTCAGCGCCGGGACCACCATGGTCTGCTCGCCGGGAGCGCCGAGCGCCTGCCTGCTGGTGGCGAGGATGCGCAGGCCGGGCGCGGCGCGTACGAGCGTGGCGGCGAGCACCGCGCACTCGTGCAGCAGGTGCTCGCAGTTGTCCAGGACCATGAGGATCTGACGGTCGCGCAGATGGTCGGCGAGGACGTCCATCGGCTCCCGGGAGGAGTGGTCCACGATCCGCAGGCTCTCGATCACCGCCTGGGCCAGCACCCCGGAGCTCTCCAGCGCGGCCAGCTCGACCAGGCACACACCGTCGCGGAACGCGCGCCGCACCTCGGCGGCGACCCGCAGGGCGAGCCGGCTCTTGCCGACCCCGCCCACGCCGGCGAGGGTCACCAGCCTGGAGCCGGCCAGCAGTCGCTTGACCTCGGCGATGTCCTGCCGGCGGCCCACGAAGCTGGTCAACTCGGCCGGCAACCCGCCGGCGGTCCAGCCGTCGGTTCCCCGTGACGTCATGACTGCTCCACAATTCCGGTGGCGGGGTCCCCTTCCTCGTCACCGGCAGACAGAACTCAGCGTACGCCCATCCCCATACCCCATCGCACAAGATCGTCGCAGGTCGGAGCCACGGCGAGAAACGGGTTTCCGCGTGGATCTTGCATCTGGGCGAGCCGTTGGTACCGTCATGGTCAGGAGTGGTCAGGAGTGGTCAGGATCGCCGGTCACCCGAGGGGACACATGACGGACACCTCGATGATGCCGCTGCACATGCGGCGGGACGGGTTCGATCCCATCCCCCAGCTGGGTGCGCTGCGCGACGACGAGGGCGTCAGGCGGGTCACCACGCCGTTCGGCGTCGAGGCGTGGCTGGTCACCCGCCACGCCGACGTGCGCGCGGTCCTGGGCGACGCCGAGCGCTTCCCGCTGTCCCAGCTCGGCCTGGCCCGGCTGCCCGGCGCCCCGCCGGTCAGCGACGAGGAGCTGGCCGTCCTGCGGGCGGGCAACCTGCTCGCCCACGACCCCCCGGAGCACACGCGGCTGCGGCGGCTCCTGACGCCGGAGTTCACGCTGCGCCGCATGCGCCGGCTGGAGCCACGCGTGACGAGCATCGTCGAGGAGCATCTGGACGCGATGGAGAAGGCCGGGCCGCCGGCCGACCTTGTGCAGGCGTTCGCGCTGCCGATCCCGTCGCTGGTGATCTGCGAGCTGCTGGGCGTCCCCTACGCCGACCGCGAGGGCTTCCAGCACCGCACCAGCCGGATGCTGGACGTGTCGGTGCCCATCGAGAAGCGCATCGAGCTCCAGCTGGAGTCACGCGCCTACATGTCCGAGCTGGTCGCGCGGATCATGGCCGACCCCGGCGAGGAGCTGCTGGGCATGCTGGTGCGCGAGCACGGCGGCGAGGTGACGGCGGCCGAGCTGACCGGCATCGGCAGCCTGCTGCTGTTCGCCGGCCACGAGACGACCTCCAACATGCTCTCCCTCGGCACGCTGGCACTGCTGCGCCACCCGGACCAGCTCCGCATGCTGCGGGACGAACCCGAGCGGGCCGACGCCGCGGTGGAGGAGCTGCTGCGCTGGCTCAGCATCGTCCACTCCGGCACCAGCAAGGTGGCGGCCGTGGACACCGAGATCGCCGGCCGTACGATCCGGGCCGGGGAGATGGTGATCTGCGCGCTGCCGACCGCCAACCGCGACCCCGAGCTGCTGCCCGACCCGGACGCGCTGGACATCACGCGTGGGGCGCCCGGCCACGTGGCCTTCGGCCACGGCGTCCACCACTGCCTGGGCGCGCCGCTGGCCCGCATGGAGATGCGGATCGCGTTCCCGGCGCTGCTGCGCCGGTTCCCCGACCTGCGCCTGGCCGAGCCGGGGCCCGCCTTCCGGTCCTTCCACGTCGTGTACGGCCTGACCTCGCTGCCCGTCACCTGGTGACGCGGGCGCACGGGGACGCTACGGCTCGGTGACCTCGGCGACGTCCACCCGGTGGTGCCGGTCGCGCAGCCGCTCGATCGCCTCGGCGGGGGCGCGGGAGTCGACCACGATGACGTCGAACGCCTCCAGCGGGGCCACCCGGTGCAGGGCCACCCGGTCGAGCTTGGTGTGGTCCACCGCGAGGACGCACCGCGTGCCGGAGGCCAGCATGGCCCGCTTGACCAGCACGATCTCCTGCTCCTGGTGGAAGGCGTGCCGGTCGGACACGGCCGAGGTGGAGACCACGACCGTGTCGGTGTTCATCGCCTCGACCGCGTCGACGCAGGCCACCCCGAGGAACGAGTCGTGCGTCGGGTAGTACTCGCCGCCGAGCGCCATCAGCCGGATGCCCGGCACGGGCGCCAGCAGCCGGATGGCCTCCAGGAAGTTGGTCACCACGGTCAGCGGGGTGACCTCGCTCAGGTGGCGGGCGACGGCCAGCGCGGTCGTGGAGTCGTCGAACATGACGGAGCTGCCCGGCTCGATCAGCCCCACGACGTGCCTGGCGATCGCCTCCTTCTCCGCGGTCTGGGCGGTCTTGCGGTAGGCGATGTTGCTCTCGAACACGCTGGTCGCCTGGGCGCTGGCCCCGCCCCGGAACTTGCGCACCATGCCCTGGGTCTCCAACACGTCCAGGTCACGGTGGACGGTCATCACGCTCACCTCGAAGGTCTCGGCGAGCTCCGCCATCGAGACCGAGCCCTGGCGCATGACGTGCTCGGCCATCGCCTGGCGTCTGCTGGCCCCACTGGCCGCGCGTGGACGCGACTTCACCTGCTGCGCTCCCATGCCCTCGATGCCCATGTCTGTTTGTTACGGCGACTCAATCTCTCACACCCTTGACACCTCGGGGAGTGCCTCATAGTCTCCACGCAACATCACAAGTTCACACGTTTTAGCGTTAGATTTAACGCAACCCCCAGATGCCGCCCGAAACCGCAGCGCATCCACGACCCTCCCAATTAAAACGTTCGCATGCCACCCCACCCCCCGCCGCGTGGGAGTTGTACGGAGGAGACCTCATGACCGACCTACGCGAAGCCCGCATGAGCCGCGCCCAGTTCTTCCGCATGATGGGCGGGCTGGCGGCGGCCGCCGCGGCCACCGCCTGTTCCACCAAGCCGGAGGCCACCACCGCGCAGGGCGGCAAGCCCGCCGCCACCCAGCTCAGGTTCGTCGGCGTCGCCGACCAGAAGGCGCCGATGGACGAGCTGGTCGCCGCCTACAAGCAGGCCAAGCCCAGCGTCTCCCTGTCCACCTCCTTCGCGCCGACCGACCAGGTGCAGACCTCGGTCCGTACGCAGCTCGGCGCCGGCAACGCCCCGGACCTGCACGTCGTCTTCCCGGGCAACGGCAGCGCCATGTCGATGAGCCAGATCGCCAAGGCCGGCCTGCTCGCCGACCTGTCCGACCAGGCGTGGACCCAGACCATCCCGACCGGGTTCAAGCCGGCCTTCCAGATGGACGGCAAGACCTACCTGTACTCGGCGGGCTCCTCGGTCATCGGCGCCGTCTACAACAAGAAGGCGTTCGAGAAGGCCGGCATCGAGGCGCCGCCCACCACGTGGACCGAGTTCCTGTCCGTGTGCGACAAGCTGAAGAAGGCCGGGATCACCCCGATCGCGCTCGGCGCCCAGACGCCCTGGGTCACCCAGCTCATCACGTACGCGCTGGTGCCCTCCACCGTGTACGCCAAGGACCCCACCTTCGACGACAAGCAGCTCGCCGGGCAGGCCAGCTTCGCCCAGTCGGGCTGGCGCGACGCCATGGAGATGTACCTGGAGCTGCAGAAGCGCGGCTTCTTCAACGACAACCCCAACGGCACCACGTTCGAGCAGCAGACCTCGATGGTGGCCACCGGCAAGGCGGCCATGGCCATCCAGGTCTCCGCCGTGCTGCCCGACTTCCGCAAGGCCGCCGCCACGCCCGACGACCTGTCGATGTTCCCCGTGCCGGGAGCCGACTCCGCCGACCAGGTGTGGATCCCCGCCGGCGTGGTCGTCGGCCTGGGCGCCGCCGCCAAGGGCAAGAACGTGGCCGAGGCCAAGGCGTTCATCGACTTCCTCGGCAAGCAGGAGAGCATCAACCGCTGGGCCAAGGCCATCTCCGCCATCCCGCTCACCCAGGACTCCAGCTCCACCATCGACCCGGCCGTGCAGTCGTTCCTGCCGTTCACCAAGGACCGCGCGGTGCCGTTCATGGACCAGCGCTGGCCGAACGCCGAGGTGCAGCCCGTGCACTTCGCGGTCGTCCAGGAGCTGCTGGCCGGCAAGACGAAGATCGACGACGCCCTCAAGAAGATGGACGAGGCGTACGCCAAGTGACCTCGAACGTCGTCCGGAGCCTCCCCTCCACGGCCCGCCGGCCGTGGGGGCGGTTCAGCTCGCTCACCCCTTCGTGGATCTTCGCCCTGCCGGCCCTGCTCGTGTACGCCGCCGTCGTGCTGTACCCGAGCCTGGCCGGCATGTTCTACGCCTTCACCGACTGGAGCGGCATCGGCGAGGACAAGACCTTCGTCGGGCTGGCCAACCTGACGGCCATGTTCCACGACGACCAGGCCATGGGCTCGATCGGCAACACGCTGCTGCTGACCGTGACCATCGTCGCGGTGCAGAACGGCGTGGGGCTGCTCCTCGCGCTCGGCGTGCACGTCAAGCTGAAGAGCCGTGCCGTCCTGCGGGTGGTGTTCTTCGCCCCCGTCGTGGTCAGCCCGGTCATGGTGGCCTTCCTGTGGAAGTACATCTACAACCCGGACCCGACGGCGGGCCTCAACGGCGTGCTCGGCACCCATGTCGACTGGCTCGGCAACCCGTCGCTGGCGCTGTGGTCCATCGCCGGCACCGTGGTGTGGCAGTACGCCGGCTACTCGATGGTCATCTTCCTGGCGGGGCTGGAGGGGATCCCGCCGGAGCTGCACGAGGCGGCGATGATCGACGGCGCGGGGACGTGGCAGCGCTTCCGCTACGTCACCTGGCCGCTGCTGGCGCCGTCGCTGACCATCAACCTGATGCTGTCGACGATCGGCGGGCTCAAGCTGTTCGACCAGGTCTTCGCGGCCACGAACGGCGGCCCCGGCTACGCCACCGAGACGCTCTCGACGGTCCTGTACAAGCAGGCGTTCGTCTTCGGCAAGTTCGGCTACAGCACGGCGATCGCGCTGGTGCTGGCGCTGTTCGTGGCGGCCGTGTCGATGGTGCAGCTCTACTATCTCCGCAACCGTGAGGTGGCCCAGTGAAGCGGACGTTCCTCCTGGAGATCGTCATGGTCGCGGTGGCCGTGGCGTTCCTCTTCCCGGTGTACGCGCTGATCACGCTGTCGCTGAAGGACCCGGCGCAGATCTCGCACACCCCGCTGTCGCTGCCCTCGCCGCCCACGCTGGACAACTTCGGCAAGGCGTGGACCGCCGCCGCGCTCGGCCCGTCGCTGGTCAACAGCACGGTGATCACCGTGGTCAGCCTCGTCGCGCTGGTGGCGCTCGGCTCGTTCGCGGCCTACTACCTGGCCCGCGCCAAGAGCCGCATGGGCTACGGCCTGTACGTGCTGTTCCTGCTCGGCATCGTGCTGCCGTTCCAGCTCGGCATGATCCCGCTATACCAGCTCGTGACCGACCTCGGGCTGATCGGCTCCCACACCGGGATGATCATCTTCTACACGGGGATCCAGCTCCCGTTCACCGTGTTCCTCTACACGGGCTTCATCCGGGCCCTGCCGCGCGACTACGCCCACGCCGCCCAGATCGACGGCGCCTCCCACTTCACCGCCTTCACCAAGGTGGTCTTCCCGCTGCTGCGGCCCATCACGGGCACGGTGCTGATCCTCAACGCCGTGTTCATCTGGAACGACTTCTTCACCCCGCTGCTGTACCTGGGCGGGTCGGGGTTCGAGACGATCCCGGTGAGCGTCTTCGCCTTCGTCGGCCAGTACGTCTCCGACCACGGCCTGGTCTTCGCCGGCCTGGTGCTCGGGGCGCTGCCGATCGTCGTCGCGTTCCTGCTGCTCCAGCGGTACGTCATCAAGGGCTTCGCCAGCGGCCTCAAGGGATGAGCGGTCCGCCCCCGGGCGGGCCCGCTCCGCTTCCCACCGGCGGTGACCAGCGCATAACCTGAGGTGAAGGCCCGGGTGATACCCGGTGGCCCGGGCGGCGGGGCATTCATGATGCTGGCTATGAACGAGTCCAGGCGGCAGCAGTGCGTCAGGCTGCCCGCCGAGGTGACCAGTTTCGTAGGGCGTGGGCACGAGGTGGCCGAGGTCAAGCGACTGCTGTCCATGTCACGGACCGTGACGCTCACCGGTGTGGGCGGCGTCGGCAAGACCCGGCTGGCCCTGCGGGTCGGGCTCGACGTGGCCCGCGACTTCCGCGGCGGCGTGTGGTTCGTGGAGCTGGGCGCCCTGGACAACCCCGACCTGCTGGCGCAGGTCGTGGTCGAGGCGCTGGAGATCCGCCGCCAGAGCGCCGAGCCCCCGCTGCGGCTGCTCGCCGACCATCTGCGCGACAAGCACGCGCTGATCATCCTGGACAACTGCGAGCACCTGGTCCGCGCGTGCGCCGTCCTCGCCGAGCAGCTGCTGCGCGCCGCGCCCCGGCTGCACCTCCTGGCCACCAGCCGCGAGGCGATGGGGTTCGCGGGTGAGCGGATCATGCCGGTCCCGACGCTGTCCGTGCCGGAGGTGGACGGGGCGGAGCTGTCCATCGAGTCGCTGGCGCGCTCCGACGCCGTGCGCCTGTTCACCGAGCGGGCCATGGCCGTCCTGCCGTCGTTCGCCCTCACCGAGGACAACCGCGACGTCGTCCTGCAGATCTGCCACCGGCTCGACGGCCTGCCGCTCGGCATCGAGCTGGCCGCCGTCCGGCTGCGCGCCCTGTCGGTGCGGCAGCTCCTCGACCGGCTGAACGACCGGTTCCGGCTGCTCACCGCCGGGTCGCCGGCCGAGGCGCCGCGCCACCAGACGCTGCGCGCCCTCATCGACTGGAGCTACGCGCTGTGCTCGGACAAGGAGCAGCTGCTGTGGGCACGCGCGTCGGTCTTCGCGGGCGGCCTCGACCTGGAGGGCGCCGAGACGGTCTGCTCCGGCGCCGGCATCGACCGCGAGGAGGTGCTCGACCTCGTGTGCGGGCTGGTCGCCAAGTCGATCCTGATCAGGGAGGAGAACGGCTCGCGGGTCCGCTACCGGCTGCTGGAGATCATCCGCCAGTACGGCCTCGAACGGCTCGCCGCTCAGGGAGAGGACGCCGAGCTGCACCGGCGGCACCGCGCCTACTACCGGGAGCTCGCCGCCCAGGCACGGGCGGAGCTGTTCGGGCCGTCGCAGGTCTCGTGGTTCACCCGGCTGCGTCAGGAGCACGCCAACCTGCACACCGCGCTCCAACGCTGCCTCGACGACCCCGGGGAGGCGGGGGCCTGTCTGGAGATGGCCGCCGACCTCCTCTACCACTGGATCACCGGCTACTACCTGGGCGAGGGCCGCCGCTGGCTGGACCGCGCGCTCGCCACCGGCGGCGGGAGCCCCGAGACGCGGGCGCGGGCGCTGTGGGCCGGAAGTTGGCTGGCCATCATCCAGGCCGACGTCCCGGCCGCCGCGGCGATGCTGAAGGACAGCCAGACGCTGGGCGAGCGGCTGGAGCTGGCGGACGTGCTCGCCTACGTCTCGCTGTACTCCGGGATGATCGCCATGTACGAGGGCGACACGGACACGGCCATCGAGCTCTACGAGCAGGCCCTGGCCCGGCACCGCGCCACGGGTGACCCGGTGGGCACCACGCTGGCCCTCATCCGGCTCTCCCTGGCCCACTCCTTCCGCGGTGACTCCGACCGTGCCATCGCGATGGGCGACGAGTGCCTGGCCCTGGCCGACGCGCACGGGGAGGGCTGGCACAAGGCGTACATGATGATGGCGCTCGGCGTGGACGTGTGGCGGCAGGGCGACCCACGGCGGGCCTTCGAGCTGGAGACGCAGAGCCTGACCTTCAACCGCGCGGTCGGCGACCCGCTCGGCGCCGGGGTGAACCTGGAGGTGCTGGCCTGGATCGCCGCCACCGAGCAGCACCACGAGCGGGCGGCGCGGTTGCTGGGCGCCCTGCAGGCGGTGTGGGAGGCGATCGGCGCGCCGCTGTCCGGCTACGGGCACCTGGCTTGCTACCACGACGACTGCGAGCGCCTCGCCCGGGAGGCGCTCGGCCGGTCCGCCTTCGAGGCGGCCTTCGAGGAGGGCGCCCGGCTGTCGTACGACGACGCGCTCGACTACGCGCTCCAGAGGGACGAACGCGTCGGCGAGCCCGCCGCCGCCGGCGGCGAGCGCCCTGCCTCCAAGGGAGGGTCCACTCCCCTCACCCGGAGGGAGCTGGAGATCGCCCGGCTCGTCACCCAGGGTCTGAGCAACAAGGAGATCGCCTCGTCCTTGGTGATCTCGCAGCGCACCGCGGAAAGTCACATCGAGCACATCATGAGCAAGCTCGGCTTCCACTCGCGGGCGCAGGTGGCGGTCTGGATGAACGAGCACGACGGCGGCCCGGGCTGAGGCGTCCCCACGGCACTCACCCGCGGGGCGGCGCGCCCCCGATCAGTACGGCAGGGTCAGTACGGCAGGGTCAGTACGGCAGGCGGCGGCCGGATGGGGTCCGCAGGTCGGGGCCGGGGTCTCCGGCGCTCGGCTTCTTGGACTTGCGGATCTGGATCCTGCGCACGGGATGACTGTTCCTTTCGCGCTCCGCCGCCGGAGGCGGCCGGTTCACAGGACGCCGGAGGCGGCCGTTTCACAGGACGCCTCAGGCGGCCGTTCCACAGCACACGGGGCCCGTGGAGATGCTCCGGCCGTCCGGCAGGAGCTCCCCCGTGTCCTCGAAGATGACCACGCCGTTGCAGAGGAGGCCCCATCCCTGCTCGGGATGGAAGGCGACCAGGCGGGCCGCGTCGTGACTCGGGTCGTCCGCCGGTGGACACGGCGGCTGGTGCTGGCACATGGCTCGTACCTCTCTCCTTCGGTTGAGCCCATGTCTAAGCACTCAGCCTGCCCGGCGAACGGCAACAGAGCCACGGGATAAATCCCTATTTCGGTACCTAGACGCCAGCACCTGAGTAGTCAGGTCAGGAAACGGTCGAGCGGGAGGCACCGCACGGTCAGGCGGGCGGAGCCTCGCGGACGACGCGCACCTCGCCCGCAGGGACCGTGAGCGCGCCGTCCACCGGCCGGCCATCGGGAAGCGTGACGCCCGTGACCGGCACCGTCGCCCCGGCCTCCGTGTGGTTGATGGCGAACAGGTACGACCGGCCGTCCGGGTGCGCCCGCCGGACGAGCTCGACGCCCGGATGGGACGTGGTGCCGACCCCGGCGTCCGCGCAGACCTCGGCCACCACGCGGCCCAGCAGGTCGCCGTCGGGCAGCGTGGTCAGGTAGTGGGCCGTGCCCTCGCCCCACGTGTTGCGGGTCCAGGCGGGCTCCCCGCTGGTGTAGACGTCGAGGATCTTCGCGGTGGTGGCGTGCGCGAGCTCGCTCCACACCGTGCCGGCGCCTCCGCCCGCGAGCGTCACCGACTCGCCGGCGGCGAGCGGGAAGAACTCCTCGACCGTCACCCCGAGCAGCTCGCGGAACGCCCCCGGGTAGCCGCCCAGCCGCACCCGGTCGTGCTCGTCCACGATCCCGCTGTACGGGCCGACGAGCACGGTGCCGCCGGCCGCCGCGAACCGCTCGACGTTGGCCGCGCCCCGGTCACTGATCAGGTACAGGGCGGGCACGACGAGCAGTTTGTACCCGGACAGGTCACCCTCCGGGTGGGCGACGTCGCAGGTGACGCCGGCCTTCCAGAGCGCGCCGTACCACTGGCGGATCACCTCGGCCGGGTCGTGGTCGGCGGTCGGCTGGGCCGGGTGGTCCTCCGCCCAGACGCTGGCGTAGTCGAGCAGGACGGCGGCGTCGGCCTTGACCGTGCTGCCCTCCACCTCGGCCAGGTCCTTCAGCAGCGCGCCGAGTGCGGTCACCTCGCGCCAGATCTTCGTGTCGGTGCCGGTGTGCGGGACCATCCCCGAGTGCCACTTCTCGGCGCCGGCCCGGGAGGCCCGCCACTGGAAGAACATGATCGCGTCCGCTCCCCTGGCGAGGTGCTGGACGGAGTTGCGCAGCATCTCGCCGGGCCGCTTGGCGCGGTTGTATCCCTGCCAGTTGACGCCGCTGGTGGAGTGCTCCATGAGCAGCCACGGGCGGCCGCCGTTCAGCGAGCGGGCGAAGTCGGCGGAGAACGCGAGGTGGATGTGGGGGTCCTCGCCGATGAGGTAGTGGTCCGTGGCGACGGGGTGCACCTCGGGGGCGAACGACCAGTAGTCCATCTCCCAGTGCATCCCGGCCATGAGGTTGGTGGTGGCGGGGACGCCGGGGGTGATGCCGGCGAGCAGGTCGCGCTCGGCCCGGAAGAGGTCGAGCAGCGCGTCGGAGCTGAACCGGCGGAAGTCGAGCTGCTGGCCCGGGTTGGTGAACGTGGGGGTCGCCCGGGGCGGCAGGATCTGCTCCCAGTCGCTGTAGCGCTGCGACCAGAAGGCGGTGCCCCAGGCGTCGTTGAGCGCGTCGAGGGTGCCGTAGCGGCCGCGCAGCCAGACGCGGAAGGCGGCGGCGGAGGTGTCGCAGTGGCAGCGGGCGTTGTGGCAGCCGTACTCGTTGTGGATGTGCCACATGGCCAGCGCCGGGTGGTCGCGGTAGCGCCGGGCCACCTGCTCGGCGATGCGCAGCGCCCGCTCCTTGTAGATCGGCGAGCTGGGGCAGAAGCCCTGCCTGCTGCCGTGGTGCAGCCTGCGGCCGTCGGCGTCGACGGGCAGCGCCTCGGGATAGGTGTGCCCGAACCACGGGGGCGGGGCGGCCGTCGGGGTGGCCAGGCACGCCTGCACGCCGTTGGCGTGCAGCAGGTCCATGACCTTGTCGAGCAGGCCGAAGTCGAACCTGCCCTCCTCCGGCTCCAGGAACGCCCACGAGAAGATGCCGACGCTGACCCGGTTCACCCCGGCCTCGCGCATGAGGGCGACGTCCTCGGCCCAGGTCTCCTCGGGCCACTGCTCGGGGTTCCAGTCGCCGCCGTAGACGATCACAGGGGGGCTCCTCGCGGGGACGGCGTTCGGGGGCGCGTGGCCGCGCCAGGGGTATTAAAACGTTCTTCTTCGTCCGGGACAAGGGCGGTCCGCAGGCTGACATCGCCTGAATTGACCGATCGTTCCAGTAAGGGCTAGGGTTTGAGCATGGCCAGGAGCAAGGAGTTCGACCCCAGTGCGGCGCTCGACGCGGCGCTGGAGCTGTTCTGGGAGCGGGGCTACGAGGGCACCTCGATGGCCGACCTGGTCGAACGACTGGGCATCGGCCGGGCCAGCCTGTACGCGACGTTCGGCGGCAAGCACGAGCTCTACATGAAGGCGCTCCAGCGCTACCTGGACGCGCAGAGCCCGTCGCCCGTCGAGATGCTGTCCCAGCCCGGCCCGGCACTGCCGGCCGTCCGGCGGCTGATCGAGACGTACGCCCGGCAGTCGTCCGGCGAGGAGGGCAAGCGCGGCTGCATGATCGTCAACGCGGCGGCGGAGCTGCTGCCGCGCGACGAGGAGGTATGCCGGTTCGTCGACCGCAACTGGGAGGGCCTGGAGACGGCCCTGACCTCGGCGCTCATCCGGGCCAGGGCGCAGGGCGAGCTCGCCGCGGACCGCGATCCGCGGGCGCTGGCCAGGTTCCTCATGGTGCTGCTGCAGGGGATGCGCGTCATGGGCAAGGCGTCGGCCGACCCGGCGAGGATGCGGGACGCGGCGGCCCACGCCCTCAGCCTGCTCTGAAGCCTCCCATCTTGAAGACGAGGAAGACTTTGCCATGCCCGCTATCTGGAACGATCGATCTAGTTTGGCGAGTCCGGCGTTCATCGTGCTCGCCGGCTCACAGGTCGTCCTCATCGCGTCGATCACGCTCCTCGTCGTCCCGCTCCCGGCCGTCCAGCGTGAGTTCGGCATGGACCCGGCCGACCTGGCGCTGCTCAACTCGGCCTACGGGCTGTCGTTCAGCGGCCTGCTCCTGCTCGGGGGAAGGCTCGGCGACCTGTACGGGCACCGCCGCGCGTTCCTGGCCGGCGTGGCCGTGTTCGGGGTCGCCTCGGCCGCGGCCGCGCTCGCGCCCGGAAACCTCGTGCTGCTCGTGGCGCGGTTCGCCCAGGGGGTGGGGGCCGCGCTCACGGCTCCGGCGGCCATGGCGCTGGTCCGGCAGGTGGTGCCGGAGGAGCGCCGGCCACGGGCGACGGCCGTGTGGGGGACGCTGTCGGTGACCGGCGCGACGGCCGGCAGCCTGCTGTCCGGGGTGATCGCCGCCCTGGTGTCATGGCGATGGGCCTTCGCCATCCCGATCGCGGCCTCGGCCGTCGTCGTGGCCGCCGCCCGGCTGCTCCCGGGCCGGGCCGCCGGCGGGACTCCCGGCCGGGCGCCGCGGCTCGACGTGCCCGGAGCGGTCCTGGCGACCGCGGGCATGGTGACGCTGAGCTTCGGGCTGCTGTACGCCGCGCCGATCGTGGCGGGCGCCGGCGGGCTGCTGCTGCTGGCGTTCGCCGCCGTGGAGCTCCGCGCGGCCGAGCCGCTGCTCCCCCTGGGTTTCCTGGCCTCGCCCCGCCGGCCCGCGGCGCTGGTCGCCGTCCTCGTCACGGCCGCCGCCAGCGCGACCACCACGTTCTTCCTGACGCTCTGGCTCCAGCAGGTACGCGGCCTGACGCCGCTGCAGACCAGCGCCGCGTTCGCCCCGTACCTGCTGGTGCTGGCCATGGGGCCGGTGTCGGGACGGCTCGTCGGGCGGCTCGGCGCCCGCGCGGTGACCGTGTGCGGGCTGGGGCTCGGGGCGCTCTCCATGGGGCTGCTCAGCCTGATCGAGCCGGGCACCCCGTACGCCGGAGTGGTGCTCGCCGGGCTGCTGCTGTTCCCGGTCGCCTCCGGGCTGGCGCTGTCGGGGGCGACCGTGACGGCGCTCGACGGCGTGCCCGCCCGCCAGGCCGGGCTCGGGGCCGGGCTGGTCAACACCGCGATGGAGGTGGGGCCGACCGTCGGGCTGGCGGCGCTGGCGGCCCTCGCCGCGGCACGCACCGGCCCGCACCGGGACCCGGCCGCCGTCACCCACGGCTACGGCTTCGCGCTGGCCGTCACCGCACTGCTCTTCGTCCTGACCGCGGCGCTGACCGGCATCGCCGGCCGCAGCCCGCGCAACGAGAACACCCGCAACAGAGAGGATCGTCATGAGGTTCGCAGATAAGGTCGCGCTCGTCACCGGCGGCGGCTCCGGCATCGGCCGCGCCACCGCGCTCGCCTTCGCCCGCGAGGGCGCCCGCGTCGTGGTCGCCGGGCGGAGCAGGGAGCCGCTGGAGCAGACCGTGAAGCTGGCCGAGGAGGCCGGCGGCCGGGCCGTCGCGATCACGGCCGACGTGACCCGCGCCGCGGACGTGGAGCGGCTGGTGGCCGGGACCGTCGCGACGTACGGGTCGCTGGACGTCGCCGTCAACAACGCCGGGGTCCTCACGACAGGGAAGGCGGCCGAGATCGACGAGGACGACTGGGCCTTCACCTTCGCGGTCAACACCACGGGCGTCATGCTGTCCATGAAGTACGAGATCGCCCACATGCTCACGGCCGGAGGCGGGGTCATCGTCAACATCGCCTCGCAGATCGGCGCCCATCAGCGCCTCCCCGGCCTGGGGGCGTACGCGGCGAGCAAGGCGGCCGTGGCCGCGCTGACGCGCACGGCGGCCCTGGAGTACATCCGCGAGGGCATCCGGATCAACGTCGTCAGCCCGGGAGCGCACGACACGACGATGTCGATGCGCCCGGGTGAGACGGAGGCGGACCGGGCGGAGCGGATGCGCGACGCGCTCCCCGCCGGGCGGGTCGGCACTCTGGAGGAGGCGGCGGGCGCGATCCTCTGGATCGCCTCGCCGGAGGCCGGCTTCACGGTCGGCCACGACCTGGTGGTGGACGGCGGCGCCGCCCTCTGACGCGGCTTCCCCTGGTGGGGTGGGGGCGGGTTTCGCGGCACCTGGCTTTCCTGGCGGTCCACCCGTCACGGCAGGGCCAGGGGCTCGGCACCGCCCTGCTGCGCCACCACCAGGCCGAGCTCGGCGGGCTGCCCGCGTACCCGGAGGCGAGCAGCCCGCGCAGCCGGGCCCTGTACCTGCGCCACGGGTACCGGCCACGCGATCCGTTCGCGCTGCCGGACGGCTCGACGTTCTGGCCGATGTGGCGCCCCGGCGACGTCCCCTCGGCTGCCTGACCGGTCTCCGGCGCGTTCTACGCCGGGCCCGCGTCCACCGTGAAGGCGGTGCGATGGGCCAGGGCCCACTGGTGGAAGGTGCGCGGCGGTGCCCCGGTCACCTTCTCCACGGTGGGATAGATCTGGGATTCGTCCAGGGTGCCGTCGCTGTAGAAGCTGAAGAACGCCTGGATGTACTCCTCCGGCACGCGCCCCGCCATGTCAGCCCTGGCCTCCTCGTCCGACAGGGCCTGGAAACGCAGGTCACGCCCGAGCACGCCGGCCAGGACGGCGAGCCGCTGCGCGGGCAGCAGCCGCTCCGGCCCGCTCAGCGGGTATATCCGGCCCTCGTGCCCGGGGTCGAGCAGGGCGCGGACGGCCACGGCGGCGATGTCGTACGGGTCGACCGAGGCGATCGGCACGCCGCCGAACGCGTCCTTGACGACGTTCCCGGCCCGCAACTGCGGCAGCCAGCGCAGCGCGTTGGACATGAACGCGTTGGGCCGAAGGAACGTCCAGGCCAGCCCTGACTCGCGCACCGCCGTCTCCGAGCCGATCATGTACTGGGAGACGGCGTTGCGGGTGTCGGTGGCGACGGTGGCCAGGCTGGACAGCAGCACCACCCGCTCCACCCCGGCCTCCCGGAACCGGGTGAGCAGACCGGGCATGTCGCGGTAGCCGGGCAGCAGGAAGACCCCGCGCACGCCGTCGAGGGCGGCGCCGAGCGAGCTCGGCGCGTTCAGGTCGCCGACGGCCTGCTCCACCGGCAGGCCGGCGGGCTCGCGGACCAGCGCCCGCACGGGTTCTCCCGCGCCGACCAGCGCGCGCACGACCTCGCCGCCGACGTTGCCGGTGGCTCCGGTGACGAGGATCATCGCAGCGTCCTGCCGAAGTGCGCGGCCACGGCGTCCACCGCGACCGCCACCTGGGGCTCCTGATCGTAGAAGTCGAACTGGGTGCCCTGGGTCCACAGGATGTCCTTGGCGCCGGCGAGCCCGGCGTGGAAGCGGTGGGCGCCTTCGGGGATGGCGGCGTCCTGGCTGTGCACGAGCAGGGTGGGCTGGAAGATGCGCGGCGCCAGGGCGATGGAGTCGTAGGTGAGCCAGTCCGGCCACGCCATCACGGCGAAGCGGTTGGGCCAGGCGGGGATGCCGCCACGCTCGGGGTTGAGGTAGAAGTCGATGTCGTACGGCATGGCCGCGCGTGGGTCGGTGGCGCTGACGACCGGCACGTAGTCGATCTCCCCGGTCTCGTCGTAGCGCGACCGGGCCTCCCGTCCGAGCTTGATCTTCTCGGCTACCGCGTCGGCGCCGCCGTACGCCTGCTCGCAGATGGAGGCGTCGTGCAGCCAGGGCGCCACCAGAGCCAGGGAGGCGACGAGCGGGTCGTGGGCGGCGTTGTCGGCCATGTACATCGCGGCCGCGCAGATGCCCAGGGCGCCCAGGCGGTCGGCGTCCACGGCCGGGTGGGTGGCCAGGAAGGCGACCGCGTGGTGGATGTCGAGGACCTTGCGGGCCGGGTTCTCCACGTCGCGCGGCTCGCCGCCCGACTCGCCGAAGCCGGTGAAGTCGAAGGACAGGGCGGCGTATCCGCGTTCGGCCAGGCGCTGCGCGTAGCGGTCGGCCATCAGCTCCTTGACACTGGTCCAGGTGCCCGCGACGACGACGGCCGGGGCCCGCTCCACCCCCTCGGGCAGGTACAGGTTGCCGGCGAGGGTGACACCGTCGCTGTCGAAAGCGACCTTGGTGACCTTGTTCACGCGTACTCCAGAGTGGCTTTGGTGATCAATCCGTCGGTGATGTCGAAGTGGTAGTTGGCGCGGAAGCCGCCCACGCCGCCGGGCTGGAAGCGGACCAGCATGGTGACCCCGCCGGCGCGCGGGGTGTGGTCCAGCAGCGTGTAGACGCCGCCGATGACCTCGTCGGCGGCCCACCGCCGGATGGCATCCCGGCCGCGGATCTCGCGCCCGACGTCGATGACCAGGCCGTCGGGCGCGAAGCCGGCGGCCAGGGCGTCGGCGTCCTCGGCCGCCACCGCGTCCAGGTAGCGCCGCGCCGCCGGGTCCAGCGGTCCGCGCGAAGCGGTCACCGAGGGCAGGGGCTCGACGGCGTCGGTGGCGACCGCCCGCAGGAAGTCGCTGCCGGCCACGGCCACCACTCCGCCGGCGACCAGCACGGCGGTCGCCGCCCCCACGATGGTGCGCGTCCTCATCGGGTGCCGTCGCTCCAGGCCGCGGTCATCACCACGCCGGTGATCCGCCACCCGTCGCCGGTGCGCACGAGGTCGAAGCGGTAGGTGCCGCCCAGCGTCCACAGCGAGTCGTCGTCCTTGCGGTGCGTGGCCTGGAAGGAGGCCGTGCACACCGCCACGTCACCGGCGACGGTGACCAGGTGGTTGCCGATCAGGTGCTGTGTGGCCACGTAGGCACTCAGCGCGCCCTCCCAGCCCTCGACGATCTGCGCCGGGGTGAGGGTGACCGGCTCGCCGCCGTTGAGGCTGGTGTAGTCCAGCAGCACCTCGTCGGCGAACACCTCGGCGAGCTCGCTCCACTCCCGCTGGTCGGCGTGCCATGCCATCCGGGTGCAGGTGTCGATGACATCGAAACGATCCATACGGCTCAGCATGTCGGCCCCGGGCAGGCGCGCAGGAGACGAAGAAGTTGCAGGTCCGGGTGCAGGAACCTGCACCCGGAGCTCACAACCAGCCACGCTCCTTGGCCTGCAGTGCCGCCTGGAAGCGGGTGGCGGCGCCGAGTCGTGCCATCAGGTCGGCGATGTGGGCGCGGAACTTGCGCACGGATATGTTGAGCGAGCGTGCGGCGGTCTCGTCGGTGTCGTGACGGGTCAGGGCGTGCAGGACCTGCCGCTCGGCCGGGGACAGGGGCAGGTCGTTCAGGTCCCGGGCGCGATCCCACATGCCGTCGAAGACGTCGGCGAGCATGGCGACCAGGCCGGGCTGACGGATCTCCAACGCTCCGGCTTCCGGGCCGTGCGGATCGGCCTGGACGAAGGCGACCGCGCGGTTGACGATCGCCAGGTGCCGGGTCGGCTCGACGGTCACCCGCTGCAGGTCACCCAGGGCGTGCAGGGACCGGGTGTGCGGGTCCTGCGCCGGGTCGGCCAGGACCCGGGCGGGGAACAGGGTGCGGCTGCGCAACCCCCGTGCCAGCAGCCGCTGGAACGGCCGGTGGTCGTAGGGCGTGCTGCTGTGAGCGCGGGTCGTCACGTGGGCGAACTCGCCGGGGTTCTCGGCCAGCAGGGCGCGCATGCGGCGGGTGACGGCCGGCCCGTCCGGGATGTGCTCGACCATCTGGACGAGACGGCCGCTGCGATGCTCCTCGGCCAGCTCGGTCAGCACGTCCCAGGCCAGGGTGAGCTCGGTGAGCCGGCGCCGGGTCTGCTCGATGCGCCGCCGCACCAGCAGATCGACCGCGGCGGCAGGGGGAAGCGCGGTCAGTGCGTCGCCGACCAGGCCGAAAGCTCTCAGTTCGGCGAGCACGCGGCGGGCCTCCGGCATGACGAGATCGACGGCGTCCGCGTCGAGATGCGGGTGACGCAGCAGGTAGCGGTAGAGGTGCTCCTGTTCGTCGGTCAGACCGAGACTCGCCAGACTCATGATCACCGGGAGGGGGAAGGGGTAGGGGCCGTTCGCGGGCGTTCTCCAGGTTGCCCGGCGCCGGCGTCTCCATCAACGCCGTCCTCGCACTCGCTCGATAACATGAGGATTATCGGGCGAAAGGGATGTCTATGGAGCTATGGGGCATCGGGCTCATCCTGCTGATCGCCAAAGGGCGTCGGCTTCGAACCCGGCTGCCCGTCACCCCGGCCTCTCCTGAGTGACGTCCATGGAAATCCGGGACATCGAGATCTTCTTGACGCTGGCCGAGGAGCTGCACTTCGGCCGGGCCGCGGCACGCCTGCACGTCTCGCAGGCCCGGGTCAGCCAGGCCATCAGGGAGCAGGAGCGCCGTATCGGCGGCGCGCTGTTCGACCGTTCCAATCGTCGCCACGTCCAGCTCACCCCGCTCGGCCGCCAGCTCCGCGACGACCTGAGGCCCGTCTACGCCGGCCTGCGCGACAGCCTCGAACGCGCCCGCCTGGCCGCCCGGGGCACCACCGCCGTGCTCCGCGTCGGCATGATGCCGCTCAACGTCCACGACCTGCGCCCGTACTGGGACACCTTCCGTGCCCGTCACCCCACCTGGGAACTGCGCATCAGCCATCCCACCTTCGACGACCTGTTCGGCAGGCTGCGTCGCGGCGAGTTCGACGTCCTGGTCGCCTGGCTGCCCGCCGAGGAGCCCGATCTCACCGTCAGCCCCGTGCTCTTCGCCGAGTCGCGCGTGCTGGGTGTGGCCCCCGGGCACGAGCTCGCCGGCCACACGTCGATCTCGCTGGAGACGGTCAGCGACTTCCTGCATCCCGACATCGAGTCCAGGCCGGACTACTGGCTCGACGCCTATGTCCCGCCCCACACCCGCAAGGGCCGCGTCATCGAACGCGGCCCGCTCGTGCGCAACCCCGCCGAGATCTTCACCCGGATCGGCATGGGCGAGATCGTGACGCTCTTCCCGGAGCACATGACGCGGTACTGGGTACGGCCGGACGTCGTCTACGTACCGGTCCATGACCTGACGGCCCTGCCGTACGCGCTGGTGTGGCGGTCGGACATCGAGAACGACCTCATCCGCGCGCTGGCCCAGATCGTGCGAGACCTCGGGCCGCTCTGAACGAGACGCATCCCGATCGCGGCGTCGGTGATCCGTCAGTCGAGGTCGAGGTCGAGGTCGCGAAGCTGGGCGCGCGTCGAGATCCCCAGTTTGGGGAACGCCCGGTACAGGTGCGAGCCCACCGTCCGTGGGCTGAGGTGCATCCGGTCGCCGATCTCGCGGTTGCTCAGCCCTCTCGCGGCGAGCCTGGACACCTCCAGTTCCTGCGGGCTGAGCAGGGCGGCGACGTGCCGGCTCCGGCGGAGCGGGACGCCGCCGGCCGCCCGCAACCAGCCGCGCGCCCGCCGGGCCCAGGGCTCGGCCCCGAGCGCGTCGAACGTCTCGCTCGCGGCCCTGAGCATCACCTGGGCCTCGGTTCTGCGGTGGTTTCCGTGCAGCCACTCGCCGTACAGGAGTTCGGTCCGGGCCCGGTCGAAGGGGCGCTGGTCGGGGCCGAAGCTCGCCAGCGCGCTCCGGTAGTGGGACTCGGCGTGGGCGTCGTCCGAGAGCAGCGCGTGGGAGCGATGCCTCCCGGCCAGGGCCACGGGGCCGCGGACATCGCCGGTCCGAGCCTCCACGGCCTCGACGATCCGCCGGGCCGGCTCGGCGTCCCCGGCGCGTACGGCGGCCTCGACCAGATCCGGGAGCATCGCGAGCGCGACGAAGTCGTTGGCGTGCGGCGAACCACGCTCGAACAGGCGCATCAGCTCCGCGAACGCCTCGGCCGAGGCGCCCTCCCCGAGCGCCAGCAGCCCCAGCGCGCCGGTCGCCGTCGCGGCGGCCAGGCGCTCACGCAGCGGGAACGCGACCTCCAGCGCCTGCCGGGCATACCGGCGACATGCCGCCGCATCGCCGCGCACGGCGGCGAACCGCGCCGACTGGGCGAGGAAGCCGGCCGTCCACCCCCGTTGGCCGGTCTCGTAGCTGAACCGGAGACCTTCCTCGGCGTGCGCGGCGCCCTCCGCCCAGCGGCCGAGCCGGAACTCGATGTCGGCGTGGTAGAACAGCACCTCGGTCAGCAGCGCGGCGGAGCCCTCGGCACGGACCCGGCGGCCGGTGGCTTCGGCGAGCCGGAGGGCCTGGTGGTCGTCGGGGCCCATCCAGCCGATCACGGTCGCCCACATCCATTGCCGCTCCTCTCCCCCGCCCCGCCCCCCGGGCAGGGCGGCCGGCAGTTCCCACAGCTCGGCGCCGGTGACGATCCCCTCGAAGCCGCCGAGGAGACCTTCGGCGGCGCGGAGCGTCGCCGAAGAGCAGTCCAGGGCGGTGATGCGCCGGGTCGCCAGCAGCGTCGCCTCCATGTCCCCGGCGCGCAACGCCGATCCGGCCGCGAGCAGGAGGGTCCAGGCGGCCTCCTCGGGCTCGGTGGACGCCATGAGTTCGGCGCACCGCATCAGGTGCGTGAAGGCGATGGCGGGGTCCCCGCCGTACAGCTCGATGGTCCCGTTGAGCTGGGCCAGGGTCGCGGCGGGCACCGGCTCGGCCATGACCTGGTCGACGAACGTCCTGGCCAGGCCGGGCCGGCCCGTGTCCAGGGCGACGAAGGCGGCAGTCACCGTCCGGTGGCGTCGACCGGCGGGCGACTCGCTGAGCCGCGCGGCCTGCCGTAGGACGGAGATCGCCGCCGCCGCGCCGCCGCGCCGGCGGGCGGCGTCGGCGCTGCGCTCCAGCGCGGCGGCGATCTCCTCGTCCGGCGTGGTCGTGACGACGGCGCGGTGCCAGGTCGCCCGATCGTTCTCTCCGGCGGCGCTCAGGTGCTCGGCGATGGCCAGGTGCGCGGCCCGGCGGCGCTCGAAGGACGCGTCGGCGTAGACGGCGGAGCGGAGCAACGGGTGCCGGAAGCGGAGGTCGACCCCGCCGAGTCGCACCAGTCCCGACCGCTGGGCGTCGTCCAGAGCGTCGGCGGGCAGGCCGAGCCGGGCGGCGGCCCCGAGGACGGTGCCTACGTCCCCGGTCTCCTCGGCCGCCGCCACCAGCAGGGCCGCGCGGCCGTCCGGGGACAGGGCGTCGACCTGACGCAGGAACGCCGCTCGTACCTTGGCGCTCACGGGCAGGGTCCCGAGCATGGCCAGGTCGAGCATGGCGCGGTCGGGTTCGTCGAGCCGGGCCAGTTCGATCAGGGCGAGCGGGTTGCCGCCCGTCGCCGCGATGAGGGCGTCGCGCCGGCGGTCCGGCAGCGTCCAGCCGTGCGCGTCGAGCAGCCGCGCCGCGTCCTCCGGTGGCAGCCCGTCCAGCGTCAGTTCGGTCAACCCGGCCGTGTTGACCGGCGGAGACTCGGGCTCGCGTACGGCGAGCAGCATCGCGACGGGCTCGCCGGCCAGCCGGCGGGCGGCGAACAGCAGGGCGGCGGCGGAGGCCCGGTCCAGCCACTGCACGTCGTCGACCGTGACCAGCAGCGGGCGGTCCGCCGCCACCGCCGCGAGCAGCGTCAGGACCGCCGCCGAGACCAGGTGGTCCGAGGCGCGAGAGCGGCTGAGGCCGAGAGCGCCGCGCAGCGCCTCCGCCTGGACGGCGGGCAGCGCGTCCACATGGTCGAGCACCGGCCGCACCAGCCCCAGCAGCCCGCTGAACGCGTGCTCCACCTCGGACTCCACGCCGGCACACGCGAGTACCCGCATGGACGCGGGGGTCCCCGCGGTCGCGGCGGCGTGGCGCAGCAGTGCGCTCTTGCCGATCCCGGCCTCACCGCGCAGGACCAGCACCCCGCCGCGTCCCTCTCGGGCGTCGGCGAGCAGCCGTGCGATCGCCGCCCGCTCCCTGCCCCTGCCGTACATCACGGGCGGTGTCCGCCTGTCCACCGGAGGTGTCCCGTGCGACTGCAGTCGGTTCGACTCTGGCCCCGGATCCGCGTCCCCGCGAAGCTGACCGCGATCGGCGGGCGTCACGCGCCCGCCCCGACTCTGACGAGGAGACCTTCTGTGGCCACGACGTTGACGGAACCGGGTCCCGTGCCCGGTGAGGAAGGGGCGGAGGCGTCGCCCGCGCGCCGCAAGGCGGGGCCGAGGCGGCGGCGCCAGCTCGGCTGGATCGTTCCGTTGCTCATCGTGATGCTCGGGTTCGTGGTGTACTCCCTGCCGCCGTACCTCACCTTGGACCCGGCGCGATCACGGGTGGACGTGTCAGATTCGCCGGCATTCTTCTATCCCCTCCTCGTGGCGCACATCGTCTTCGGCACGGTGGCCTTGCTGACGGGGTGCTTCCAGGTGTGGCCGTGGTTCCGGCGCTCCCATCCCCGGGCCCATCGCCGGATGGGGCGGGCGTACTTCTTCTGCGGCGTGTTCCCGGCGGGAATCACCGTTCTCGGGGTGGCACCGTTCGGCCACACGGGGTTCGGCGGGAACACCGGGAACACCATGCTGGGCATCGTGTGGCTGATCACCGGTGTCGCGGGGTGGCGGATGGCGCGGCAGCGGCGGTTCCCCGAGCACCGCAGGTGGATGATCCGCAGCTTCGCGCTGACCACGTCCATCGTGGCCAGCCGGCTGTGGGCCGGGGTGTTGCTCGTCGTCCAGCTTCCGCGGCTCGACAGCGCCTACGGTGGCGACCAGCAAGCGATGATCGAGGCGATCGGCTCCGCCGGCGTATGGCTCAGCTGGGTCGTCAACCTGCTGCTCGCGGAATGGTGGCTGGAGTACACGGACCACACCGGCAGGCCGAAGTCCCGTGGACGCTCCCGACGAAGTGCCGCCTCCGGGGCAGGGTCGCCCGCCGGCTGAGAAGCGCACCTCAGGAACCGGAGGGCGCGATCCGCACGGCGACACCGTCCAGGATGAGTTCGAGGCCGAGCGAGAAGTCCTCGTCGGCGGCGGTCTCCGCGGAAGCGGTCGGCGGTGGCGCCTGGAACAGCGCCGAGGAGAAGAGCCGGGCCGTCTCGGGAAACCGCTCGGGGTCCACGAGCCGTACCAGCGCCCGAGCATGGTCGCGCGCGGCGTCGGCCTGCTCCTGACCTTCTGCTCTGACCTCGGCCAGGTCGCTGTGCTGACGCACCGACTGGAGCACGTAACCGCCGATCACCGACAGGACGCCGACCCTGTGCGCCCAGTCGAGGCCGGTGCCGGACATGATCGCCAGTGCGGCCTCCATCCACGCGATCTGGTTCGGCCCCGAGGGCGGCCCGGAGATGGGCACGCGAGTCAGCCACGGTCGCCGCCGGAACACCGCGCGCTGTGCGAGCGCCCACCTGCGCAGCCCTTCGCGCCAGTCGTCGGTGTCGAGGGCCGGCGGCATCCCCACGGCGTGGTCGGTCATCAGCGCGAGGAGCTCCTCCTTGGACCCGACGTGCCGGTAGAGCGACATCCCGGTGACACCGAGGCTCTTGGCGACCTTGGGAAGGGTCACGCCGCCGAGCCCGTCGCGGTCGGCGATCTCCACAGCAGCGGCGACGACCAGGTCGACGTCCAGGGTGGCGGGCCGCCCCAGACGCGACGACTCCGACACCTCCGGGATCCGCCACAGCCGCCGTAGTGCTACCGGAACGTTCTCGCTGGTCATGGCTCCCTCGCTCGCCCTGGAAGATCGCGGGACTCATCATGGCAGAGCCTCATTAGTATATGAGTGATAGTTTCTCTCACAAATTAAGTCGAAAGGACGGACATGAGCCTCTACATCGCATCGCGGACATCGAGAGGGCCGGTGCGGCGCACCGAACGCGCCCTCGCACCGGACCTGGCCCGGGGAGCGATGCTGCTGATCATCGCGCTGGCCAACGCCGCCGGGGTCGTCTTCGCCGGCGAGCCCGGCCTCGACGCCACGCCGGACGGCGTCGACAGCGGCCTGAACTTCTTACTCTTCGAGCTCGTCCACGCCCGCGGGTACCCGGTCTTCGCCATGATGTTCGGCTACGGCCTCGTCCAGCTCGCCCGCCGCCAGGACGCCTCCGGCGCGACACCGGAACGGGTCCGCTCGGTGCTGATGCGGCGCAACCTCTGGCTCGTCGTCTTCGGTCTCGCGCACGCGACGTTGCTGTACTACGGCGACTTCCTCGGCGCGTACGGGATCGTCGGCATCGTGATGACGCTGGTGCTGCTGCGCCGCAGCGACAGGTTCCACCGGATCGCGCTGGTGCTCTGGGCACTGTCCGCGGTCGAGGTCCTGGTCCTCGGCGCCGTCGTGGTGGGCGGCATCCTCGCGGGCCCGGCCGGGTCGGCCGCGCTGCCGGCGGGCCACGTCGACTCCCTCGCCGCGCCCGGATACCTCGCGTCCATGCTGGACCGCCTCGCCGAATGGCCGGCGCACACGCTGACCGTCCTGCCCTTCATCCTCATCGCCTGGCTGGGCATGTGGGCCGCCCGCCGCGGCGTCCTCGAAGAGCCGGCCCGCCACCGGAGCCTGCTCATCCGGACCGCGGTCGTCGGCCTCGGCGTCGCCGTCGCCGGCGGCCTGCCGGCCGCTCTGGTGAGTGCCGGATGGCTGCACGTCGACGAATCGGCCGCCGGGCTGATGCTGACGCTGCACGGCGGCAGCGGCATGTTCGCCGGACCGGGGTACGCGGCCGTCTTCGGCCTGATCGTCCTGCGGATCTCCCGACCCGGCCCCGTCGTGGGCGCGCTCGCGGCCCTGGGCCGGCGCTCCCTGTCGGGGTACCTGTTCCAGTCCGTCGCCTGGCTCGTCCTCCTGGCGCCCTTCACCCTCGACCTCGGTGGGCGTTTCAGCAGCCCCACGGTAACCGGCCTGGTCGTCGCGGTGACCGTCTGGCTCGCGACCGTCCTGGCCGCGAGCCTGTTCGACAGGCTCCGGTACGCCGGCCCGGCCGAGACCGTCCTGCGCCGCCTCACCTACGGGCCCCGGCCGTAGGCTGAAAGTTTCATCGCGCGTTGCCGAGCCCGCGACGCCGTGTTTCAATGCGCACACACGGGTGCTGCCGGGCGGGGCGGGTCGTGGACGGATTCCCCTTTCGCTCGAACAAGGGACTCCTCCATGAGACCGATCCGGTCGGCGGCCCTGGTGGCCGCGATGGCCGTGGCCCTGGTGACGAGCCTGCTGGTGGCGTTGTCGCCGCAGCAGGCACAGGCCCACGGCGTCACGATGTTCCCCGGCGCGCGCACGTTCCTGTGCTGGCAGGACGGCTTACGCGACAACGGGCAGATCATCCCCTACAACCCGGCCTGCGGGGCGGCGGTCGCGCAGAGCGGCTCGACCCCGCTCTACAACTGGTTCGCGGTGCTGCGCTCCGACGGCGCCGGCCGCACGACGGGATTCATCCCCGACGGCCAGCTCTGCAGCGGCGGCACAGGCGGCCCGTACGACTTCACCGCCTACAACGCGGTGCGCCCCGACTGGCCCGTCACCCACCTGACCTCGGGCGCGACCATCCAGATCCGGCACAGCAACTGGGCGGCGCACCCCGGCTCGTTCGTCTACTACATCACCAAGAACGGCTGGAACCCCGACGGGCCGCTCAAGTGGTCCGACCTGGAGTCGTTCGGCAGCGTCGCCAACCCGCCGCAGTCCGGCGGGACGGGCGGGCTCAACTACTACTACTGGAACGTCCAGCTCCCGTCGGGCAAGAGCGGCCGGCACATCCTCTACATCCACTGGATCCGCTCCGACAGCCAGGAGAACTTCTACAGCTGCTCCGACGTCGTCTTCGACGGCGGCAACGGCGAGGTCACCGGCGTCGGCCCGAACGGCCAGTCGCCCGGCACGACCCCGACCGTGACGTCCACCGTGACCCCGCCCCCACCCGGGAACTGCTCCGCCACGTGGCGCACCATCGCCACGCCGGGCTGGGCGGGCCACTTCCAGGCCGAGGTGACCGTGCGCAACCCGGGCTCCACGCCACTGAACGGCTGGACGGTCCGGTGGGCGTACAGCGGAGGCCAGGGCTTCGACGGATCACCGTGGAACGGCGTGCTGTCCGCGCAGCCGCCCAACGTGACGGTCAAGAACGCGCCCCACAACGCGCAGCTCGCGGCGAACGCCAGCACCACGTTCGGGTTCAACGCGACCGGCACCGCCCCCGACCCGGCTCCCGCGCTGACGTGCACGAGCCCCTAGGCGACGGCCGGCCCGGGGCGGGCGCCGTGACCCTGTCCCGGCGGAAGGGGGTCGTGGCGGCGGTCGCCGCGGCCCTCCTCCTGCTGGCCGGGGTGGCCGTGGTCCTGGGCGTGCAGCAGGCGGGACGGCACGACCTGGAGCGGCGGCTCGCGGCCCGGGTGACGGCTCTGCTCGAACAGGCGACCCCCGCCGAGCACCACGAGCACGGCCACGACTTCGGTGAGAACGCCGGGCGGGTGGTGTGCGCGGTGGAGCCGTTCGGCTTCGACCCGCCGGCCGCCCGGACGGTGGCCGAGGTGCGGTGGGTCTACGCCCGGCACATGTGCGCGATCACCGGCGCGGGGACGAACTGGGCCATGTCGGTCCGTGCCTCGGGCCCGATCGCGGTACGGCTGGGTGACGCGCCGTGGGTCAGGGTGCCCGAGCCGGGACCGGGCTATCCGGACCGGGTCAGGGAGATCGTCCCGGAGCGCTGTCACGAGGAGGCGTTCGAGGAGTTCGCGGACGAGGGGGTGATCGACGCGGCTCGCGATCGGTTCGAGCGGGAGACGGCTCGCTGACCACCGGCTCACCGCCCGTCCGGCGGGCCATGACGTGGAGAACGCGGCCGGCGGAGAGGGGGGAGGTCTCAAGGCCGGCCGCGTCCCTGCCATCCGGGCGGGATGGTGTCATGGAGCGGTCACACGGTTCGACGGGGCGGCCTCACCTCCTGGCTTCGACGGGAGCGCAACAGGGGAGCGCGTTATGGGAGCGCTCCCAAGCAGGATTGTGGGAGCTGGCGGCCAGATGTCAACGAAAAGGGGCCACGGACGGCGAGACTTCCCGCCCCACCTGGATCTCTCCTTGAAACTTTCACCGGAGGTCGGCGAAGCTACCGGAACGGGTCATGACACGCGTGACACAAGCCCTCCGGGGTAGGGCGGCGGCGTGTAGTCGAGAGGAGACCGCCATGACCGCCAGCTCGCACCGTCCGGAGACGATGGAGGAGACGGACGTCATCGATCTGCTGCTGGCCCAGCACGCCATGATCAGGGACATGTTCGACGAGGTCGAGAAGGCGAGCCCGCAGGAGCGGGGCGAGGCCTTCACTCGCCTGGTACGCCTCCTCGCCGTGCACGAGACGGCCGAGGAGGAGATCGTCCACCCGTACGCCCGCAAGGTCATCGACGGGGGCGAGGGCGTCGCCGACGAGCGGCTGGCCGAGGAGCGCGAGGCCAAGGAGCTGCTCCAGCAGATGGACAAGGACGGGCCCGACGCCCCGGACTTCCTGGAGCGGCTCGCGGTGCTGCGCGCCGCCGTCACCGCGCACGCCCGCAGCGAGGAGCGGTACGAGTTCGCCAAGCTGCGGGCCGGGACCAGCCCCGCCGAGCGCCGCGCGATGTCCGCCGGGGTCAAGGCCGCCGAGGCGATGGCACCCACCCATCCGCATCCGGGCGTCGAGTCGGCCACCAAGAACGTCCTGGTCGGGACGCCCACCGCGATGATGGACCGCATCCGCGACGTCATCCGGCAGGCGAAGAGATGACCGTCCCGCCCGCTACCCGCGCCCCGGCCCGCGGTGAGGTGCCCGGGGCGAGCGGGCCCGCCCTCGGGGCCGAGCTCGGCCCCGGGGCGCTCGGGGCCGCCGCCGTCCCCGACCGGGGCACGGCGGCGCTGGTCCGGGCGCACGGGCTGTTCAACGTGGTGGGCGGGCTCTGGCCGCTGCTGCACATGCCGAGCTTCGAGCGGGTCTTCGGCCCGAAGACCGACCGCTGGCTGGTCCGTACGGTGGCCGGGCTGCTGGTCGGCGTCGGCTGGACCCAGCTCCGGGGCGCCTCGACCGTGGCGGGTGCCGAGCAGGCGCGCCGCGTCGGCCGGGCCACGGCGGCCACGCTGCTGGCCGTCGACCTGGTGTACGTGCCGAAGGGCCGCATCTCGCCCATGTACCTGCTGGACGCGGCGGCGGAGACGATCTGGCTCCTCGCCTGGCTGCGCCGCCCGCGGCCACGCGTCAGACGGAGGTGAGACCGGCGCGCCGTCCGAGCGGAAGGAGGTAGGGCTGTCCCTACCCCCGACCGGCCTGCGGGCGGCATCGTCCGGAGCCGTCCGCGTCCGTAGCGTTCTCGTCATGACGACCCTCCGGCAACGCATCGCCACCGACACCCGCTACACGCTCCTGGGCCTGCCGGCCGCTCTCGCCTCGTTCGCCCTGGTCGTGACCGGTGTCGCGGCCGGGCTGGGCAGCGCGGTCGCCGTCGTCGGCCTGCTCGTGCTCGCCGCCACCGCCCTCCTGGCGCGCAACGTGGCCGACAGCGAGCGCGCGGCCCTCGCCGACGTCCTGCGCCGGCCCGTTACCCGTCCCGTGTACGCCCGGCCGCCGGTGTGGGCCGGCTGGTGGCGGCGCACGCTGAACCCGCTGACGAGCGCCCAGACCTGGATGGACCTGCTGTACGGCATCCTGGCGCTGCCGTTCGCCATCGTCGCGTTCGTCGTCACCACCGTCTGGTGGGCGGTGGCGATCGCCGGTCTGACGTTCCCGCTCTACGGGTGGGTCATCGCGGGGATCCCCGGCCTCGACGGCGGGCTGCCGCAGGTCCTGGGCCTCGGCAGCGGCACGACGACGTTCGTGCTGTTCAACACCGCTGTGGGAGTGCTGTTCGCGCTGACGCTCGCGCCCGCGGTGCGGGGGGCCGCGCTGTTCAGGGCGGTGCCCGCGCAGATCCTGCTGGGCCGCCCCGTCACGAACCACCCGTACGAGCCGTCCGAGTACGTGCCCTCGCACCCGGCCTTCCGCGCCACCGCCCACCTGTGAAACCGAGCGACCGCGAACCGGGGCGAGGCAGAACGAAAGGGGCCGGCCGCCACAGAATCCCTCCCGGTCAGCGGCGGCCGGCCCCCTCCCCCCTCCATGTCAAAGCTTGACGGTTAGCGCGTTGACCAGGAAGGATGCGGCGTTCCGAGGAACGGTTTTCCCCGGTGAAAGCTCCGTATAGGTGCCATAATCCCGGTGATGCGAGCACCGGACGCGAGCCCGAGAGGGCCGCTGGGCGACTTCCTGAGCACGCGGCGATCCCTGGTCACCGCCGCGGACGTGGGCCTGCCGGAGACCGGCTACCCGCGACGGGTGCCGGGGTTGCGCCGGGAAGAGGTGGCCCAGCTCGCCGGCATCAGCATCGACTACTACACGCGCCTGGAGCAGGGCCGCGTGCGCACCGCCTCCCGCCCGGTGCTGCACGCCATCGGCCGCGCCCTGCTGCTCAACGACGACCAGCAGCGCCACCTCATCCAGCTCGCGCACCCCGACGACGCCGCCGAGCGGCGCGGCGGCTCGGCGCCCCGGGTGAGCCCCCAGGTGGAGCGCCTGCTCGCCAACCTCGCCGACACCCCGGCCCTGGTCATGGGCCGCTACTTCGACATCCTGGCCTGGAACCGGCTGGCCGCCGCGCTGCTCGGCGACCTGGCCGCCATGGAGCCCCGGCACCGCAACTACGTGTGGATGACGTTCCTCGACCCCCACGTCCGGGCGATGCTCGTCGACTGGCGCGAACGCGCCCAGGAGGCCGTGTCCGCGCTGCGGCTGGCGGCGGGGGTGGCCTGCGACGCGCCCCGGCTGCGGGAGCTGGTGGGCGAGCTGTCGCTGCGCGACCAGGACTTCCGCACCTGGTGGGCCCAGCACCTGGTGACCATGCGCACCTCGGGGAGCAGCCGGCTGGACCACCCGGTGGCGGGCCGGTTCAGCGTGGACTGGCAGGTCCTCACCTCCGTGGACGACGGCGCCCAGGCGATCGTGCTCATGAGCGCCCCGGCCGGCGGCCCCGACCACGCCGCGATCAGGACGCTCGACGCCTGGGCCGAGCGGCAGGGCCTCACCCACGGCGCCGCCCCCCTTCCACCGGCCTGAGAGCCCGCGCTCCGCCCGGGGTCATCGGGGGGCCGTCTTGACCAGCGCGAGGGAATAGCCGCTCACAGACAGGGGCAAATCCCCGGCATTCCGCTCTTTATCAGAGGTGTTGCCATGGTTTCCGCGCGTCGGCTGATCAGCCGGATCGTCTACGGTTCCCGCTACAACCGCGTGCCCTCGGGCCAGCGGGTCTACGTCCGCCCCGGCGAGCGGCTGGTGCACGAGGCGCGGTGGCGCTGGCGGCTGCGGCGTGCCCCGGTGGTGTCGCTCGCGGACTACGCGGCGGGCATGCCGCTCGGCGACATCGAGGAGTTCGTCGCCTGCACGATGTGCGGGGAGTCGCGCCAGCAGCCGCTGTTCGAGCCGGCCAACGGCGACGGGTGGAGCTACCACGTGGTCCGCTGCCCCTCGTGCGGCTTCCTCTACCGCAACCCGAACATCCGCCCCGAGCACCTGGGCGACCTGTACGCCACCGGCTACAGCGGATTCCTGACCGGCGCGTACGCGGCCAACCGGCAGCGCCGCTACCGGCTGACCATGGACGCGTTCGCCCCGGTGTTCAGCGACGGGCGGGGCCGGCGGCTGCTCGACTTCGGCTGCGGCGCCGGGCTGTTCCTCGAACTGGCCGAGCAGCGCGGCTTCGAGGCGTACGGCGTGGACCTGTCGCCCGACTCGGTGGAGCAGGCGAACGCGCGGCTGACCCGGGCGCGGGCGTACTTCGGCGCCCCGCAGGACGTGCCGGAGGTCGCGGAGGGCGGCTTCGACGTGATCACGCTCTGGTCGGTGCTCGCGCACCTGCCGAGGCCGCTGTCGGACTTCACGGAGTTCAGGCGGCTGCTGGCGCCGGGCGGCGTGCTGCTCGTGCTGACGGTCAACGCCCGGTCGCTGCTGCTGAAGACGTACGGCCCGACGTGGAGCGGCTTCACCAAGAACCACCTGATGTTCTACGCGCCCGAGACGCTGCGGACGCTGCTGAGCCGTACCGGCTTCGAGGGCGTGTCGTACGCGCCGCACTACGGCGACCCCGTGGAGGCGGGCACCGACCGGCTGACGGCGCCGCAGCGGCGGCGGTTGCGGCGCACGATCCTGACCTCCTACAGCGGCAACATGATGCGCGCGCTGGCCTTCGCCGACGAGGAGGCGATCAACCGCTGGGGCGGCGACCGGCGGATCCACCGGCTGACGGGGAGCACGGAGACGCAGCCCGTCCCGGCCGTCGATTGACCGCTCCACCCGGAGAGATCCGCTTTCGACCGGGTGAACCTGCGGCCGGGCCGGGGGCTGACCCCGGCCCGGCCGCAGGTTCCGTACGGCGGACGGCGCGTCAGGTGCGGCGCCAGCGCGACTCACCGAAGCAGTAGCCAGCGAACAGCAGCAGCCCGACGGCCACCACCATCAGCAGCCACGGCCCCACCGGGGTCTCGGCGAAGGCCCGCAGGGTGGCGTCGATGCCGCCGGCCTTGTCCGGGTCGTAGGTGATGGCCGCCTGCACCACGAAGACGCCGGCGAGGGCGGCGATGGCGCCACGCGCCAGGTAGCCGGCGGTGCCGAGCCGGTCCATCGCCTTGCTCGCCGCGGGCGACATGCGGCCCTGGTCCAGCTCCCTGCGGAACTTCTTCTTCCATCCCTGGTACATCCAGTAGACGCCGAGCCCGATGATGCCGAGCCCGATCAGGCCGACGATGAACTGGCCGCCCGGCAGGTCGAGCAGCTTGGCGGTCACGTCCTGCGACTTCTTGTCGTCCGAGCCGGACTTCCCGGCCAGCAGCAGGGTCAGCAGGGAGCCGACGATCAGCGTGTACACGGCGGCGCGGAACGCGGCCTCGACGCGGTCCTTGGTGATCCTGAGCCCGCCGAACAGCGCCTCGGACGCCTGCCAGATGGCCAGCGCGGCGAAGCCCACGACCATGACCCACAGCAGCACCGCGCCGAACGGCAGACTCGCGATCGTGGTCATCGCGCCGCCCTTGTCGGCCTGCTTGCCCCCGTGGCCGAGGGCGATCTGCACCGCCAGCACCCCGATCAGGGCGTACAGGACGCCCCGGCAGGCCAGGCCGACCCTGGCCAGCCGGTCGAGCATCGGGTGGTCGGCCGCCCGCCGCGCCATCGCCTGGGCCTGACGCCCGGCGTTCTCCACAGTGGTCACCGGATCCTCCTCAAATCGTCCGAAGACGACCTTCCGAGTGCCCTGGAACGCGGCGTCCAAGCCTGTGGAGAACGTGTGGCCAGGTCAGCGGGGCGTCAGGACCCACTCCCAGGAGCCCGCACCCTCGCTCTTGCCGGTGGCGGCGAGCTGCGTGGTCCTGCTGCCGTCCACGCTCACGAGCACGAGCCCGTTGTCGAACTCGTCGTCGCACTTCCTGGCGCAGCCCAGCGCGATCACGTTGTCGTCGTCGGCCCAGGCGAGGAGCTGGAGCACCTTCTGGCGGCCGGCGACCTGTCCCGACCGCGCGTCCGTGATCTCCGTGGGCAGCCCGGACTGCCGGGGACCGATGACCAGCTCGCCGTTGGGGGACAGGGCGGTGCGGCCGGTGTAGGGGATGTACCGGTCGGCGGGCGGGTCGTGGCGCTCGCCGTCCGGGGTGTAGAAGAGGCGGTCCGGCATGGTGTCGGTGGGCGCCCAGATCAGGGAGCCGTCGACGCTCCAGCCCATGTCCTGCCGGGAGTTGCCGTTCCCCGGGGCGGTGTCTTCCTCCTTCGAGGGCGAGGTGAACGCCGGCAGCTCGTGATACTCCTTCTCGCCCGTGGTCACGTCGATGACGTAGTAGCCCGTCCGGGTGCCGATCTTCGTGTTCGCGTCGTACGTGATCGTGTTGTTCTTCATGGGCGGCTGCTCGTCGGGAAAGCCCGAGTACGTCGTGACCAGCAGCCTGGTGCCGTCCGGCGACCAGACGACCGAGCCGGCGTCGTGCTCCAGGTCGATGAACGTCCGGACCTGACGTGTCGCCATGTCCACGATCGCGATCTGCCGGCCCAGCAGGTCGCCATTGATCGCGGCGGCGGTCTGGAGCCCCGGGGCGACGTCCACCCAGGCCCAGTCGGTCTTCTCGTAGCCGTCGTTCCTCGGGTCGTACAGCCACCACGTCCGCCTGTATCGCTCCAGCTTCTCGGACACCTTCTCCGTGGTGGTGGTCCAGTAGGCGGAGACCGCGACGTTCCCGGCCGCGATGAGCGTGCGCGGCGGCCGGCCCTCGGTGTACGTCCGCACGTCCGTGGGCGCGGGCGACGGCCGGGCGGGGAGCGTGACGCCCGTCGCCGGCCGTACCGTGGCCTGCCGGTGGTCCACGCCCAGCCCCGACACGGCGACGGTGACGGCGACCGCCACCCCCGCGGCCAGGACGCCCACGCCGGCTGAGAGCGCCCACCGCCTGCGCCGGCCTCCGAGCGCCCGGTCGGCCAGGTCGTGCGGCACCCGGGCCTCGCCGGCCCACTCCTCCAGGGTGTCACGCAGCAGTCGGGTCATCGGACGGCCTCCAGTTCCTCGGCGAGCTCGGGGGCGATCTCGCGCAGCCGGGCGAGGGATCGGTGGGCGGTGCTGCGGACCGTGCCGACGGAGCAGCCGAGCTCCCGGGCGACCTGGTGGTCGGGCAGGTCCTCGAAGTAACGGAGCACGAGCACGGTGCGCTGCCGCGCGGTCAGCCGGGCCAGCGCGCCCCGCAGCACCATGCGCAGCTCGCTCTGGTGGGTGCGGTCCTCGCCGGGCCGCTCGGGCGGCACGGCCTGGACGACCTCGCCGCGGCGGGCCGTCGTGCGCCACCAGCTGATGTGCTGGCGGTACATGATCTGCCTGACGTACGCCTCGGGCGCCTCGACCCGCCGCCACCGGGACGCCAGCTTCGCCAGCGCGCTCTGCACCAGGTCCTCGGCCGCGTACTGGTCGCCGCCGGTGATCAGGAAGCCCAGGCGTATGAGCGCGGGCGAGCGGGCGGAAACGAACTCGCGGAAACCTCGCTCGTCTGCGGGGTCCACGGTCACCTCCAAGAGATGTGGATGTCACCCTCTATGACGCCGCGTCCCCCTCCGCGCTATGCGCTGCTTCCACGCGAAGGGCGGCCGCCCTTCCGGCGACCGCCCTCCGGCCCGCGATCAGTTCGTGGTGCGCGCGGCGAGACGGGACGCCCCCGCCGTGTCGCCGCGCTTCGGGATCGAGCTCAGGTTGAAGGCGTACCTGATGGTCGAGTCGGCGATCGCGTCGGCGTTGACGTCGAGCGCGGTCGCGTCGATGTTGGCCGTGGTGTCGCACGCCTGGTGGTAGCAGGCGTCGTAGGCGACCCCGGCCGTGCCGCCGAACACGGCGGCCTCCTCGGCCGTCTTGATGCCCTCGGCGCCCGTGAAGATGCCGCCGGACGGGATGCCGGCCTCGATGAACGGCCCGTAGTCCGAGCGGCCGTCGAAGTCGGTGCCCACGTGACCGAGGTCGCGGGCGTCGTAGAAGGCTTCGAGCTGCTTCTCGATCTGCGCCGAGCCGGGCGGGCCCGCCGGGGACCCGGTGGCGTCGGAGTCGTCGCCGTCGTACAGCATGTAGGCGTAGTTGGGCGAGGCCACCATGTCGAAGTTCAGGTACAGCCTGATCCGGTCGCGCTGCTCGTCCGTCAGTCCCTCCACGTACTGCTCGGAGCCGAGCAGGCCGATCTCCTCGGCCGCCCAGAACCCGAAGCGCACCTTGTTGCGGACCGGGTAGTGGGCCATCCGCAGGGCGGTCTCCAGGATGGCCGCGCTGCCGGAGCCGTTGTCGTTGATGCCCGGCCCGGCCGGCACGCTGTCGAGGTGGGCGCCGGCCATGACGACGTTCCGCGGGTCGCCGAGGCGCGTCTCCGCGATCACGTTGTGGTCGGTGCCCAGCTTGAGCGTGGCGTCCACCTTGAGGTGCGCGGTCGCGCCGGGCGTGGTGGCCAGCTCGGCGCCGACCGCGAAGTCGGCGAAGACCATCGGCACGCCGGCCCGCCACTCGCCGATGTCCAGCGGGAACGCGTCGGTGCGGCCCGGCTGGCCCTCGTTGAACACGATGATCCCGGACGCCCCGGCGAACCCGGCATTGCGGATCTTGGTGGCGAACGCGCATGTGCCGCGCTGGATGAGCGCGATCCGGCCGGCCACGAACCCGTCGAAGTCCGATCGCTCGCAGCCGCTGGTGGAGGTCGGCGCGGGCGTCGGCGGCAGCGTCAGGTCCACCCCCTGGACCTGCGCGGTGACCTCGCCGGCGGGCGACGGCTGGAAGGTGAAGAAGTCCTCGTCCGGGGTGTACGTCTGCCGGCCGGGAGCGGTCAGCTCCAGGGCCGGCGGGCTGTTCTCGGTCCAGCTCTCGACGAAGTCGACGGGGTCGAGCGTGACCCGGTAGCCGGCCTTGCGCAGCTTGCCCGCCACATAGTCACGGGAGGCGGCGTAGCCGGGCGTGCCCGCGGCCCGGGTGCCGCCGTTGGCGTCCGCGATGCCCTGGAGCGCGTCCAGGTGCTTGCGCACGTTCGCCCCCGTGACCTGCCTCGTCAGCAGCCCGGCGAAGGAGTCGTCGAGCCCCTTGGCCTGCGCCGGGACGGTCGCGGCCACGGGCAGGGCGAGGGCCGCGACGACGGCGGTGACTCCTTTGATGATGGATACACGCATATGGCTCCCCCACAGCGAGATGAATGACCGGATTCACGAACCAGGAAGGCCCGTAACCGGCCGTCCGGAGTGGCTTCCGGCTCGTTCGCCGACATGAGCGCGCCCGTCGCGGGCAGGGGCTCGATGTCCGCCGCCCGCCGGCCCCCGGCCACGGGCGGTCCATCGGATCGCAGGAGGAGCCATGTCGCAGCCCGACGAGCGGCCGCTCGCCGACCGGCGGGAGAATCCCGAGATGTACGACGACGCGGACTTCGCCGAGGAGTTCGACCCGTCTCCCACCGACCCGGCCAACCAGCCGGAGCAGGACCCGCACCGCAAGGTCTACGGCGAGTCCGAAGGCTACGACCGGCCCACCGAGGCCTGAGCCCCGCCGGACGCCGAGGTCCCATGGGCTTTCCCCTCGTTCCCGCGAACACGCACCGAATCGACCGGTGAGATCATGAGAACGGGAAAGGCGAGGAAAGTCCACTCGCACACGCGCGCCATGAGCACCTGCTGACCCACGGCGGATCACGGGTTGGATCAAGGGCTGGGTCACGGGCCTCGGGAGAAGGGCCGGTTCCGGCCGGGCCCCGCCGCCCAGCCGGAACCGGCACACCTGGTGGCTCCGGGCGTGACTCAGTGGCCCTGGTGCCCGGCGTGCTGACGGGGCTTGGCCTCCACCCACTCCCTGGCCGTGTCGGCGCGGTCGCGCAGCGCCGTCAGCAGCGTGGCGAGGTTGGCGTGGTCCATGTAGGCGGTCTCCTGGATGGCCGTGGAGTGCGCGGCCAGCTGGTCGGCCAGTGCGCGGATCTCGCTCAGGGACTCCAGGACGTCACGGCTTTCCCGTGGGTTCAGATCGCACATGACTCGAACGTAGGGGCGCCGTCGCGCACCGTACATATACGTGATCGCGCCAAAGACCTACCCATGAGGGAAGGCCCCGTCAGGCGAGGGCGCGGTAGTGGGTGGTGAGCACCCCGTCGTCGTCGAGCACGTGGAAGGCCAGCGACACGGGGGCGTCGAAGTCGACGCAGGTCGCCATGGCGTCCGCGCCCTCCTCCCACGGCAGCACGAGGGCGGAGACGACGCCCGGCGCGGCCCGCAGGGGCCGCCCCGCGAAGGTCGAGGCGACCGCCATGTGGCAGTGCCCGCACAGCACGGCCGCGACCTTCGGGTGCCGGGACACCAGGGCGGCCAGCCGGTCGGGCTCGGCCAGGCCCATGGTGTCGGCCACGGCGTGGCGCAGCGGGATCGGCTGGTGGTGGAAGGCGACGAACACCGGCGCGTCGGCCTCGTCGAGCACGCCTTCGAGCCAGTCGAGCGTCTCTCCGGCCAGCAGGCCGCCGTCCTCGCCGGGGACGGTCGAGTCGCACAGCGCGTAGACGGCGCCCGCGGTCCGGTGCACCTGGTTCACAGGGCCGGTCGTGGGCGGCTCGCCGAGCAGCACCCGGCGGAACTCCGACCGGTCGTCGTGGTTGCCCGGGCAGAGGAACGTGGGGTGGCGCAGGTCCAGCAGCTTGCGCGCCTCCTCGTACTCCTCCGCCCGCCCGTGGTCGGCGATGTCGCCGGTGACCAGCACCGCGTCCAGCTCGTACGGCAGGCGATCCACGAACTCGGCGACCCTGCGGGTGCGCTCGGCGGCGCGCGCGGTCCCGTCGAGATGGGTGTCACTGAGATGCGCGATCACGATCATGGCCTGGGTCCTCTCCGGCGGGATGGACGGGACTCTACCGGCGGGCCGCGACCGCCCTGTAGGTCCAGTCGCGGCCTGAATGCGAAAGCCAGTTTCCCGGTCACAGGCGCTGGCCGGGGCGGTCCACGATGCCGGACACCAGCTCGGCCCGGGCGTCCGACTGCCCGGCGGAGCGGAGCAGGTCTCCCCCCGCCACCTCGTCCCGCAGCCACAGCGTCCGGTCGCCCAGGTACCGGTACGTGCCGGGCTGCAGGATCAGGTACTGGCGGGCCGCCCAGTGCGGGTCGTCCCGGAAGACGCCGAGCCCCTTGCGCCCGGCGCCGTCCTGGACGTCCGCCTGCACCCCGACGCCGGGGATCAGGGCCAGCGCCCGGTACATCGCGGCCTCCAGCTTCGGCGGCATGAACGCCTGCTGCTGCAGGTAGATCGACAGAACCCGGAACGCCCGCGCGTCCGGATCCTCCTGCCCGGCCTCCTCCGTGGGCAGCCGCTGCCAGTGCTCGTCCGCCCGGACCCGGGCCAGCAGCTCGGCCGGGTCGGTCGGGAGCGCGCGCAGCTTGCGGTGGTACTGCTGCGGCGTCAGGTCGTCGTCGCCGGGGTCGGGCCGCGTGTTCTCCACCCGCAGCTTGCCCCCCGGGTCGAAGCCCGCCGTCTGGGTCCCGTCGTAGCGGGTCCAGCTCTCCATGATCCTGCCCTTGCCGGGCCCCTCGCCGTGGCCGGTGGCCATGGTCCTGCGGTACTGCCACTGGTCGGGCCGCGGCGAGCCGGTGGAACGGATGGAGCGGGCCGAGGCGACGAGCGCCGCCTGTTCGAGCACCGCCGACGGGCTCTCGTACCTCGGCGGCTCCGCCGGGCGGGAGGGGCCCTGGCGCTGCACGACGACGACGGCCACGGCCGCCACCAGGCACGCGACCGCGGCGACCAGCACCGGCCGCACCCTCAGCGCCGACCGCGCCCGGCGGCCCGGCCGGGATCGGAGGCCCGGCTCTCCGCGCGCCTCCGCCAGCAGGCGGGCGCGGGCGGGCGCGAGATGTCCCGCGTCGGCGGCCGGGGCGTCGGAGCGCAGCTCGCGCAGCGTGTTCAGGTCATCCACGGTCCAACTCCTCCTCGATGGCGGTGGGGTCGCCGCCGAGCGCGGCCCGCGTCCTCTTCCTGGCCCGGTGCAGCCGCGAGCGCACCGTCCCCACGGGGATGCCGAGCGCGGCGGCGGCCTCGTCGTAGCTGAGGTCGGCCCAGGCGACCAGCAGGAGCACCTCACGCTCGGCCGCCGGCAGCGCCGCGAGCGCCCCCGCCAGCTCGCGCTGCGCGGCCGACGCCGCCACCCGGGCCTCCACCCGGTCGGCGTACGACTCGGCGACCTCGTCCACGCCTGACCTGGCCAGCGCCCGGTAGAACCTGACCTCGGTACGGCGGTGCTTGCCGATGAGGTTGGCCGCGATGCCGTACAGCCAGGGCCGGGCGTCCACACGGGTCAGGTCGTAGCGGGCGCGCTGCCGGAAGGCGTCCAGGAACGTGTCGGCGACGATGTCGTCGGCCAGGGCGTCGCCCAGCCGGCGCAGGACATAGCGGTGCAGCTCCGGCGCGTGGCGGTCGAACAGCGCCGCGAACGCCTCCGGATCGTCGCGGGAGCGCCGGACGAGCTCCGCGTCGTCGAGATGGTCGGCCATCTGGCGGCTCTCCGTGTCGGGGGTCAAACGTGGCTCCGCTCGGTTCAAGCCTCGCCCGTGCAAGGCGAGGCCCGTACAAGTGAGGTCGTGCAAGTGAGGTCGTGCAAGTGAGGCCCGTGCATGTGAGGCCCGTGCAGGTGAGGGTCGTCATCCCTACTCACCCGAACCGGGCCGCCGAGTTCTCCACGTCCTGTTCCGCCACCGCCGTCATGCCGTTGACGAGGGGCGTGGCCAGGGAATTACCAGGAACGCTGGGTAGCCTTCAACGGCATGACCTGGCAGCGAAGGCTCAACGAGGCGCTCAGGAGGTATGCCGGCGTCCGGTTCGAACGCGTCAGTGCCGCACGGCCCGACGGCCCGTCGGACGGTGCGGCGGAGACGTCCCCGGAGACTCCCCGGCCCCCCGCGGACCCCGAGCACGACCGGTTGCTGACGGCGCCCGTGTTCATCCTGTCCCCCGTCAGGTCGGGCTCCACCCTGCTGCGCGCGATGCTCGACGCGCACCCCCTGCCGCACGCGCCGCACGAGCTGCACGTGTGGCGGCTGAGCGTCGGCTTCGGCACCTCGCTGGCGCGCAGGGCGATGGAGGAGCTCGGCCACAACCAGGCCGACCTGGAGCACCTGCTGTGGGACCGGGTGCTGTCCTCCCGCTTCGAGGGCCTGCCGATGGTGATGATCGAGGCCATGGGGCAGGTCGCGGCGTTCGACTGCCCGACCGGTCCGGGCGACGTGGTCACGCACGAGGTGGACGGGCTGCTCGTGCCGCCGGAGGACGTCGGCGCGCTGGCCGCGGCGCTCGACCGGCTCATGGGCGACCGTGAGCTGCGGCTGCGGATCGGAAAGCGCGCGGCCCGCACCGCCCGCGGCTACGCTCCCGAGGCCGTCATGCCGCTGTGGGAGGACCTGTTCAGCGAGCTGATGGCGCGCGAGCCCATCAACGACACCTACTGGACCCGCTGACCCGGCTCGCCGGGCATCACTCGGCCGGCTCCCCCGGTATCACGCGGTCGATGACGAAGCCGCTGGCGGGCAGCGCCGGCGCGCGCCACCGCGGGATGCTCAGGTCCTGCTCCGGCACGACGCCGTACGACATACGGCGGGTGAGCGCGGTCACCGCCACCTTCATCAGGTCGATGGTGATCCACTCGCCGGGGCAGCGGTGGCCGCCGTACGGGTCGCCGCCGCCCTGCGGCACGAAGTCGAAGGCGCCGCCGTCCCACTCGGCGAACCGCTCGGGATGGAACTCCTCCGGCCGGTCCCACAGCCGCGGGTCGTGGTCGATGCCGTGCAGGTCGAGCAGGACGCGCCGGCCCTTCGGGAAGCGGTGGCCGCGCCACTCGAACGGCTCGGCCACCTTCGCGGCGACCATCGGGAAGAACGGGTAGAACCTCCGCACCTCCTGGACGAAGTACTCCAGGTAGGCGTCGTCGCCGGACCGCAGCCGCTCCCGGCAGTCCGGGTTGGCGTGCAGGGCCAGGGCGGCGAACGTGACGAACCGGCCGACGGCCACGATCGGCCGCAGCAGGTTCAGCACCTCCACGGCGGCGACACGCGGGTCGAGCAGCGCGCCGTCCGGGTCGCGGTGCAGCGCGACCGTCTCCAGCGCGGTCCCCGCGAACCGCTCGGGCCGCTCGCGCACCCGCTTGACCAGCTCCGCGATGGCCTTCTCGGCCCTGATCCGGGCCGTGCGGCCCCGCAGGTAACGGGGGCCGGCGGCGGCCGGCGCCTCGATCATCGCGAGGAGCCGCGCGGTCGCGTGCGGGATGCTCCGGCGGTCGAGCCGGACACCCGTCCACGCGCACGCCACCTCGCACAACAGCTCGCTGACCTCGTCGAACAGCGTGACGCTCGGCCTGCGCGCCCAACGCTCGATCCGCTCGCCCCAGGCCGCCTCGGCCAGCCCGCGCAGCCGCTCCCGGGCCTGCGGCGTCATGAGGGACATGAACATCGCCTTGCGCGAGCGGTGCGCCCCGCCGTCCAGCGACTGCACCCCGCCCTTGCCGAACAGCGTCAGCAGCAGCCGCCGCGGCGCCGCACCGTGCCGGACGAAGCGGCGCTCGTCGTAGAAGACCTTCGCCGCCTCGGCTCCGGTCATGCACGTGGTCGGCCGCAGCAGCAGCCGCGTGTCGAAGACGTCGGTGCCGAGCTCACCGGCCCGCTCGGCGATGAACGTGTACGGGTTGAGCCGGAGTGCCGGGGTGTCGTCCACACCCAGGACAGGCGGCGCCGACACCTCGGCGCCTGTCCGGGGGCACCGCGTCGGCGGCTCCTGCTCGCGCGAGGGCGACTCCAGAATGCTCATGGCCAGGGAACTATCCCGGACCCGGCTCCGGAAACCTTCCCTTTCGCCCCTCGGCGGCCGGCAGGCCGGGGCGTTCGCCGGTCCAGCCGAGGTTCCGGTACGCGGTTCTGTGGCGGAGCACGACCGGATCGCCGCCCGGAAGGGTCTCCGGCGTCGTCGACTCCCTTCCCAGCGGGAGGCCGGTGACCGTGTCCACCACCAGCCGCTCCTCCCCCGCCCGCGAGCGGTAGACGACCGCCTGGCCCCTGCGCCCCAGCAGGTCGGTGGCCTCACCCTCGGCGCGCAACCCCGGCATGGACGCGAGCAGCCGGTAGGCCGACGCGCGCACCACTGGCGACGTCGCCACCTGCGCGCACACGATCTTCAGGACGGCGTCGCGAAGCCGTTCGTCCGGCCCGGAGGGCGAGGCCGCCGGCCCCGCGCCCCGGGTCGTACGAGCGGCGCTTGTCGTACGCCACGAGGAAGGTCTCCGCGGCGAGATCGTCGGCGACCTGCGCGCCGACCCGCCCGGCGACGTACCGGTAGACATCGCCGAAGTAGCGGTCGTAGAGCACCGCGAAGGCGTCGGGGCGCCGCCGCGACTGCTCGATGAGCGCGGCGTCGTCGATCCTCACAGGCACTCCGGGGGAGCGGTCATCCGGCTGGTGTCCCTTCATCGGGGTTACACCGGTACTCCGTCGAAGCGGCGATCCGTCTTCACGCCCGATCTTTTGGGAAGAGTGACCCCTTGGGAGGTTTGTTATCGATAGGGCGGAAGGAACGCAGGTTGACAAGTAAACTTCGTGCGTCCTCGAAAGAGAAAACGGTGACGCGAGTACATGACGGCAACGTTGACCGACCCCGATGTCGAGACCACGCGGCTCGAAGCACTGCGCCGCTGCCAGATTCTCGACACGCAGCCTGAGGGGGCGTTCGACCGTGTCGTCGCGCTCGCGGCCCGCGCCCTGGACACGCCGATCGCCTCGGTGACGTTCGTGGACACGGACCGTGTCTGGGTCAAGGCCCAGACCGGCCTGCCGGACGGCCTCCACGAGCTGGGGCGCGATCCCGGCCTGTGCGCGTCGGCGATCCTGCGCTCGGACCCGTACGTGGTGAGCGACACCCTCGACGACCCGCTCGCGGGCGACCACCCGCTGGTACGGGGCGAGCCGGGCGTGCGGTTCTACGCCGCCGCGCCGATCATGACGACCGACGGCCACTGCCTGGGCACCGTCAACGTGATGGACGTCAAGCCGCGCGAGGTCACCGAGACCGGGCTCAGCACCCTGACCGACCTGGCCGCACTGGTGGCGAGCCAGCTGGAGACGCGACTGTCCGCCCGCTCCGCGGTCACGCTCGAACGCCGGCTGCGCCAGCAGGCCGAGGCCGAGCGCGGGCGGCTGGAGCTGCTGACCTCCACGCTGCGCAAGGTGCTGCTCCCGCCCTCCCCGCCGAAGGTGCCGGGGCTGGACATCGCCACGCACTACCACGTGGCCTCCACCGACCAGGTGGGCGGCGACTTCTTCGACGTCTTCCGCCTGGACGAGGACAACTGGGCGTTCTTCCTCGGCGACGTGTGCGGCAAGGGCGCCGACGCCGCCGTGGTCACCGCCCTGGCCCGACATACCCTGCGGGCCGCCGCCGTCTACGCGGGCGACCCGGAGGCGGTGCTGGCCAACCTCAACATGGTGCTGATGGACGAGTTCCTGGGCGCCGATCCGTGCTACTGCACGGTCCTGTACGGGGTGCTCACTCCCACCGGCGAGGGCGTGATCGTCAACGTCGCGGGGGGCGGCCATCCCCCGGCGCTGGTCGTCCGCGCCGACGGCTCCGTGGAGGCCCTGCACACCCACGGCGGCATGCTCGTCGGGCTGCTGCCGGAGGCCCGCTTCGCCGTGGCCGGCACCACGCTCGGCCCCGGCGACGGCCTGCTCCTCTACACCGACGGCCTCACCGAGGCCCGCACACCGGCCGGGCACATGTACGGTGAGGACCGCCTGCGAAAACTGGCCGCGACCCTGGCCGGACAGTCCGCCCAGGCCGTGGTGACGCGGCTGGAGGAGACTCTGTCCGCGTTCGGGCCCGGACTGACCGACGACACGGCCATCCTGTCCATGACCGTTCCTCCGAGCGTGAAAAGGCACTCACGGTGACCACACCCGTTCAGCTGACGCAGATCTCGGCCGACCCCACCACGGGCACGTGCGTCCTGGCTCTGGTCGGTGAGCTCGACTACATCACCGCGGCCCAGCTACGGGCCGACATGGAGAGCACCCTCCGGCCCGAGGACCGCCACCTCGTGCTCGACCTGAGCGGGCTGGACTTCTGCGACTCGACCGGCATCCGCCTCTTCCTGGTCTTCCGCAAGCTCACCATCGAGCGCGGCGGGTCGATCGCGCTGGCCGGCCTGACCAGCCGGCTCGAACGCGTCTTCCACATGACCGGGCTGTCGCAGGCCTTCCACCTCTACCCCGACGCCGACCAGGCCAAGGCCGCCATCACGGCCGGCGCCTGACGCGCTTCGGCCGGGAGGCCGGAGCGCGGGCACGGGACGGGATATCGTTCACTCATGGTGACCTCTCTCGGACGGCCCTCCGGCCGGCGGATTCCCTGATGTCCCGGCTCGACCTCGCCTGCGAGCACCTTCCCGGAGCCACCGTGATCGCCGTGGGCGGTGAGATCGACTCCACCAACGCCGTCCGCCTGGAGTCGTTCGTCGCCGCCTCGCGCCGGGGGCCCGGCGAGCAGCTCGTGTTCGACCTGTCCGGGGTGAGCTTCATGGACAGCACGGGCCTGCGCACCCTGCTCAACGCCCACCTGTACGCGGAGGACCACGGCGGCGGCGTCCGCCTCGCGGCGTTGCAGTCCATGCCGGCCCGGCTGGTCGCGATCACCCGCGTCGGCGACCATCTGCCCGTCCACGCGACGGTCGAGGACGCGCTGACCGCCGTTCTCACCCCGCCCGAGCCCCCGTACCGCCCGGTCGGCGGCAACGGGACGGGCACCGGCGTGGCCTGAGCCGTCCGCCTCCTCGCTAGGGGCGTCCGCCGACCCCGGTCGTGGTCTCCCTGAGCCGCCCGGCCGGTCCCTCGTCCGGCGCGAGGGGCGCGGTGTCCATCCCGGCGCCCTCGTGCATGCCCTCGACGACCTCCCGCACCGCCTCGGCCGACGAGCGCGCGGGCGTCCAGCCGAGCACCTCCCGTGCCCGTGTCACGTCCATGAGCGGGATCTGCAGCAGCATCTCGAACAGTCCCGGCGCGGCCGGCAGCAGCCGCAGGTGCCAGCCCGCCGCCATCGCCGTCCGGGCCAGCCACGGCGCGACGGTCATCGTCCGGGTGCCGAGCAGCCGGGCCAGGTCCTGCGGGTCGAGCACCGGCTCGGCGGCCAGGTTGAACGGGCCGCTGACCTCCCGGGTGACGGCCAGCCGGTACGCCTGCGCGGCGTCGTCCGCGTGCAGGGCCTGCAGCCGCAGCCCCGGCATGTCGGGCACGAACGGGATCAGCCCCGGCCGTACCAGCCGACGCGGCACGAACGGCCCGCCGAACAGGCGGCGCTGCTCCGTGGAGGACTCCCGCTTGAAGATGAAGCCGGGCCGCATCCGCACCACGCGGATGTCGGGATGGTCGTGCTCGAAGACGTCCAGCACCCGCTCGACGTACGCCTTCTCCCGCCCGTACGCGGCGCCCGGCCAGCCGTGCGTGGGCCAGCTCTCGTCCACCGGCCGGTCCTTGGGCCCCGGCGAGTAGGCGCCCACCGAGGAGGCGTACACCAGGGCGGGGACCCCCGCCTCGGCCACGGCGCGGAAGACCCGCATGCCGCCCAGCACGTTGGCCCGCCAGGTCACGGTGGCGTCCCTGGTCGGCTGGAACAGCCACTCCAGGTGGACGACCGCGTCGGCGCCCTCGAAGACCGGCGCCAGGTCGTCGGCCACCACGTCGGCCCGCCGCCACTCGACGCCCTCGGGACGCCACCCGGGCGCCCGGCGGGCGACGCCCACGATCGACGTCACCCGGTCGTCGGCGCGCAGCGCCTCCACCACGCTGGTGCCCACATTGCCGGTCGCCCCTACAACCACCACTCTCATGCCGCTCCGGCTGCCCCCCGGCCGGGGGCCGAAACCCTACGGCTGGAGCAGCACCTTGATGGCGCCGTCCTGCTTCTTCTGGAAGATCTCGTAGGCGTGCGGCGCCTGGTCCAGCGGCAGCCGATGGGTGGCCAGGTCCATCACGCCGAGAGGGTCGGCGTCGTCGGTGACCAGCGGCATCAGGTCGTCGATCCAGCGCCTGACGTGGGCCTGCCCCATGCGCAGCGTGACGCCCTTGTCGAACAGGCGGAGCATGGGCAGCGGATCGGTCATGCCGCCGTAGACGCCGATGATCGAGATGACCCCGCAGCGCCGCACGGAGTCGATGGCCTGGTGGAGCGCGGCCAGGCGGTCGACGCCCGCCTGCGACATGAGCGGTGCGGCCACCTTGTCCGGCAGGAAGCCGGTGAGCGTCTGCGCCAGCTTGGCGCCGGGCGAGCCGTGCGCCTCCATGCCGACGGCGTCGATGACGGAGTCTGTGCCGCGCCCGGCCGTCATCCCGCGCACCGCGTCGGGCACGTCGTCCGCATGGCGCGAGTCGATGACCTCGACGCCGTGGCGGCGCGCCATCTCCAGCCGCTCCGGCACCCCGTCCACCGCGATCACCCGGTAGCCCCGGTGGCGCGCGATGCGGGCGCACATCTGCCCGATCGGTCCCAGGCCGAAGACGGTGACGCTGCCGCCCTCGGGCACCTCCGCGTACTCCACGGCCTGCCAGGCGGTGGGCAGCACGTCGGACAGGTAGACGAACCGCTCGTCGGCGGGGCCCTCCGGCACCTTGATCGGGCCGAAGTGGGCCTGCGGCACCCGGAGGTACTCGGCCTGCCCGCCGGGCACCTGCCCGTACAGCTTGGTGTAGCCGAACAGCGCCGCGCCCATGCCGTGCTCGCGCACCTGGGTCGTCTCGCACTGGGCGTACAGCTTCAGGCCGCACATCTGGCAGCGGCCGCAGGAGATGTTGAACGGCACGACCACGCGGTCGCCCGGCCTGATGTGCTCGACGTCGGCGCCCACCTCCTCGACCACGCCCATCGGCTCGTGCCCGAGGATGTCGCCCTGGGTCATGAACGGCCCGAGGACCTCGTACAGGTGCAGGTCGGATCCGCAGATGGCGGTGGTGGTTACCTTGATCACCGCGTCGGTCGGCTCCTTGATCGCCGGATCGGCGACCTCCTCGACCCGCACGTCCCGCTTGCCGTGCCAGGTGACGGCCTTCATGGCTGCTCCTCCCGCCGGGTGTCGTGCTCGTGGCGGTCGGCGTCGCCGGACCGGCCTCACGGCCGGGCGGCTCCCTGCGCCGCCGACGATGCCGACCGGCGCCTCATACCCTCACCACCGCCGCCAAACGGCTCCGGCCGGACGCGGCCCGTGCTCCGGCCGGAAGCCGCCGTGCGACGGCCCCGGGGTCAGGACCCGTCCACCTCGCGCAGCATGGCCATGTGGCTCTCCAGGGACGGGAGCGTGGTCCTGGCCAGCGAGACGATCTCGGGGGCGGAGCCCTTCTTGATCTCCCGCTTGGTGGCGGTGATGGCCTGCTTGTGCGCTCGGGCGGTCGCCTTGAGGAAGCGGCTGTCGAACCGGGCGCGCGCGGCCTCCTCCAGCGCGGCGGCCTTCTTCTGCTGGGCGGCGGACAGCTCGGCGGGCAGGCTGAGGCCGTGCCGCTCGGCGGCGTGCACGAGCTGGTCGTCCAGGCTGTCGTAGTCCTTGACGAACGTGCCGCCGAGCGACTTGACCACCTCGGTCGAGCCCTTGTCCTGGGCCAGCCTGGCCGCGTGGATCTCGGCCAGGCCGCCCATGTGGATCTGCCGGATCCAGGCCCGGTCCTGGCCGGAGGCCTGCTCGGCCGGCGCTGACGCGGACGACGACGCCTCGCTGGAGGCCGAGGAATCGGTGGCGCCGCCACCGCAACCGGCGGATGCGGTTACGGCCACAGCGGCGAGGAGCAGGCTCAGATGTGAGCGGCGCATGGACATGGAATCCCCACTTGTTTGGAAACGCACTGCGTGTAATTACAAGTAGACACCTTTCGGATGCTCTCCGTAGTCATGCACACTGCGTGTCGCCCGAGTTCTCCCAGCTCAGAGCGCTCTGACGGGTTCACGGCCGAGCTGTGGCCCACCTGGAGCCGCAGGAGTCGCTTTACACACTCCGTGTTCGATGAATAACTACATGTAGTGTGGCCTTGGCGGAAGGGGCCTTCAGTAATGACAGTCGGCTTCACTCACAACCTTGTCGGACCACGCGTTGACCAGCGCTTGACCGGCTTCCTCGAAGCGTGGCGGGCGCCGGTGTCCGACCCCGACGTGGTCGCGGCGTACGAGCTGCTGACCGACTTCATCCTCAGCGGCGGCAAGAGGGTGCGGCCCCAGCTCTGCTACTGGGGCTGGCGCGGGGCCGGCGGCGACGACTGCGACGAGATCATCAGCGCCGCGGCGGCGCTGGAGCTGTGCCACGCCGGCCTGCTCATCCACGACGACATCATGGACGGCAGCGAGCTGCGCCGCGGCCACGCGACCGTCCACCGGCGCCTGTCCCAGCTCCACGCCGGCCCCGGCGCCGAGACCTTCGGCCAGGCGGGCGGCATCCTGCTCGGCACGCTCAGCCTGGCCTGGGCCGACGCGCTGCTGTCGTCGTGCGGGGTGGAGCCCGGCCGGCTGCGCGTGGCCCACCACCTGTTCGACGCCATGCGCAGCGAGGTCATCAGCGGCCAGTACCTCGACATCCTGGCCCAGCTCCGCTCCGGCGCCACCGTCCCCGAGACCCTCACCGTGATCCGCTACAAGACGGCCAAGTACACCGTGGAGCGCCCGATGCAGATCGGCGGCGCGCTCGCGGGCGCGCCGCCCGAGCTGCTGGAGTCCTACTCCCGCTTCGGGCTGCCGCTCGGCGAGGCGTTCCAGCTCCGCGACGACGTGCTCGGCACCTTCGGCTCCTCCGCGGAGACCGGCAAGTCGGCGCTCGACGACCTGCGCGACGGCAAGCACACCGTGCTGTTCGCGCACGCCGTGCAGCGGGCCACGCCGGCCCAGCGCGCCTACCTGCGCACCTGGCACGGCCACCCCGAGCTGACCGAGGAGCAGGCCGACGAGCTGCGTCAGATCATCGTCGCCACCGGCGCGCTCGCCGAGGTCGAGGACATGATCGTCGAGCGCGTCCGGGAGGCCGACGCCGAGCTGCGGGCCGCCCTCATGACCACCGAGGCGCGTGAGGCCCTGGCCGTGCTGGCCGGGCAGCTCGCGCACCGCGACCGGTAGCGCCGTGGCCGGCGACCCCACGGGGCCGCGCCGCTCCGCATCTGGAACGTTCCATCCCCCCAAGCCGGTTCTCCGGCGTCGTCACCCATGAAGATTGGTGGTGCAGTATGACCGAATCACCCGAGTCGGCCGCTCCCAACGGGCAGAACCAGCAGCTCAGCCTCAGCACCGAGGCCGCCCGTAATCTGGCGACGACCACCAAGACCGTCCCCCAGATGCAGGAGATCACCTCCCGCTGGCTGCTGAAGCTGCTCCCCTGGGTGCAGACCTCCGGCGGCGTCTTCCGGGTGAACCGCCGGCTCACCTACACCTTGGGCGACGGGCGCATCACCTTCACGACGACGGGCGCCGAGGTGCGGGTCATCCCGGCCGAGCTCACCGAGCTGGCCCCGCTGCGCGGCTTCTGCGACATGGAGGTGCTGGAGGCGCTGGCCGCCCGGTTCAGCCAGCGCGAGTACGAACCGGGCCAGGCGATCGTCACCGAGGGCAGCCCCGTCGACCAGCTCGTGCTGATCGCCCACGGCCGGGTCACCAAGAGCGGCCACGGCGCCTACGGCGACGAGCAGTCCCTCGGCGTGCTGGCCGACGGCGACCACCTCGGCGAGCAGCTTCTGACCGAGCCGGGCCGCTTCCCCTTCACCGCCAAGGCCGCCACCACCTGCACCGTGCTCGTGCTCTCCCAGCACGACTTCCAGCAGATCTACGACCAGTCGCCCGAGCTGCGCGAGCACCTCGCGGCCATCCGCGACGTCGAGAGCCGCTCCCGCAACGACTACGGCGAGGCCGCGATCGACATGTCGTCCGGCCACACCGGCGAGCCGACACTGCCCGGCACGTTCGTCGACTACGACCTCGCCCCGCGCGAGTACGAGCTGAGCGTGGCCCAGACCATCCTGCGCGTCCACACCCGCGTCTCTGACCTGTACAACCAGCCGATGAGCCAGCTCGACCAGCAGTTGCGGCTCACCATCGAGGCGCTGCGCGAGCGCCAGGAGCACGAGCTGGTCAACAACCGCAGCTTCGGCCTGCTGCACAACGCCGACTTCTCCCAGCGCATCCGCACCCGCGGCGGCGCGCCCACCCCCGACGACCTCGACGAGCTGCTCGCCAAGGTGTGGAAGGAGCCGGCCTTCTTCCTCGCCCATCCGCAGGCCATCGCCGCCTTCGGCAGGGAGTGCTCCAAGCGCGGCCTGTACCCGCAGGCCGCCGAGGTCGGCGGGCACCGCGTGCCGGCCTGGCGCGGCGTGCCCATCTTCCCGTGCAACAAGATCCCGGTGACCGACACCCGCACCACCTCGATCATGCTCATGCGCACCGGCCAGGAGAGCCAGGGAGTCGTGGGCCTGCACCAGACCGGCATCCCGGACGAGTACCAGCCAGGCCTGTCGGTCCGCTTCATGAACATCAACGAGAAGGCCGTCATCTCCTACCTCGTCACCGCCTACTACTCCGCCGCCGTCCTGGTGCCCGACTCGCTCGCCGTCCTGGAGGACGTCGAGCTCGGTCACGAGCACTAACAGGTCATCGGTCAGGTCATCAATCAGGTCGAGGGATGGGTGGTGCCGGTTTGACGGAGCAGCATCGGGAAGCAGAGCGCCAGAGCCTCGACACCCAGGCGGCGCGGCTGCTGGCCACGACGACCAAGACACCGCCGCAGACCCGCGAGATCACACCTCGCTGGCTGACGCGGGTCCTGCCCTGGGTGGAGGTGGCCGGCGCCGTCTACCGGGTCAACCGCCGGCTCACCTATCCCGTGGGCGGCGGCCGGGTGGGCTTCACCCACGAGGGGGCGCGGGTCCGGGTGATCCCGCCGAGCCTGGCCGAGCTGCCGCCGCTGAGCGGTCTCGGCGACGCCTCCGTCCTGGAGCGGCTCGCCGGCCTGTTCGAGCAGCGCGAGTACGCGCCGGGCGAGGCCATCGCGCGGGCCGGCGAGCCCGCCGGCGGCCTGGTGCTGCTCGCGTTCGGCAAGGCCGCCCGGCTCCAGCCCGGCCCGTACGGCGACGACCTCGTCCGGGCGACGCTGTCGGCCGGCGACCACGCCGGGTTCGAGCGGTCCGGGCCCGACGCCCGCTGGCCGTACACGCTGGCGGCCCGCACGCCGTGCACGGTGCTCTACCTGCCGTGGGAGGCGTTCGAGGCGCTGGCCGCCCGGTCGCCGTCGCTGCGGGACCGGCTCGACCGGCACCGCGCCGACCTGGCCAGGCCGCACAACAAGCACGGCGAGGCGGCCATCGCCGTGGCCGCCGGCCATCGGGGTGAGCCGGTCCTGCCGGGCACGTTCGCCGACTACGACCCCGGCCCGCGCGAGTACGAGCTGAGCGTCTCGCAGGCCGTGCTCCGGGTCCACACCCGGGTCGCCGACCTGTACAGCGAGCCGATGGACCAGACCGAGCAGCAGCTCCGGCTGACCATCGAGACGGTCCTGGAGGCGCAGGAGCACGCGCTGGTCAACGACCCGGGCTTCGGGCTGCTGCACAACGTGGACCCCCGCCAGCGGATCCCCACGCGCGGCGGCCCGCCCACCCCCGACGACCTCGACGAGCTGATCAGCCGCCGCAAGAAGACGCGTTACCTGCTCGCCCACCCCCGGGCGATCGCCGCGTTCGGCCGGCAGTGCAACCACCTCGGCGTCCATCCGGAGCCGGTCACCGTCGAGGGGCGGACACTGCCGGCCTGGCGCGGGGTGCCGCTCCTGCCCTGCGACAAGCTGCCCGTCAGCCCGGCGGGCACGACCGCGATCCTCGCCTTCCGCACCGGGGAGGACGACCAGGGCGTGGTGGGGCTGCGGCAGACCGGCCTGCCGGGCGAGCGCCTTCCCGGCCTGAGCGTGCGGTGCACCGGCATCGACGACCGGGCCATCGCCTCCTACCTGGTCAGCGCCCACTACTCGGCCGCCGTCCTGGTGCCCGACGCGCTCGGCATGCTCACCGACGTAGAGGTTCACGAGCAAGGTCAACGAGCCAGAGGTTGACGAGCCAGAGGTTAACGAGCCAGAACGGAGCGACCCCATGACCGACCAGCCGTTCGAGCTGCCCGACTTCTACCTGCCGTATCCCGCCCGGCTCAACCCGCACCTGGAGGAGGCCCGTCAGCACTCCAGGCAGTGGGCGCGCTCCATGGGCATGCTGGAGGGCTCAGGCGTCTGGGAGCAGCGCGACCTCGACGCCCACGACTACGCCCTGCTGTGCGCCTACACCCATCCTGACTGCGACGGGCCCGAGCTCAGCCTGATCACCGACTGGTACGTGTGGGTGTTCTTCTTCGACGACCACTTCCTGGAGCTGTTCAAGCGCACCGGTGACCGCCGGGCCGGCAAGGAGCACCTCGACCGGCTGGCCGCGTTCATGCCGCTGGACCTCTCCGCCGGCCTGCCCGAGCCGGCCAACCCGGTGGAGGCCGGCCTTGCCGACCTGTGGGCCCGCACGGTGCCCAGCCGCTCGCCGCAGTGGCGCGAGCGGTTCGCCGAGAGCACCCGCAACCTGCTGAACGAGTCGCTCTGGGAGCTGTCCAACATCAACATCGGGCGGGTGCCCAACCCGGTCGAGTACATCGAGATGCGCCGCAAGGTGGGCGGCGCGCCGTGGTCGGCCGGCCTGGTCGAGCACGCCGTGGGGGCCGAGGTCCCGGCGGCCGTGGCGGCCTCGCGGCCCATGAGGGTGCTGCGTGACGCGTTCTCCGACGGCGTCCACCTGCGCAACGACCTGTTCTCCTACCAGCGGGAGGTCGAGGAGGAGGGCGAGCTGAGCAACGGCGTGCTGGTGCTGGAGACGTTCCTCGGCTGCACCACCCAGGAGGCCGCCGACGCGGTCAACGACCTGCTCACCTCGCGGCTCCAGCAGTTCGAGCACACGGTCGCCACCGAGCTGGGCCCGATGTTCGTGGAGCACGGCCTCGACCCGTTGTCGTGCGCCGGCGTGCTCGCGTACGTCAAGGGGCTGCAGGACTGGCAGTCGGGCGGCCACGAGTGGCACATGCGCTCCAGCCGCTACATGAACGAGCGCGCCTCCCGCGGCGCCGGGCTCGGCATGCGCTCGGTCGTCGACCTGCTCGGCGCCAAGCGGTTCCGCTCGCACGCGCACGTCCCCCACCGGCGGGTCGGGCCGTCGGTGATCCCCGAGCTCGCCATGCCGTTCGAGCCTCGCCTGTCGCCCCACCTCGGCTCAGCCCGCGTCAACGTCATCACCTGGGCGCGCGAGATGGGCATCCTCGAAGCGCAGCCGGGCGTGGTCGGCTCAGCCGTGTGGGACGCGGACAAGCTGGTCGACTACGACCTGCCGCTGTGCGCGGCGGGCATCCATCCCGACGCCTCACCCGAGCAGCTCGACCTGTCGTCGGCCTGGCTGGCCTGGGGCACCTACGGCGACGACTACTTCCCCGTCGTGTTCGGCCGCACCCGCAACCTGCCCGCCGCCAAGGTGTGCGTCGAGCGGCTGTCGGCGTTCATGCCGCTCGACGGGCCGCCGCTCACGGCGCCGGTGAACGCGCTCGAACGCAGCCTGGCCGACCTGTGGGCCCGCACGGCCGGGCCGATGCGGCCGCCGGAGCGCCGCAGGTTCCGCGGGGCCATCGAGGACATGGTCCAGAGCTGGCTGTGGGAGCTGGCCAACCAGATCGCCAACCGGGTGCCCGACCCCGTCGACTACGTGGAGATGCGGCGGATGACGTTCGGTTCGGAGCTCACGATGAGCCTGTGCCGCCTGGCCCACGGTGACCGGGTGCCGCCGGAGATCTACGCGAGCGGGCCGATGCGGTCGCTGGAGAACTCCGCCATGGACTACGCGGCGCTGCTCAACGACGTGTTCTCGTACCAGAAGGAGATCGAGTACGAGGGCGAGACGCACAACGTCGTCCTGGTCACGGAGACCTTCTTCGGCTGCGGCTACCCCGAGGCGCTCGGCATCGCCGCCGACCTCATCAACTCCCGGATGCGGCAGTTCCAGCACGTCGCCGAGCACGAGCTGCCGGTGCTGTACGACGACGCCGAGCTGGGCGAGGAGGCGCGTGAGGTGCTGCGCGGGTACGTGACGGACCTGGAGAACTGGATGTCGGGCATCCTCGTGTGGCACCGCGACTGCCGCCGCTACGACGAGAGCTCCCTGCGCCGCCACCACCAGCCGCCCCGGTGGCGGCTGGCCGGGCCCACGGGCCTCGGCACCTCGGCCGCGATGATGTGGGGCTCGGCGGTCTAGGGCTTTCAGGGCGCGGCCTGCGGTGTGGCGCTGTCCGGCTCCGGGTTCAGCTCGTAGAACCAGCCGATCAGGCGCAGCAGCCGTCGCTGGTACGGCGTGACGTTGCGCAGGCGCACCCAGCGCTGCGACGCGGGCAGCGCCGGCATGAGCAGCGCCCGCAGGCCGGCCAGGTCGATGAAGGTGATGCGGCTGGTGTCGACGGTCACGCGCCCGCCGGCGACGCGGCAGCCGGCCAGCACCCGGGACAGCGCCTCGCAGTTGCTCACGTCGATCTCGCCGACGACGACGAGCAGAGGGTCCGCTGTCCCGAGCGGGAAGTCGAGATGGTGGGGCACCTTCCGCGGATCCCGTGCGGGTGCCCGCAGAGAGATCCGGACGAGCCGGTCCGCGTACAGCAACCGCTCGCTCATGTCCGTGTCACCGCTCATCGGCCGCGCACCCCCATCTCCTTGAGCGTGGGGGTCGTGTCCCGGCCCCTGCGCGCAGGGGGACGGACCGGCGTCGCGTCTTCGCCAGTCCGGAACCAGATTACACGAAATGTCTTTCGTTAAGTGATATTCAGGACAAAGAGGCGGTATGTCTGCTGGGGGTATGAGCGGACCCGGAGCTCTGCGGGTCCGTCCTCTGATATGTACCCGTTCCACGGCGATCGAAGTGCGCTCGACTCATGGCGAGTTCGTCTGCGCCTGCCGTGCCCGTTTCGCGGCGATGTCCGCCGGCTGGGGCGTGGGCTCCCTGTACCAGGTCGCCATCTCCCGCCCACGCCTGCCGGCGGATCACGCCATTCCTCCGATGTGACTCCGCTGAGGACGGCTTCATGACGGCCTCCTCAGCGGTCACGCAGGCCCGACCCTGTCGGTCGTCGTCGCCGTCGCCCTGCTGGCTCGCGAATCCCGGCTCCTACGACCGCCGGTCGTCAACGGCTTCGTGCTCGTGACCGCGCAGTTACCGGCCCGGGTCCACCTGGGAGTGCACTGTCCCACCGGCACCCGTCGTCTCGATCCCGGCGAGCACCGCCGCCATCCGGCTGGTGCTCCCCGCCTTCGAGCCTCTACGCGTACGAGCCACTCGGGGTGACCCCACACGGGCGCCGACCGGCCCCAGTCCGTCTGAGAACGCGGGCCCCCGATCATGCGAGCACGAAGCACCTACGTCCCGCCGGAGCGGACGGGCCTGTCCGTGCCCAACCGTGCTTACCTATGGTTCCCGCTGGTTCAGCAGGGGGCGAGCACGGAGGTGGACGACGCCTGGTGGTTGTTCAGCACGCCGACGTTGACCTTGTGCAGCTGACCGACGTTCAGAACGTTGATGTTCTTGACCGAGTCGTTGGCCACGTCGTTCAGCAGAACGAGGTCGTTGGCCGCGGCCCACTGGCTGCCGACCTGGGTGCCGGTGTTCACCGGGTTGCCCGCCGGCACGTAGCTGGTCGAGCTGGTGGCGGTGGAGGACGTGGCCGTGGAGCTGGTGGTGTGGTTGGTCGTGCACTGCGTCGTGCAGCTGGTGCACTGCGTGGTCGTGGTGGTGGTGACGACCTTGGTGCCGCAGGGAACCGCGATGACCGGCTTGGGGGCGCAGTCCGTCGCGACGGTCGGCTTGGGGGTGCAGTACGCGCTGGAGCCGCTGTCCGCGTAGGCGCTCACGGTTGAGAGGCCGAAGACGGCACCGGCGAGGGCTGCACCGACGAGAATGCGACGCATCATTTCGAGTTCTCCTTCGTGGGAATCAGCGCGGAAGGGGATGCGCTTCATCTGAATTCGCTCTCTCACAGGACTGGAAGAGGCCGGACAACGATCCCGCGCCATGGCGGTTCACCGCAACTCGAATTCGCTAAGCCGAAGTCAAATGCAACCCTCAATTGCTTGGCGCTTGATTATGCGTCGCCCGGATATGCCCCGATATTCGGGGTTCGACGGATTGCTATGAGGCGTTATTGATGGGCTTGTCGAGATATGCCCCCACCGATTTGTCCTGACGCCCAGGCCGGCGCGACCGGCCTCTCGGGGTAGTGGTGTGGCGGTCACCCTGCGTCCAGTCCTCAGCGACCTCGGCCGGCCACCCCGGCCACCTCCTGTAGGCCGCCACCGCCTCGGCGACACCCGCCGGCCGTTTCGGGGTGGCTCGCGGCGAGCCGCGCCTGTCGTCATGCGCGGGCGGTGAGGCGCTGGGCAGGGCGCGTGGCCCGGGAAGCGTCGAGGCGCGTGGCATGAGGATGCGCGCCGCCACGTAGGGCCCGAGGGCACGCAGCCCAACGGCGCGACACGGAACGCGGCGCTGTAGGAAGCAACACTTCAGGAGGCAGCGCTCCAGGAGGCGGCACTCCAAGAGGCGGCGCTGAGGGAAGGGCGCGCAGACCGAAGGGCACGGCCGAACGCGCACAAAGACGGACGAACCCGACCTGAAGCATGCGGCCCAGGAGGCGGAGGCGGAAGGAGCCGGAAGCGCCAGGACCGGCGCGGGGAAGAGTCCGGAGCGGGGAGGAGCCCGGGGCCGAGAAGGACCGGCGCGGGGGCGGTGGCAGGGGGAACGCGGAGGGGAGGGGGAACGCGGAGGGGAGTGGGTGTGGCGTCAAGGGCGGCGGCGGCCCGGGGCGTGTCGCTTGGAAGCGTACGTCCCGGGCCGTCGGCACATCAGGCCCCACCGGTGCGTCAGGCCCGGCGGGCTCGACCGGCTCGACCGGCCTGACCGACTTGGCCGGCTCGGCCGTGGATCTCATGGATCCCGTGTATCGGTTGGATCGTGTGGTTCCGTGCGGAGCCACGGGCGTTCTCGCGGGCGCTGGGTCGCGCGGGGATGGCGGCCGCCGGCCGACCGGCGCGGAGCCGGAGGGCTGGCGAGGGAACCGCGGGCCGGCGCCTCGCGACAGTGGGTCAGCCGTTGTTGAGGACCGCGACGTCGACCTGGTCGACCTGGCCGATGTTGAGCACGTTCACGTCCTTGACGGAGTCGTTGAGCACGCCGTTCAGCACGGTGGCGTTGTTCAGGGCGCTCCACTGGCTCAGCCAGCTCTGGCCGCTGTTGTACGGGTTGGAGTCGGCCGAGGCGGCGGCGGCGGAGAAACCGAGCGCGATGCCCGCGATGGCAGCACCGGCGAGAATACGACGGATCATGTTTGTTTTCCTCCATTGATCGGCGCGGAAATCACCAGCGCCATAGTCGTTTGTGCAGGGCGGTGAGGGTGCCGTCAATAACGATCCCGGCACCGGGCGGGTGCCGCAACCCAAGAACGCCTCCTGGCGGTCAAGGAGCCGCCTCGTTTTCTTGGCACACACGCTTTCCACGGCACGCGCGAATCACCGGCATATACAGAATGGCGCGGCTCCGGGACATCGTTGTTTAAGCACGATCATCCAAAACTTGAGCGCGCCATTCGCTCAGGAGGACAATTCGTCGACAGCGGCGGACAGGCGGCGCAATGCCCGCAGACAGTCCCGCGTGTCCGCTTCGCCCAGTCGGGCAGCCAGGCGCTCGGCGAAGCGCCGGTGTCCCGGGGTGATCCGCGCGATCGCGTCGCGGCCGGCCGGGGTGGGCTGGAGGAGCTTGGCGCGGCGGTGGGCCGGGTTGGGCCGGTATTCGGCGCGGCCCTTCTCCACCAGCAGGTCCGCGATCCGCCGCACCCCCTGGCGGGTCATCACGCGGGCGACGCCGGCCACGGGCAGCGGCTCGGGCATGACGGTGGCGAGCACCTGCCACCACGCGAGCCCCCAGCCTCCGCGCGTCGAGGAGCGCGCGGGCCGTCCGGGCGTTCCCACTCATGACACCATGCGTTACTACGACAACATACTGTCAATCCATTTGCGTGCGAGGATATGCCCATGGCACAGATCGTCGGCGGGGGACGTCCGGTCAACGACGCGGAGCGGCGCGTGATCGCCTATCTGCGCGACCAGGCCCCGGCCGACTGGCTGCTGCTCCACAACGTCGAGGTGCCCCGCGGCGAGGACGTGTTCGAGGTGGACCTGCTGGTCCTGACCGGCCACTCCCTGGTGGTCGTCGACGTCAAGGGCACCCGTGGCCGCATCCAGGTGTCGGGCCCGCGGTGGTTCCCGCCGCGCCGGGAGGCGTACGGCTCGCCGGTGACGAAGCTGAGGGGCACCGCGCGGGCGCTCAAGGGCCTGCTGGTCTCCCGCGCCACCCAGCTCGAACGTGTCTACGTCGACAGCCTCGTGGTGCTCACCTCGCCCGACGCCGAGCTGGTCGATCCCACCGGGCGCGACGCGGCCCACGTCACGGACCTGGACGGCCTGGTGCCGATGCTGGCCGACGCGTCGCGGGTCAAGCGCGGGTGCAGCCCCGACGCCCGGCCGTACCTGAGCGCGATCCTCGACGCGCTCCACCAGACGGTACGGCGGAGCACCGCGCCCCCCAGGTACGGCAACTGGGAGGTCGAGGAGCAGCTCGGCGGCGACACCAGGGTCACCGAGTACCGCGCGTTCAACGCGACGCTGCCCGGCAGCGAGACCGTGCTGCTGCGCGTCTACCAGGCCGACCCCCTCGCCGACGAGGCCGCGCGGGCCGCCGAGCGGCAGCGCATCGCCAACGCCTACCAGTCGCTGGCCCGGATCCCGCCCCACCCCTGTGTGGTCCGCTCGCGCGACTTCTTCGCGATCGACGACGAGAGCCGGTTCGTGCTGGTGCTCGACGACGTCCACGGCGAGGCGCTGCATCTGAGCCCGGGCCGGGGCGCCGGGTCGCCGTTCGTGATCCAGGACCTGCTGAGCGGGCTGGCGCACGCGCACGCCCACGGCGTCATCCACCGCGCGCTGACACCCGCGTGCGTGCTCGTCACCGACGACGGTCACGCCGTGCTGACCGGCTTCGACTACTCCAAGCCCGGCCCGCGCAACTTCACGGTGGCGCACGAGCTGACCAACGTGCTCGACGGCCACTACGTCGCGCCCGAGTGCCAGGACCAGCCCGACCGCATGACGGCCGCCTCCGACGTCTACGCGGCCGGCGTGATCGCCTACCAGCTCCTCACGGGCGAGCTGCCGGCGGGCCCCGACGCCCTGGGCCCGGAGGTGCCGGACGTGGTGCGGCGGATGCTCGACCACTCGCCGGCCAAGCGCCCCTCGGCGGCCGAGGCGCTCGACGCCCTCCGCGGGATCCCGCAGCGATCCCGCCTCAGGCGGCTGGTCCGCCGCATCGTCCCCGGTTCATGACGATCACCTAGGAGCCGGCCGCCCGGACACGGGCCGGCCTCGGCATCCAAAGGCCAGGCACGGGCGCGGGCCGGCCTCGGCGTCCAGACACGGTACGGCTAGACGGGCAGCCGACGGCGCAGGTCGCTGGCGTGCTTGAGGTAGTCGAGCGCCAGCCCCGTACGACCGGCCGTGCGGTGCAGCTCGCCCAGGAGCTGCGTGGTCGACGCCTCGCCGCTGCGGTCGCCCAGCTCCTGAAACACCCCGAGGGAGCGTTCGAGGCCGGCCGAGGCGGGGGTGAGCTCGCCGCGGCGCACCTGGAGCCGGGCCAGGCTCTGCAGCGCGTACGCCCCGCAGTGCCGGTCGCCGAGCGACTCGAAGATGTCCAGCGCGTGGTGGTGGAAGGACACCGCCTCGTGCAGCTGCCCCATCTGGAGGCACACGCAGCCCTCGCGGTGGGAGTCGCCCAGCTCCTGGGCCAGCCGCATGGCCTGGTTCAGCGACTCGGACGCCTGGGTCAGGTCGCCGGACTTGAGGCAGACCCGGCCGATGGCCTGCCGGGCGAGCGCCTCCCCCTGGGGGTCGCCGGCGGCCAGGAACATGGCCAGAGCGCGCTTGAAGTGGCCGAGCGACTGCGCCGGCAGGCCGCGGAACTGGCTGACCGCGCCGAGCCCGCAGATCGTGGTGGCCTCGGCCCGCACGTCGCCGACCTCGTGGAAGAGCTGCCGGGAGCGGACGAACCCGTCGACCGCCTCCTCGTAGCGGTCCTGGTAGAGGGCGACCTGGGCGAGCCCGCGCAGCATGGCGGCCTCGCCGTACGTGTCGCCGTTGGCGCGGGCGGCCTCCAGGGCGACACCGTGGGTGCGCTGCCACGTGTCGAGCCGGCAGTGCAGGTCCAGGTACGGGACCATGGCGGCGGCCAGCCCCCACGCCGACTCGGCGAGCCCGGCCTCGGCGGCCACGCCGACGGCGGCGACGAGCGAGTCGTGCTCGGCCTCGAACCAGCCCAGCGGGTTGGACGTCAGCCGGTTCAGGGTCTGCTCGGGCAGGCGCCAGCGCGGGGTCCTGGGCGCGATGAGGCTGAAGACGGTGGTGGGCAGCCGGGCCATGGCGTGCTCGGTGGTCGCGGTCCAGGCGGCGAGCACGCGGGCCAGGGCGTCGCGGTCGGGGGTCCGTTCGAGGGCGTGGCGGCGGATGAGGTCGGGCACGCGGTAGCGCGGCTGGCCGACGGGGTCGGTGCCGACGAGCTCCAGCAGGTTCACGTCGACGAGGAGATCGGTCACATCGTCGGCGCGATGCCGGTCGAGCGCCGCGTCGACCACCCAGCCGGGCTGCGCGAGAGCCCCGAGCCGGCCGAACGTGCCGAGCGTGCGCGCGGCCTCGTCGGGCAGGTCGCGGTAGCTGCGGTCGAGACGGACACGGACTTCCTGGAGCTCGTTGAGCCGGTCGTCCTCCAGTCGCTGCCGCAGCACGGCGAGGGACCAGCCGGGCCGGCCGGCGAGCCTGGCGCCGGCGCTGCGCACGGCCAGGGGCAGCCGGCCGCACGCCTCGACGATGGCGCGGGCGTCTTCCTGCTCGCGGGCCACCCGGTCGCCGCCGACGATCCGGGCGAGGAGCTGGAGCGCCTCGTCGGCCGACAGTTCGCCGAGGTCCACGTGCCGGGTGCCGGGCAGCTCGGTGATGCGCCGCCTGCTGGTGACGATGACCGTGGAGTCGTTGCCCGGCAGCAGCGGCCGTACCTGTGAGGCGTCGAGGGCGTCGTCCAGCAGGACGAGCATGGGCCGGTCGGCGAGCAGCGAGCGGAAGAGCGCGGAGCGCTCGTGCAGCGTGGGCGGGGGCGTGTCGGTGCCGAGCGCCCGCAGCGCCTCGGCGAGGAGGTCGGCCGGCTCCCGGCCGTCGAGGGCGAGGTAGAGCTGCCCGGCGGGGAAACCCTCGCGCAGGGTGTGCGCGGCGTGCACGGCCAGCGCGGTCTTGCCCGCTCCGGGCGGCCCGGAGACCACGGCGACCTGGAACGGCTCGGCCAGCGCGGCGAGGGCGTCGGCCCGACCAGTGAAGTCGGGGACGTCGGGCGGGAGCTGGCGGGGCGCGGCGGGCGGCGGCGCGTCGGCGAGGATCGCCTCGTACGCGGACCGCAGACCGGTGCCGGGCTCGACGCCGAGCTCGTCGACGAGAAGCTGCCGCACCGTGGCGTAGGCGCGCAGCGCCTCGGCCTTCCTGCCGCCCCGGTGCAGGGCGAGCAGTAATCGCCCCCACAGATCCTCCCGGTACGGGTGCTCGGCGAGCAGGCCGCGCAGCTCGGTGACCGCGCCGGTGTGGTCACCCTGGTCCATCCTCCGGCTGATCAGCTCTTCGGCGGCGCGCAGCCGCAGCTCGTGGAGGGGGTCGAGGCGGCGGTCCCAGAGCGGGCTGCCCGGCAGGTCGGCGAGCGGGGCGCCGCGCCACAGGGACAGTGCCTCCTCGTAGCGGGCCTGGCCCACCAGCTCCTCGAAGACCAGGAGGTCCAGCGCGTCGTGCGGCACGTCGATGGCGTAGCCGGAGCCGTTGCCCCGCAGGCATCCGCCGGCCTCGCCCAAGTCGGTCCGCAGAGAGCTGACGTAGGTGCGCAGGTTGGCCTGCGCGGAGCGGGGCGGCCGCTCCGGCCAGAGCACCTCGACCAGCTGGTCGGCGCCGACGACCCCGCCCGCTTCCAGCAACAACGTGGCCAGCAGCAGGCGTGGCTTCTTGCCGGAGATCCGGACCGGCAGACCCGATGTCCGGAGCTCCAGCGGTCCTAGCACGTGAAAAGTGACCGTCATGACCGCATCTGCTCCTTATGGAGGCGTGACAGCTCTTTGTACCGGGTCTGGACGTTTCTTGTGCGCCATATGCCGACCCTTGTCTCAGAGATCCCACCAGAAAGGATCACCCCATGAGGCCCAACGGAGCGCTGATCACGGGTTTCACGCGCTCAGTCAGCCTGGGCACGGCACCGGGATTCCGGCTGCCGTCCCGTGCGGCCGGAGCTGGATGGGTGACTCCAGCGGAAGCAGCGTCGGCACGGTTGCGGTCTCCACGCACCGGGGCCCGGCCAACGGCTTCGGCGATCTGGTCACGATCGACCACGGTGACGGCCACGCCACCTTCTACGCCTACCTGAACAGCCGCGCGGTCAGCCTGCAGGTCGCGGGCGCCCCCCGGCGAACCGACTCCGGCGACTTCGCGTACCCCGTGACGGCCGCCGCCAAGTGCGTCAAGTGGGGCGGCCAGGCCGGAAGCACCACCCACAACAATCCCTCTGAGCATTGCGGATGATGAAGACTACAACTCTTGTGATCGCCGGACTCATCGCCCTGTCCGGCCAGCAGGTGGCCTACGCCGCCACCGCGACCAACTCGACCGCCTCCGCCGCGGCCACTCCCCTCGGCGATGCCTTCACCAAGGCCGCCGGCACCTACGAGATACCCAGGGACCTGCTGGTCGCCCTGGGCTACGCCGAGACCCACCTCGACGGCCACGACGGCGAGCCGAGCGCCAGCGGCGGCTACGGCGTGATGCACCTGGTCAGCAACCCGGAGAACAAGGCTCTGGAGGAGGCGGCCAAGCTCACCTCCATCCCCGTCGCCAAGCTGAAGACCGACGACGCGTCCAACATCCTGGGCGGCGCCGCCGTGCTGCGCGCCAAGGCCGACGCGCTCGGGCTGGACGCCACCGCCCGCAAGAACCCCGCCAAGTGGTACGGCGCGGTGGCCGCGTACGGCAACCTGGCCGACGACACCACGGCGCGCATCTACGCCGACGCCGTCTACGAGGCCCTCGCCTCCGGCGTCGACGCGGAGGGCGTGCAGACCCAGCCGGTCCAGGTGACGCCGGACCTCGGCAAGTACGCCGACGACGCCCCGCGCACCCTCGCCGCGGCCGTCGACTACCCGGGCGCCATCTGGAAGGCGGCGCACAGCAGCAACTACGCCGTCTCCAACCGGCCGACCAGCGACAAGATCGATCGCATCGTCATCCACGTGACGCAGGGCTCGTACGCGGGCACGATCTCCTGGTTCCAGACCGGTCCCCGCCCGAGACCCACCTCCGCCCACTACGTGATCCGCTCCTCCGACGGTCAGATCACCCAGATGGTGCGCGAGAAGAACCGGGCCTTCCACGCCGGCAACTACAACCGGCGCTCGGTCGGCATCGAGCACGAGGGCTACATCAACAACGCCTCGTGGTTCACCGACCAGATGTACCGCGCCTCGGCCGCGCTGACGCGCGCCATAGCCAACCGGTACAACATCCCGAAGGACCGCACCCACATCCTGGGCCACAACGAGGTGCCCGGCGCGGACCACACCGACCCGGGCTCGCACTGGAACTGGACGAAGTACATGAGCTACGTGACCGGCGGCACCGGCGGCGGCGGGGCCACCAACCCGCACACGGCCGAGGAGGTCTGCGGCACCGGCTACAAGACCATCGACTCCCAGGCGCTCGGCACCAGCGGCACGGTCTACCTGATGTACAGCAGCTCGGCCGGCAAGAACTGCGTCGCCACGATCAAGAAGACCTCGCTCGGCAAGGCCAGCGCGACCAGCGCCTTCCTTGAGGTCAAGGGCGCGGCGCGCAAGACCGACTCCGGCAACTTCGACTACTACGCGGGCCCCGTCCAGGCCGCGGCCGCGGACAAGTGCGTCAAGTGGGGCGGCTCGGTGGGCACGGCCACCTACACGAGCGAGTTCGAGCACTGCGGCTGATCCAAAGCCATCTCCTTCCCCCCTCCCGGCGGCCCGGCGTCCTCTTGGACACCGGGCCGCCGCCCTTCGTCCCCGTCACCGGTACGGGTCAGAGCGGCTGGAGGGCGTCGATGACGTCGATGACGTACACGGTCCGGCCGCCGTCCGCCCCGCCGGCTCCGGACTCGGGCTCGTGCTCGGGCACGGGCACGGGCACGGGCACGGCCATGCGGGCGCCCACGTGCACGCCCACCAGCCCGGCCAGCCAGGCGGCGGGCGCCGACCCGGGCGCGAGCGTGACGGCGCTCGGCCCGCCGCGCCGGAAGGACGAGTCGACGATCCGGCGCTCGGGCACCCGCATCGCCAGGTACTGCACCACCACCCTCGCCCCCTCCTGGATCTCCGGGCCGGAGCCGTCGATGAGCGTGCTGGCCCTGTCCAGCGGCAGGCCGGCGGGCACGGTCGGCAGCGGCCGGCCCACCCGGCGCGCGTCCGGCGGGTAGCCGCCGAGGACGTCGAAGACCACGACCACCACCGCCTCCGGATCGACGCCGTCGAGCGGCACGCCCGGCCCGGCGGCCTCGGCCGCATGGCTGACGAGCACGACGCGGCTGCCGGCCGGCCGGTCCATGAGCGCCTCGTGCCAGGTCCTGGGAACCGTGCGGCCGTCGAAGACGACCGAGACGGGCTGCCGGGCCTCGTACGTGCCGGCCTGCCGGCTGCCGTCCGACCACAGGCGTACGGACACGTCCGCGAGCACCACGTCGCCGGGGAGCGTGCGGCGGCCCTGCCCGGCGGAGAGCACGGCCACGCGCGGCAGGCGCCCCGGCGCGCCGTCCGGGACGGCGACGGCCGGCTCGGTCCCGAACGCGCCGGTCACCACCGGCAGCCCGCCGTCGGCGACTCCGCAGGACGTGGCGAGCATGAGAACGGCCGGCCAGAACAGGCGCACGATCCCCTCCGGAATGCCGGAATTACCGGAGGCGCGAGGAGTCTCCGGAGCTGCCTGACCCGGCGCGCCGGATCCGCCTGCTTCCTTGCCGGGATCGACCCAAGCAAAGCCGATCGGAGGTCAAAGAGGCGGCACACTGGGTGCGTGAGCAAGCCCAACCTGTCCCGCCGGGTCGCCGAGGCGGCCGGGATCGCCCTGACCAACCGGAAGTACGTGACGTTCGTGGACGTGGTCACCGGACTGCGGTGGCTGCACTCGCGGCACGTCGACACCTGGCGGCAGGGCCGGGCCGCCACGCTGGCCGAGCTGGCGGCGGTCGACGACGACCGGCTGCTCGCCGCCGCCGCGCTGCTGCGCGACTGGGCCGAGGGGCAGGGGCTGCGCCCGGTGGAGGCGTCGTACGTGTCCGGCAGCCGTGACCGGCGCGAGCTGCGGTTCACGGCCGGCGACCATCCGCAGGAGGCGTTCCGCGTCCACTGGGTGTCGCCGGAGCTGAGCGAGGCCCGGGTGCGGCGGTTCGCCGAGCGCCAGAGCAAGGCGCCCGACCTGACGGTCGTCGTGCCGCAGCAAGCGTGGACGTGCGCCTCGTGCGGCGACACGGGACCGTACCTGATCATGGAGGACGACCGGCCGCACTGCCTGACCTGCGCGGACATGGACCATCTGGTGTTCCTGCCGTCGGGTGACGCGGCGCTCAGCCGGCGGGCCAAGCAGGAGAGCGGCCTGGCCGCCGTGGTCGTCGAGTACAACCGCCGGCGCAAGGTCTACCAGCGCAGGGGCCTGCTGGTGGAGGAGCGGGCGCTGACGCTGGCCGAGGAGCGCTGCCTGGCCGACGAGGAGGCCCGGCTGCGCCGCCGCGAGCGCGACAGGGAGCGCCGGGCCGAGCAGGACGACGACTTCCGGGCCCGGATGGCGGCCGAGATCCGAACCCTGTTCCCGGGCTGCCCCGCCGAGCGGGCCGAGGAGATCGCCGGGCACGCCGCCCTGCGCGGCAGCGGGCGGGTGGGCCGCACGGCGGCGGCCAGGGCACTCGACGCGAACGCGATCACGCTCGCCGTGGTCGCGTCGATCCGCCACCTCGACACCGACTACGACACGCTGCTGATGACGGGCGTCCCCCGGGCCGAGGCACGCGACCGGATCCGCGACGCCATCGACGCCAAGCTGGCCGACTTCAGGAGGAGGACGACATGAACGACACGGCTGCGTGGTCCCGGGTGCGCGACGAGCTGCGGGACTTCGCGCTCGGCCTGCCCGAGACCCGCGAGGACCACCCGTGGGGCGAGACCGTCGTCAAGGTCGGCAAGAAGGTCTTCCTCTTCCTCGGCCTGGACGAGGCGACCGAGAAGTGGGCGCCGACCTTCGGGGTGAAGCTGCTGTCGGAGGCGCACGGCCATGCGCTGACCGTCGAGGGCGCCAGGCCCAGCGGCTACGGGCTGGGCAAGGCCGGCTGGGTGACGGTCCCGTTCACGGCCGAGCTGCCCGAGACCGAGGTCCTCCTCGACTGGGTCGAGGAGAGCTACCGGGCCATCGCCACCAAGCGGGCCATCAAGGCCCTGGACGAGCGGGCATAGCGGCGAGGCCCGTCCCCGGCCGTGACTACTGGGCGAAGGCGGCCAGCGCGACGGCCAGCGTGCGCTCGTTCTGGCCCTGCGCCTTGGCGTCGGTGGAGTTGACCGAGTAGACCAGGGTGCGGCTCAGGTCGCGGGTGGCGCCCACGCCGGCGGACGAGCCGTACCGCGCGCCGGTCTTGCCGAAGGCCACGATGCCGCCCGGCAGCTCGATCCGTGACAGGCCGGAGGTGTAGACGGCGGGCTTGTCCGTGCCGTACAGCTTGACGTCGGGGACCGTGAACATCGGCTTCAGCTGCGCCGCGGGCACGACCTTGCCGGAGAACAGCGCCCTGACGAACTTCTCCAGGTCGGCGGTCGTGGAGATGAGGTCGCCCGAGGCCCACGTGGAGGTGACGCTCATTGCCGTCATGTCCACCACGTACGCGTCGCCGTACGCGAAGGAGTCGGGGAAGCCCTTGGGCACCACCTGGTAGCCGTGGTTGTGCCGGCCCTTGATCTTGACCGAGTCGCCGGGCAGGTAGCTGTCGCGCATGCCGACCGGGCGCAGGATTCTCGTGGTGACCTCGTGCTCGTACGAGCGGCCCGTGACCTTCTCGATGAGCATGCCGGCGACGAACGTGTTGGTGTTCAGGTAGTGCTGCCGGGTGCCGGGGGTGAACTCGATCGGGTTCTCCACGGCCTCGGCGACGTACTCCTCCGGGGTCCACTGCTGGAATCGGGTCTCGTAGACCCACTCCAGGCCGCCCGGGACCTTCGGCGAGGGCAGCCCGCTGGTGTGGTTCAGGAGCTCTCCGACGCTGATCGCCGGGTAGCCCGCCGGAAGGAGGCCGGGCAGGTACTCCTGGACGGTGCCGTCGAGCGAGAGCTTCCCCTCGGCGACGAGCTGGAGGACGACCGCGGTGGTGAAGATCTTCGTGACGCTCCCGGCGCGGAACCGCGCCCCCTCGCGGGCGGGCCGCTTGGTGCGCAGGTCGGTCACGCCGGTGACGCCCTTCCAGGAGCCCCGGGAGCCGCCGATGCGGACCTCGGCGGCGGTGGCGTCGGCCGCGGGGAGGCCGGCGATGCTCGCCTTGAGCGCCGCCGCGTTGATCGGCGGCACCCCCGCGGCCGTGGCCGTCACCGCGGTGGGGGCGGCGGCGAGTGCGGCCGGGCCGGCGGCGACGGTCGTGAGGGCGGCTACGGCGAGTGCGGCGGCGGCCAGGCGGGTGCGGTTCATGATGGCGTGTCTCCAGCTCGGAAGGGGTTTTCCTGGATGGCTCCATCCTGTCGATCATCCGCTCCCACCGGATCGCCGAGACCGGCGATCTTCCGGCTCCCTCTCACGAGGGAACCGGCCTCGCCCCCTCGGGCGAGCGATCCCCCCGTCAGCCCGTGGGCGGGATGGTGGCGATGACCCGGTTGACCCCGTTCTCGTACCGCAGGGCGTACCACGTCTGCACCGGGCTGTGCGTCACCGGATCGAGCCGGAACGTGCCCCGCGGGCTGTCCACCTCCCGCACCCGGCCGAGCGCCCGCGTCAGGTCGCCGCTGTCCGCCCCGCCCTCCGACACGGCCAGGTCGATCAGCCGCATGGCGTCCCAGCCCTGCACGGCCACCGTCGAGGGGTCACGCCGGGTCGCCGCCCGCCACCGGGCCACGAACGCGGTGTTGGCCGGGTTGGCCAGCGCCGGTGAGTAGAGGCCCACGCTGGTCGTGCCCTCGGCGTCGGCGCCGACGGCCGCCGCCACGTCCTCGTCGGTGAGCTGCTGGCAGGCCAGCAGCTCCACCTTCCGGTCGTAGCCGAGCTGCTTGTACGTCCTGGCGAACGAGACCGCCTCGGCCCCGGCGTAGAACGCGTACAGCAGCTGGGCGTCCGCCGGGATCTTCTCCAGGTACGGCCCGAGGTCGGTGGCCCCGCCGAACGGCGTGAGCACGCGCTTGAGCGGCTCGGCCCCGTAGCCCTCGGCGAAGCCGTCGAGGGTCTGGACGCCCCCCGAGTAGTCGGACGCCATCGCCACGACCCGCACCCGGCCGTGGCTGCGGGCCGCGTACCTGCCGGCCGCCTCGCCCTGCTCCCGGTTGGTGAACGACACCCGGAACACCCCGGGGCCGTCCAGCTCGTCCGCGCCCGCGTTGGCGATCACCACCGGGGTGCCCGCCACCTCGCGCACCACCTCGACCGCCACCGGGGAGGCGACCAGGCCGGTCACCACGCTCACGCCCTCGCCCGACACCAGCCGCCGGGCCTGCTGCCGCGCCTGGTCGGGACTGCCCGAGTCGTCGGCGACCAGCAGCCGGGCCGGCCGGCCGCCCAGCATGCCGTCATGGGCGTCCAGGTAGAGGCGCATGGCGGTCTCCATGTCCTCGCCCAGCTTCGCGTACACACCGGTCCGGGAGACGATCGCGCCCACCTTGACCACGGGGTCGTGCCGCACCTGCATGGCCGGCGAGGCACCGCACCCGGCCACCAGCAGCAGCACCACCGCCGCCGCGGCCGCTCTCACGCGGCGAACACCGCGCACACGGACCCCAGATCCTCGATCCACGCCTCGAACACGTCGCCGGGCGCCACCGGGACCATCTGCCCCAGCGCGCCGGTCAGCACGACGTCGCCCGCGCGCAGCGGCCGGTCGGTACGGCCCAGCGCCCCGGCGACCCAGGTGGCCGCGTTGAGCGGGTGGCCCAGGCAGTCCGCGCCCGAGCCGGCCGACACCTGCGTGCCCGCCCGGGTCATCGTCATCGCCGCCGTCCGCAGGTCGAGCCCGGCCAGCGGCACTGGGGCGCCGCCCAGCACGAACGCGCCACCGGAGGCGTTGTCCGCGATCGTGTCGACCGGCGTGATGTCCCAGCCGGCCACGCGCGAGTCGGCGATCTCGATCGCGGGCAGCGCGAAGTCCACCGCCCGGATCACCTCCGCCACCGTGAACGGCCCGCCCACCAGGTCACGGCCCAGCACCAGGGCGACCTCGGCCTCCGCCATCGGCTGGAGGAACCGCCCCACCGGCACCGGCACCCCCTCGGGGAGGGCCATGTCGGCGAAGAGGGCGCCGTGGGAGCACTCGCGAGCGCCGAACCGCTCCCGCACGAGCGCGTTGGTCAGCCCCGCCTTCCGTCCGACGAGCCGCCGGCCCTCCCCCAGCGCCCGCCGGGTGCCGATCTCCTGGACGGCGAAGGCGTCGCCCACCGTGCCGATGAGATCCCTGACCGGCGGGCACGGCTTGCCCGAGCGCGCGGCCTCGGCCAGCCGCCCGGCCGCCTGCGCCCGGATGTCCACCGCGTCCGACCAGGTGTCCGCCGCGTCCGACCGAGTGTCCGCCGCGTCCGACCGGGTGTCCACCGCGTCCGACCATTCGTCCTGCATGCCGCACCGTCCTGTCCGCGTCGACTGCCATCTGCCAGCTTCGCACCGCCGGCGGCCGCACGGCAGCGGTCATTTCACGCGGCTCTCGTCCGGGATGCGCCATCCTGGGAGCATGGACAAGCGCATCGACCAGGTGACCGCCCACGACGGCTCATTCGACGTCCACGTCTGGCTTCCCGACGGCGGCAGCGGGCCGGGGATCCTCCTGGTCCAGGAGATCTACGGCGTCGGCCCGTACATCGCCAAGGTCGCCGAGGAGCTGGCCGGGCGCGGTTACGTGGTGGCGGCGCCCGACCTGTTCTGGCGCCTGCGGCCCGGCTGGGTCGGCGAGCACACCCCCGAGGGGACCGCGGCGTCGATCGAGCTGGCCTCCGGCTTCGACCTGCCGCAGGGCGTGGCCGACTGCGCGCTGACGCTCGTCCACCTGCGCGGGCTGCCCGAGGTGACGGGCGGGCTCGGGGCGCTCGGGTTCTGCCTGGGCGGGTCGGTGGACTTCATGCTCGCCACGCAGGCGGAGCTCGACGCCGTCCTGTCCTTCTACGGCTCCGCCGTGCCGGAGGCGACCGGGCTGATGGAGCGGATCTCCTCGCCGCTGCTGCTGGTCTTCGGCGGTAGCGACCCGTACATCCCGCGCGAGCAGGTGGCGAAGGTCGAGGAGGCGGCGCAGGGGCGGCCGAATGTGCGGGTGTACGTGGACGAGGAGGCGGGGCACGCCTTCCACAACAGCGAGTCGCCGATGTTCCACCACCCGGAGGCGGCCGAGCGCGCGTGGCGCATCGCCCTCGACTTCCTCGGCACCCATCTGCCCGTCTCCTGACGCCGTGCGGGGCTGTCCTGGAGGACAGGTTCTCGTACCCCCGGTCCGGCCATCATGATGTGCCGATGGGGCAAACCTGGGAGCTGTGGGGAAATATCATCATCGCTGCGGTTCTGGCGCTTCCGCTGGCAGCGGCCCTGACGTACCTCCTGGCCCGGCGCCGCGCCCGCGCCGGGCACCCCGCGCCCGCCCGCACCGCCCTGGCCGACGTCGGCATCCTGGCCGGCACGCTTCCCTGGCTGTGGATGATCCTCACCCCGGCCACCGGTCAGGAAGGTGTCAGTCTCGTCCCGTTCACCGACCTCGTCACTCTCGCCAGCGCGCCGCCGGGCGCGGTGTTGACGCAGGTCGGAGGCAATCTGCTGGTCTTCGCCGCGCTGGGCGGCCTGCTGCCCGTGCGCAGCCCGCGCTTCGCCTCCACGGCGCGGGTGGCCGCCGCCGGCGCCGCCGCCTCGGTCACGGTCGAGGCTCTCCAGCACGTCCTTCGGCTCGGCCGCTACTCGTCGATCGACGACGTTCTCGTCAACACCACGGGCGCCGTGCTGGCCGCGCTGGTTACTCGCCGCTGGTGGGCCACCCGGATAACGACGCGCACGGTTCCCCGATAAAGGGCGGCGGAAACCGGTTTCGGCTCGCCACATGGGCACGATCCGCTCAAAAGAAGCACGCGACCATCCTGCGTATCTGTGCGATCGTGGACAAGACGGGGCAAGTTCTCTGGAGACGCCAAACCCGGTTGGTGACAGAGGGTGGTATCAAACGTGTCTGAATCCCCGGTACCCCATGATCTCCCCATCTACCGCCGTATCGCCGACGGCCTCCGCTCCCGGATCCTCGCCGGCGAGCTGAGAGACGGGGACCGGCTACCGGGCGAGAACGCGCTGATGGCCGACTACTCGATCGCCCGTGCCACCGCGAGGCAGGCGCTGGCCGTCCTCATCAACGAAGGTCTGGCCGTCCCCAAACGAGGGTCGGGGGTCTATGTGCGCCTGTTCAAGCCGATACGCAGGCACGGCTCGCGCCGCCTGGCGCGTGACCAGTGGGGTGAGGGGCACTCCATCTGGGACGCCGACGTGCGCGGCCGGCCGTTCACCGTGGACGAGGTGGAGGTGCTCAGCGAGGAGGCCCCCGAGGACGTGGCCGAGGTGCTGGACAGCCGCCAGGCGTGGATCAGGCGGCGGCGCTACTCGGTCGACGGGCGGCCGGTGCAGCTCGCCACCTCGTACTTCCCCGCACGGGCGGTCGAGGGCAGCGCCATCACACTGCCCGACACCGGGGCGGGCGGCGTCTACGCCAGGCTGCGCGACCTCGGGCTCGCGCCGGCGCACTTCACCGAGGAGATCCGGGCCCGCATGCCCGCGCCGAGGGAGAGCGAGCTGCTGGGCCTGCCGGGCGGCACACCCGTGATCGTGATCGCCCGCACGGCGTACACGTCGAGCGGCGTGCCGGTCGAGTACAACGAGATGGTCCTGGACTCCGCCGCCTACGTACTCCAGTACGACTTCGACGCCTAGGTCAAGCAAGGTTGTCAAGCGATAGGTTGACCTGTCCTTTGCGATCATTTACTTCTCTAGAGAACACGCGCACCCTTCAAGGAGATGGAACCTCGCAGGAGGCCCCGGAGGGATGACGCGCATGTCCTTTGACCGGCACCTCGCCGACATCGCCCGGGAGTTCTCCCAGTGGACCATCTGGCGGAGCGACGCGGGCCGCTGGTGGGCGACACGCCACCAGCCACTCAGCGACGCGCAGCGCGACGCCGGATGCGCGATGACCATCGACGCGGACGACCCGGACGACCTGCGCGAGCGGATCCGGGAGCAGGAGATCAGGGCCGGTGATCCGCAGGGCGCGGCCGGGGACCCGGGGCGGCGCGCCGGGCCCGCGCCCTCCTGACGCGCGCCCCGGCCGCACACCGGCCGGGGGGCGCGCACGAGCAGCCCGGTGCCGGGTCCAGCGTCTCGGCGGCCCCGGCACCGGGCCACCAACGGGGCCATGTGCGCGGAAGCCTCCGACCCGATCGGGGGCGGAGGCTTCCGCTCTCCATGGCCACGACCTCAGGGCCGCGCCTGGCTTCCCGGCGTCCGGCCTACTTACGCAGGTCGGACAGACGGCCCAGGTTCACGTCGGTGTCGTCGGAGACCAGGGGTGCGTTCGGTGTTCCCGGTCGCGGCTCGTCATCCTCCACGATGACGCGTACGTCGTCCTGGTCCACGGGCTCCTGCGGGGCGCCGAGCAGCGGACCGACCGCCTCCGGCTCCTGCTGAGCCGGCACCTGCTCGACCGGTGCCGGCCCGACCAGCGCCAGCCCCACCCGCCCCTGCCCGACCGGCTCCTGCTCGACCGGCCCCTGCCCGACCGGCGCAGGCTCGCCCTGCGCCCGCTCGCGCGGCTCCTCCGGCGCCGGGGCCGGCTCGCGCGGCGGGCCCGCCTGCTCCACCACCAGCGGTCCGGCCGCGTTCTCGGTCCGCATCAGGTCCCCCAGCACCGAGCCGATCTCGCTGAGCCGGCGCACGACCTCGGAGTGCGTGTTGGTGAGGTACTCGACGCGCCGGCCCGCGTGCTCGTCCAGCGCGGCCGCGCGCCGGTTGGCGTCCGCGAGCGTCGACTCCGCCTCGCCGCGGGCGGCGGCCAGGGTCCGGTCGGCCTCGGCGCTCGCCGACTCCAGCAGCCGGGCCGCCTCCTGCTCGGCGCCCGTGACCAGCCGCTCGGCCTCGGCCCGCGCGGACCGCAGGGTCTCGTCGGCCTCCGTGCGGGCGGTGGTGAGCTGCTCCTCGGCGTCGGAGCCGGCCTGCGCCAGCATGCCCTCGGCCGCCGCCGTGGCGTCGGCCACCCGCCGCTCCGCCTCGGCCTGGGCGGAGGTCAGGATCTCGTCGGCGGTCGCGCGGGCCGACGACACGAGCCGCTCGGCCTCCTCCGCGGCCTGCTCGCGCAGCTGGGCGGACTCGGTCTCGGCGTCGGCCCGCTTGGCGGCGGCCTCCTCCTCGCCCAGCTTGAGGATCTGCGCGAGCCGGGGGCTGAGATCCTCGTAGCTCTGCGGCGCCTCGACCATGCGCCGCCTGGCCTCGGCCAGCTCGACGCGGCCCTGCTCGGCCTGCTCGATCGCCCTGGCCAGCCGTTCCTCGAGATCCCGTATCTGGTTGCGGGTGCGCGTCATGTAGTCGTGGACCTGACGGCGGTTGTAGCCGCGCATCACGACCTCGAAGGTGTCCTCTTGCATCAGATCGGGAATGCTCTCGTGCTGGTTTGTCATGGGGGTTACCTAAAGGTTTGCGTGAGCCGGGGGAAAACTGCGGGTTGTGAGGGTCTGGCAGCGAGACGTCAGGAAACGACTCTCCTGCCATCTGCCCACGTCCGCAAGCGGAACGCCTGACGTGGAGCGGGAATTACGATGGGCCGGGTGTACATCGCAGCGCTGGACGGCGGGGCCGTCCCCGACATTCACCCCGAGGCGTACATAGCGCCTGGCGCCGTCGTGGTCGGACGGGTGCGCGTGGGACGCGCGTCCAGCATCTGGTACGGCTCGGTCCTGCGCGGGGACGACGAGCGGATCGAGATCGCCGAGGAGTGCAACGTCCAGGACCTGTGCTGCCTGCACGCCGACGCGGGCCAGCCGGCGATCCTGGAGCCGCGCGTGAGCCTGGGCCACAAGGCCATGGTCCACGGCGCCCACGTGGAGAGCGGCGCGCTCGTCGGCATCGGCGCGATCGTGCTCGGCGGCGCCCGCATCGGCGCCGGCACTCTGGTCGCGGCCGGCGCCGTGATCGGCCCGGGCAAGCGCATCCCGGCCGGCGTGCTCGTCGCGGGAGTCCCGGGCCGCGTGGTCCGCGAGCTCACCGACGACGACCGTGCCTCCTTCGCCCGCACACCCGACAACTACATGGCCAAGGCGGTCAGGCACCGGCAGGCGTCAACGTCTTGATCAGCGCCGCGTCCGACACCGACGCGGTGTTGAGCGGGTCGGCGTACTCCGGCAGCTCGGGGCGCAGGAAGTGGACGAAGTCGACGGTCAGCTTCAGGTCGGGCAGGCCCTTGATCTGCTTGGCGTTGCCCTGCGCCGCGTCCTTCTTGAGCGCCGCGTAGCTGTCCCAGTCGGTGTACGCGGTGACGCCCCACTGGAGCACCTCGGGCAGCTCCGACGGCCAGCGGCGGGCGACCTTCCAGGCGCCGCCCTCCTCCCGGTACAACGCCGCGGCGAGCCGGCCGGCCCTGGCTAGGACGAGATCGACCCAGCCCGCCTTGACGGGGACCTCCAGCGGCTTGGATCCGCCGTTCAGCGTGTACTTCGCCTCGACCTGGCCGCTCTTCTCGGCGGTGCCCGTGGTCACCGACATCCAGGTCGGCTTGTCGTACGTGCCGGGCACCCGGGCCATCAGCCCGCCGAGCGAGAACTTCCGCTTCGGCTTGGCGCCCTTCTTGCCCTCGACCTTGACCCGGGCGTGCATGACGATGTCGCCGGCCAGCTCCTGGTACACGAACGGACCACGGAAGCCGTCGAACCACGTCGAGGTCTTGGGCTCCAGGTAAAGCGAGCCCTTCACCGTGGTGTTCACGTCGAGCTTGGCGATGCGGTCGACGTCCTTCTCGGTGTCGCTCAGCTTGACCCAGGCGGCCAGGTCGGTCGCCGCGGCGAACTCGGTGGACGCACCGCCCACCTCGCCTCCGGGTGCGGGCGGGGAGGCCCTGGCCACGTCGAGCACGCCGGGGCCGGTCGGGGAGGGCTGCGCCGCAGTGGTCGTCCCGCATCCCGCGAGTCCCATCGCCACCAGCACTATCACAGTCCTCTTCAACCTCATAGTGGGACATTCTGCCGTGTATGGGCGGTCGATGATCCCCGGACGGCAAGTACGATGGCCGCCGTGCGCCCCTGGGATGCGTTCGCCGCCACGGAAGCGGACGTCCGCGCGATGGTCGCGGACCCCCGCTGGCAGGACCTTCCCGTACCCGTGCGCGCCGAGGCGATCGCCTCGCGGACGCTGGTGACACCCGACGGCGACCGGTGGTTGTTCGGGGCGCATGCGCGGTGGCACCTGCACGACCCGGCCGACGGCCGCTGGCACCCGGCCCCGCCGCCGCGGGGAGCGCGGGTGCGGCCGGCCGAGCACGCCGCCGCGGTGCTGCCCGCCCGGGTGATCCCCCGCGGGCCGGACTTCGCCGCCGAGCCCGGCTCCACGCAGGCGTTCGTCGGACCGGACGTGCCCGACCATCTCACGGAGCAGGTCCGGGTGCTCGTACGGGCGGCCGGGCGCCGGTCGGAGAAGGACTTCCCGCTGACGGCGTTCGACGAGATCCTCGCCGGTGACGTGCCGAGCACGGTCGCGGCCGTCTGGGGCACGGTGATGTGGTGCGCGTACGCGCCGGCCTTCGACGGCAACGAGCGGCTGCTGACCGTCTTCGGCGAGTACCTGCGCCGGCCCCTGCCCGGCGACGAGTGGGTGCGCTGGCTGCCCGCGCCGCCGCTGCTGGACCTGGTCCGGCTCGTGGCCGAGCGGCTGCGGGGGGGCCGCTCGCGCGAGGCGCTCCGGCTGACGGCGATCATGGCCGACACGGCGCAGATCCTGCTGTCCGACACGCGCTTCCGGCCGCGCGCGCTGGCGCTGCTCACGATGGTGGAGCCGGCGCTGTCACGGCCCGGCCTCGACGACCGCGCCGCGCTGCGCTCCGACGAGTCGGTACGGCTGGCGTGGCTCGACCGCTGCCCGGCCCGGCTGGCGCGGGCGATCCTGCCGGAGACGGACCCGGAGGCGCACTTCGCGCACACGGTGTACGACCTGATGGAGGCGCTGTCCTTCACCCGCGACCCGGCCCGCGCGGCCGCCACGCTGCTGGCCGACCTGTCCGACTCCCGGGGGCTGCTGCCGGGGCGGCTGGACCATCGGCTGCGGCACGCGTACGAGGAGCTGGCCCGCGCGGGGCTCACGGGCACGTCGGCGGCGGAGACGACGCATCCGGACGGCTTCGCGGTCCTGGGCCCCTCCCAGCCGCTCCCGGGCCCTCCCGGCGCCCTGGGCACCCCCACGGGCGCCTGGGCCCCGCCGCACCCGCTGGACACCACGGGAGCCTGGTCCCCGGGCGGCCCCGGCGGGAGGCGGGACGGACCGGACGAAGCCGGGGACCCCACCGGCGCGTGGAGCCCCGCCGACGAAACCGGCGCGTGGACGCCGGGCGGGCCGGCGGGCACCGGCTCGGGCCACTTCAGCCGGCCTGGCGGCCTCAGCCAGTCCGACGGCCTCAGCCAGTCAGGCGGCCTCCGTCGTACCGGCGGGGAGGACGCGTCCAGGACCGGCGCGCAGGCCCCGCACAGGACCGGTGGGCAGGACGCGCGCAGGACCGGTGGGGCGGGAGCGGGTGATCGGAGCGACCCCGTGACGAGCGGCGGAGAGGGGACGCGCTCCGGGCGGCTGGCGGCGGCGGTGGCGCGGCGGGTGCTGTCACGGATGCCGCGCCAGCGCGTCACGTCGGGCTTCGAGATCGAGCCGCCCGACCGGGCCACCGCGGCGGCCGTGCTGGGGGCGGCGTACGCGGCGGGGCTGGCGTGGCAGGCCGTGTCGGGGGCAAGGGTGCCGGAGCGCGGGTTCGCCGGACAGGCCGCGCTGGTGCGCAGGATCGTCCACGAACGCGATGATCTTCCCTCCTAAACCCACTAATACCGTTATTTCTCACTTACCTCGCCTATATCGTTCTAAGACGCCAAGCACCAGCCATCCGCTGAATTGTGATCTCTGATTGGGGAAATGACCCTCGTGGGGCCCCGGCGGCGCGCAAAGGAATGACTCCGATGGGCCATGTCGCCCGCAGGCCCCCGGCCGTAACCTCGTAGAGGGTGTGGGCTGCGGAAGGAAGGACGACGCGGTGGGGCACGACGACCTGGACTCTCGGGTCCACGACCGTGTCGCGTTGGACGAGATTGCGCTCTACGCCGAGGTACTTACCGCTGTTGCCATCAGCGAGCGGCGGCTGACCTTGGACGAGCTCGACGACGCGCTCGGATTGCGGACTTCAGCGAGTCATTGACGAACGATCACCATGACATGGTCCCGGACTCCTGAGGGGTCCGGGACGGTGGTGCGGGGGGTGGCTCACCTCCCACGACATGACTAGTCAGTCGTGCCGGCCACCCTCCTACGAGCTCCTACGAACGGACGAGTCGCGCGATCGCCGCCGACGCCTCCTTGACCTTCGCCTCGGCCTCGGGACCGCCGCTGTTGATCGCGTCGGCCACGCAGTGGGCGAGATGGTCCTCCAGCAGCCCCAGCGCCACCGCCTGGAGCGCCCGGGTCGCCGCCGACACCTGCGTGAGCACGTCGATGCAGTACGCGTCGTCGTCGACCATCCGCTGCAGGCCCCTGATCTGTCCCTCGATGCGCCTGAGCCGCGTCAGATATGCCTGCTTGTCACCGGTGTAGCCGTGCATGGTCACCACGATATCCGTATCCCTGTCGGTCATCTGAGGTCCGCGATCAACTTCTCCCACTGCACGGCCACCTCGGCGGCCGAGTGGCGCAGGGCGGTGTCGAGCGCGCCGGCGGCCAGCGACCGGCGCCTGCGCTCGTCGTCGATGAGGGCGAGCAGCGCGGCCGCGAACATCTCCAGCCCGGCGTCGCCGTCGTCCTCCGGCACCAGCACCCCGTTGTAGCCGGTCGCCACGAACTCCATCGGCCCTCGCGAGCCCTCGACGGCCACCACGGGCACCCCGCAGCCCATGGCCTCCAGCACGGTCATCCCGAGGTCACCGTTGCGGGAGGTGTTGGCCACGATCGACGCCTTGGCGAACTCCCCCGCGAGGTCGGGGGTGACGCCCATGAAGTAGACGTGGTTGTGCAGATCGAGGTCGCGCACCAGCTCGCGCAGCCGCCGTTCCTCGGGGCCGCCGCCGTACAGCCGCAGCCGCCAGTCCGGCCGCTTGTCGGCCACGGTGGCGAACGCCCTGATCAGCCGGTCGTACCCCTTGACCGGCACCCACCGCCCGCCGGCGGCGACGATGCGGTTGTCCATGCGCGAGCGCGGCCACGGGCCGGCCGGCAGCGCGTCGGGGACGGTGTGGACGGCGGGAGGCCCTTCGAGCAGCCGGGTCCACTCCTCGCCGGCCGCGTCGGTGGCGGTGGCGACCGCGTGCAGCCGGGGGTAGAACCGCTTGACCGGTCCGGGAACAGCAGGTCGCCCCCACTCGCGGGCGATCTTGAGCAGGTCGCGCGGGGCGTGCCGGGCGGCCTGGACGCCGAGCGCCGGCCGCGTCGTGATCAGTACGTCGGACTTGAGGCTGCGCAGCAGCCGCCAGAGCGCCACCTCCGCGCGCACCTGCCCGCGCGGCAGGAGACGCCTGCTGCCCGGCCTGGCGTCGATCACCGAGCGCATGACCACGTCCGGCCCGACGGGGAAGAACGGCCGGTCCTTGTGCCTCCTGACGCTGATCACCTCGACGTCGTGGCGTTCGGACAGCGCGGTGGCGAGGTTGAGGGTGGAGCGCACGTCGCCACGCATGCCGTACGCGGAGGAGACCAGCAGGGTGATCCTCACCCGCCCACCTCGATCCGCAGCTCGTCGTCGGCGGTGTAGCAGGGGCGGATGGGGACCCCGTCGATCCGGGTCGACGGGTAGTGCAGGCGGCGGCGTTTGCCGTCGACGTCGTCGAGCCGCGAGCCGAGCTTCAGCGGTGTGGCCACGCCCTCGACCTCCAGCGAGGGCTCCCAGGTGCCGGCCCCGTCGGGGTCGGCCGCGAGCACGTCCACCAGGGAGAACGCGGCGTGGAAGCGCACGCCCTGCACGGTCGCCCAGGTGCGCCGCATCTGATCGCCGGACTGCCTGCGCTGGAGGGCGAGCCTGGCCTCGTGACGGGCGTCGTCGTCCTCCAGCCCGGTGAAGGCCAGCAGGCCCATCACCTCGAAGCGGCCCTCCCTGAACCAGATCGAGCGCACCTCCGCGATCGGCTCGGCGTCGGCGATCTTCAGCGCGAGGTAGCCGTTGCGCGTCCGGTAGGAGCGGTAGGCGAGGGTCCGTTTGCACAGCGCGTACGTGTCGAGGTGGTCCAGCGAGAACCCCGGATCGACGCTGCGCAGCCGCACGCGCTTGCCGTCGCGCCGCAGGTAGGCGTCCCAGCGCCCGGCCGTCAGCATGAGCGGCGCCAGCGAGACCGCCAGGGTGGCCTCCCCGGCGCGCGCCCCCGGCGTGCCGAGCAGGACCTCACGTTCGACCCCCGTCGTCCGGTGCCTGAGGACGAGCTCCGTGCCGTCGCTCAGGGACTCCTCCATGGCCAGGCGGAGGGAGAGCACATCGGCGAGCGTGACTTCCGCGTCTGTGACCACGACGCGCATCGCGAGCCCCCTCCCCGTCGAATGAAGCCATGCGACGTTGAGGTTACCGTGATTTTCCCGTTATGTGGATGGCGGATTTCTTCCGAGGGTGTCCTCTGACATGCGGAACTCCTCCACATTACCTGTGGAGGAGTCCGACTTTTCGGTGTCAGGTAGGGGTTTTCACGGATTTGATCAAGAGCTGGGCAACGTCCACGACCTCCAGCGACTCCTTGGCCTCACCGTTGTTCTTCTTCTCGTTGATGGCGTCACCGAGCATCACCATGCAGAACGGGCACGCGGTGGAGACGGTGTCGGGATTCGTGGTCAGCGCCTCGTCCACGCGCTCGGTGTTGATGCGCTTGCCGATGCGCTCCTCCATCCACATGCGCGCGCCGCCGGCGCCGCAGCAGAAGCCGCGGTCCTTGTGGCGGTGCATCTCCTGGGTCTGCACGCCGGGCACCTTGGACATGATGTCGCGGGGCTGGGAGTAGACCTTGTTGTGGCGGCCGAGGAAGCACGGGTCGTGGTAGGTGATCTTCTCCTCGATCGGGGTGATCGGGGTCAGCTTGCCCTCGTCCACGAGCTTGGCCAGCAGCTGCGTGTGGTGCACGACCTCGTACGTGCCGCCGAGCTGGGGGTACTCGTTGGCCAGGGTGTTGAAGCAGTGCGGGCAGGTGGCGACGATCTTCTTGACGCCGGCCTCGTTGAGCGTCTCGATGTTCTGCTGGGCCAGCATGTTGAACAGGTACTCCATGCCGAGGCGCCGGGCCGGGTCGCCGCTGCACGCCTCCATGGGGCCGAGCACGGCGAACTTGACGCCCGCGATGTGCAGCAGCTCCGCGACCGCCTTGGTGGTCTTCTTGGCCCGGTCCTCCAGGGCTCCGGCGCAGCCCACCCAGAACAGGTACTCGGCGTCCTCGGGCATCTTCTCGTCGACGACCTCGACCTCGAAGTCGAGCTCCCCGATCCAGTCGGCCCGCTTCATCTCGGACATGCCCCAGGGGTTGCCCTTGTTCTCCAGGTTCTTGACCATCACGCCCGCCTCGGACGGGAACGACGACTCCACCATCACCTGGTAGCGGCGCATGTCGAGGATGTGGTCGATGTGCTCGATGTCCACCGGGCACTGCTCGACGCAGGCGCCGCAGTTGGTGCACGACCACAGCACGTCGGGGTGGATGACGCCGTCCTCGCCGACCAGCGGCTTGTCCAGCAGCGCGAGCACGTCGGTGTCGGCGTGCTCGGTGGAGGCCCCGGCCAGCAGGTACGGGGCCACCTTGAAGGCGTGGTCACGCTGGTCCAGGATGAGCATCTTCGGCGACAGCGGCTTGTCGGTGTTCCACGCCGGGCACTGCGACTGGCAGCGCCCGCACTCGGTGCAGGAGTAGAAGTCGAGGAAGCCCTTCCACGTGGTGTCGCCGATCTTGCCGCGGCCCAGCCGTTCGGGGTCGAGGTCCTCGTCCTCGAAGTCCACCGGCTTGCCGTCCACGCGCAACTCCGGCGCGCCGCCCAGGCCGTCGGGGCGGCGGGAGAACAGCACGTTGAGCGGCGCGGTGAAGATGTGCAGGTGCTTGGAGTTGACCACGATCACCAGGAACACCAGCATGAAGCCGATGTGCAGGAGCAGCGCGATCTCCTCCAGCAGCGCGCTGTCCGGCAGCACGTTCCCCAGGCCCAGCGAGACGAACGCGCCCGAGGAGTAGGGGAAGTTGCCGTTGGCCGCCGACGCGCCGCGGGCCAGGAACAGCGTCCAGATGATGTTGAAGATCATGAACAGGACGAGCCACGCCCCGCTCAGGTGCGAGCCGGAGAAGCGCGAGCCGCGTCCCAGCGTCTTGGGCGAGTTCTTGATCCGGATGACGGCGAACGCCACCAGGCCCAGGAGACACGCGACGGCGATGAAGTCCTGCAGGAACCCGAGCACCGGCCACTGGCCGACGAGCGGGATGTGGAAGTCGGGGCGGCCGGTGATCGCGCCCTGCACGATCGCGCCGTACGCCTCGATGTAGACGGTCAGCAGGATGAAGAACGCCCACATCACGAAGAAGTGCGCGACGCCGGACGGCGTCCACTTCAGCAGCTTCTTCTGGCCGAACACCTCGACGAGCTGCGCCTTGACCTCCTCGCCCGCGTGCGCCTTGGCGTACTCGACGCGTTCGAGGGCGGGGGGGCCCACGGTGGCGAGCTTGTAGAGGAACAGCGCCCGACGGCCCGCCACGGCCACCGCCAGGACGGTCATGACGAGTCCGATGATGGCTACCCAGAGCACGGGTCCTCCCACAGACGACGTTGGCTGCCAGCGTACGAGTGCCGGTCGAGCACGCGACGACCAGGCTGCCCCCAGAATCCTACCCATCGGTAACATTTCTGGGGTAACGCGACCCACCCTACGGCCACGGGCCGTTACAGAACAATGCTCTACGCCGTGAAGTAGCCCTGGATCGTCGGCGCCAGCAGCTCCACCAGCTCCTCCGGATCGGCCCCGGCCATCGGCTCCAGCTTGAGCACGTAACGGGCCATCAGCACGCCGAACATCTGCGCGAACGCCGCCTCGATCCGCAGGTGCGGAACCCCCAGCGTGTCGGCCACCCTGAACAGCAGCGCGTTCGTGACGAACTCCCGGAACATCGTCACCGCGTGCTCGTGCGTCATCGCCGAGCGGATGAGCGCGATCAGCGGCTCGCGGGTCTCCGGTGTGGCGGTCACGGCGAGGATCAGCCGGACCAGCCGCTCCCCGAGCTCCTCGCGAGGGCCTTCGAGCAGCGCCGGCACCACCTGCTCGGGCGTCAGCGGCAGCCGCATCGCCGCCGCGAACATGCCCTCCTTGGTGTCGAAGTAGTGGTGCACCAGCGCGGGGTCGACCTGCGCCTCACGGGCGATGCCGCGCACGGTCGCCTTGTCGAACCCCTTCTCGGCGAACACCCGCCGGGCCGCCGCCAGGATCTCGCCCCGGGTGTCGGCCGAGCCCGGCCTGCGGCCGGGGCCCCTCTTGACCGTCATGCCGAGGCCGCGAGGTGGAGGCGGGCGAACGCCAGCGCCTCGGCGAGGTCGTCGATCCGCTCCGTGCGGCTGGACGCCTTGCGCGTGTTGATCTCCAGCACCACCAGCCCGGTGTAGCCGTTGCCCGCCAGACGCTCCAGGATCGGCGCGCACGGCTGGCTGCCGCGCCCCGGCACCAGGTGCTCGTCCTTGTTCGTCACGCCCAGGCCGTCGGCCAGGTGCAGGTGCGCCAGGCGGTCGCCGAGCTTGGTGGCCATCTCCATCGCGTCGGAGCCCGACACGGCCGTGTGCGACAGGTCCAGGGTGACGTGCGGGAAGTCGTAGTCGATCGGGTTCCAGTCGGGGGAGTACGGGACGACGTCGTTGTTCCTGGCGCGCAGCGGGAACATGTTCTCCACCGCGAAGACCACGTCGGTCTCGTCGCGCATGCGGGCGAGCCCGGTCTCGAAGTCGCGGGCGTACTCGCGCTGCCAGCGGAACGGTGGATGCACCACGACCGCCGACGCGCCGAGCCGCTCGGCCGCCTGCCGGGCCCTGACCAGCTTGGCCCACGGGTCGCGCCCCCACACGCGCTGCGTGACCAGCAGACACGGGGCGTGGATGGCCAGCACGGGCACGTGGTAGTGGTCCGACAGCCGCTCGATCACGTCGATGTCCTGGCTCACGGGGTCGGCGCCGACCATGATCTCGACACCGTCGTAGCCCAGGCGCGCGGCGAGCTCGAACGCGTCAGGAGTGCGTTCCGGATATACCGAGGCGGTGGACAATGCGATCTTCGCATTGGGCACGCGGATGACGTCAGCCACGTTGCCAGCCTAAGCCGGTGACGGGATTCTGGTGCGCGCCCCCTACGGTTGGGTCATGCCCCGGATCGCAAAAGGAGCCATTCCCAGCCCCAACATCTGGAACACCCCGCAGCTGTACGAGCTGGAGAACCGCGCCGTGGACCCCGACGGCGCCGCCGAGGCGGCCATGCGGGCGATCCGGCCGTGGGACGGCGCGACCGTGCTCGACATCGGCTGCGGCACCGGCTACCACCTGCCCGGCCTGTCGGCCACGGCGGCCCGGGTCGTCGGGGTCGAGCCGCACGGCGACCTGGTGACGCTGGCCCGCCGCCGCTGCGCCGGGCTGCCCGGCGTGGAGGTGCGCGCCGCCACCGCGCAGGACCTGCCGCTGCCGGACATGTCGGTGGACGTGGCCATCGCGCGGTGGGCGTACTTCTTCGGCCCGGGCTGCGAGCCGGGGCTGCGCGAGCTGTCCCGGGTGGTGCGGCGCGGCGGCGCGGCCTTCGTCATCGACCTCGACGCGGGCCGCGGCGCGTTCGGCCGCTGGTTCTCGCGCACGGTTCCGGCGTACTCGGCGCGGGAGGTGGAGGCGTTCTGGACGCGGCACGGCTGGCAGCGGCAGGAGCTCGACCTGCGCATGGTGTTCGAGCGGCGGGCGGACCTGGAGGCGGTGCTGCGCATCGAGTTCGCCCCGGCCGTGGCCGAGCAGGCGATCGCGGAGACGCCGGGGGTGGAGCTGGCCTACCCCAACGTGTTGCGCTGGCGCCTGTTCTGACCCCTTGACCTTGACACCGACGTCAAGGTTTACCGTGTCGTCATGCGCATCGGAGAGCTGGCCGGACGTACCGGTGCGAGCACCCGCTCGCTCCGCTACTACGAGCAGAACGGGCTGATCACCTCCCGGCGGAGCGTCAACGGCTACCGCGAGTACGCCGAGGACGACGTCCGTTTGGTGTCGGAGATCCGCACGCTGCTGTCGGTCGGCTTCACGCTGGAGGACACCCGGCCGTTCGTCGACTGCCTGCGCGCCGGCCACGCCACGGGCGGCTCCTGCCAGGAGTCCGCCGAGGTCTACCGCCGCAAGCTGGCCGAGATCGACGAGGACATCCGTACCCTGCTCGCCCGCCGCGCCGAGGTCGCGGCCCAGCTCGGCGAGTCCTGCTCCGGCTGCTTCACCCGAGGAGAGAAATGATCACCCTGACCACCGAGAACTTCGACGAGCAGGTCCTGAGCAGCGACAAGCCCGTCCTGGTCGACTTCTGGGCCGAGTGGTGCGGGCCGTGCCGCATGGTCGCACCGGTGCTGGAGCAGATCGAGGCGGAGTACGGCCTGACCATCGGCAAGCTCAACACCGACGAGAACCCCGACATCATGACCCGGTACGGCGTGCTCAGCCTGCCGACGCTGCTGCTGTTCGAGAACGGCGAGCCGGTGCGGCAGGTCATCGGCGCCCGCCCCAAGCGCATGCTGGTCAACGACCTCGGCCTGGCGTGACGGTCCGCCTGCCCGCGATTGTCGGTGGGGGCCGCTAGCCTGCTCCGCATGGCCAAGACTGCCCCCAAGCCCGGATACCGCTGTGCCGAGTGCGGCTGGCGCACCACCAAGTGGGTGGGCCGGTGCGGCGAGTGCCAGGCGTGGGGCACGGTCGACGAGGAGGGCGCCCGCGCCGGCGTCCACGTCGTCCAGGCCGGCGCCACCACCGCCCCCGCGATGCCGATCGGCCACGTCAAGGCCGAGGTGGCGGCCGCCCGCACCACCGGGGTGAGCGAGCTCGACCGGGTGCTCGGCGGCGGCCTGGTGCCCGGCGCGGTGATCCTGCTGGCCGGCGAGCCGGGCATCGGCAAGTCCACGCTGCTGCTGGAGGCCGCCGCCCGGATGGCCGAGCGCGACACCGTCCTCTACGTCACCGGCGAGGAGTCGGCCGCGCAGGTCCGCCTGCGCGGCGACCGCATCGGCGCCATCCGCGACCAGCTCTACCTCGCCGCCGAGACCGAGCTGTCGGCCCTGGTGGCCCACGTCGAGAAGGTCCAGCCCCGGCTGCTCGTGGTCGACTCGGTGCAGACCGTCGGCTCCGCCCAGACCACGGGCGTGCCCGGCGGGGTCACCCAGGTCCGCGAGGTCGCCGCCAACCTCGTGCGCCTGGCCAAGGAGCGCAACATGGCGACCGTCCTCGTGGGCCACGTCACCAAGGAGGGCTCCATCGCCGGCCCCCGCACCCTGGAGCACCTGGTAGACGTCGTCCTCAACTTCGAGGGCGACCGCCACTCCAGGCTGCGCATGGTCCGCGCCATCAAGAACCGGTTCGGCCCGACCGACGAGGTCGGCTGCTTCGACCTGCACGAGCGCGGCATCGAGGGCATCACCGACCCCAGCGGGCTGTTCGTCTCCCGGCGCAGCAGGCCGGTGCCGGGCACCTGCGTGACCGTGACCGTCGAGGGCACCCGCCCGCTGCCGGCCGAGGTGCAGGCCCTGGTCGCCCGCACCGAGGCGCAGCAGCCCCGGCGCACCTCCTCCGGCCTCGACACCTACCGCGTGCAGATGGTCCTCGCCGTGCTGGAGCGCCGCCTGAACGCCAAGCTCGGCGGCTGCGACGTGTTCACCGCGACCGTGGGCGGCATCAAGCTGGCCGACCCGGCCGTCGATCTGTCCGTGATGCTCGCGGTGGCCAGCGCCGCCGGCGACAAGCCGCTCCCGGCCGGGCTCGTCGCCCTGGGCGAGGTGGGTCTCGCGGGCGAGCTGCGGCCGGTCAAGGACGTGCGGCGGCGGCTCAGCGAGGCCGCCAGACTGGGCTTCCGCCGGGGCCTGGTGCCCGCGGGCTCCCTCGAAGAAGGCGGCCGAAAGCGCGACGGGCAGCGCTCTCTCGTGCCTGTCGGGCCGGTCACGTTCGCCCCCGGATTCGAGGTGGTGGAGGCGGAGAACGTCTGGGACGCTCTCACACACGTCACATAGCGCCGCTAAGCTGGACTCGACTATTTCGACACGGGGGTCTGGTGCCAAACGACAGGAGTCTGGACGACCGCCGTCGCGAAGCCCTGGCCGCGGTGGCCCCGGGCACACCGCTGCGCGACGGCTTGGAGCGGATCCTGCGCGGGCAGACCGGCGGGTTGATCGTGCTCGGCTACAACCGCGAGGTCGATCAGCTCTGCAGCGGCGGCTTCGAGCTCGACGTCGAGTTCTCCGCCACCCGCCTGCGCGAGCTGGCCAAGATGGACGGCGCGATCGTGGTGAGCGGCGACCAGAAGATCGTGCGCGCCGCGGTCCACCTCGTCCCCGACCCGGCCATCCCCACCGACGAGTCCGGCACCCGCCACCGCACCGCCCAGCGCGTGGCCCGGCAGACCGGCCTGCCGATCATCGCGATCAGCAAGTCGATGCGGATCATCGCCCTCTACCTCGACGGCATCCGCTACGTCCTGGAGGAGTCGGCGGCGATCCTGTCCAAGGCCAATCAGGCCCTGGCCACCCTGGAGCGCTACAAGCACCGCCTCGACGAGGTGTCCGGCACGCTGTCGGCCCTGGAGATCGAGGACCTGGTGACCGTTCGGGACGTGGCGGCCGTCGCCCAGCGGCTGGAGATGGTCCGGCGCATCTCCGACGAGATCAAGGGCTACGTGGTCGAGCTGGGCACCGACGGCCGGCTGCTGTCGCTCCAGCTCGACGAGCTGGTGGCCGGCGTCGACTCCGAGCGGGAGCTGGTGGTGCGCGACTACCTTCCGGCCCCGTCGGGGCGGCGCACCCGGCACCTGTCGGAGGCCATGCACGACCTCGACGAGCTGTCCGGCAGCGCGCTGCTCGACCTGCCGACGGTGTCCCGCATCCTCGGCCACGACGGCGGCGAGACGCTCGACACGCCGGTCAGCCCGCGCGGCTTCCGCCTGCTGGCCAAGGTCCCCCGGCTGCCGGCCACGGTGGTCGACCGCCTGGTCAACCACTTCGGCGGGCTGCAGAAGCTGCTCGCGGCCAGCATCGACGACCTGCAGGCCGTCGGCGGCGTCGGCGAGTCACGGGCCCGCAGCGTCCGCGAGGGCCTGTCCCGCCTGGCCGAGTCGTCCATCCTCGAACGCTACGTCTGACACGCCCGGCCCGCCCACCCACCTTCGAGATCCCGGCTTCGTAGACCCGGCTTCGCCGCCCCGCCTTCGCGGCCCGGCCTTCCAGACGTGCCTTGGCGGCCCGGCCTTCCAGACGTGCCTTGGCGGCCCGCCTTCGGTCATCTGAGGTGGAAGACCCCCTTGGGGCTGCGCAGCTTCCCCATGCGCGCCACCGCCACGTACGTGCCCGGCAAGGCCGCGGCCGGGGTGGTCCGGCAGTCCTCGCTGGAGCGGCGCCGGTCCCAGTCGAGGGTGCGGACGTACGGGATGCCACGCTCCAGCTCCCGCACCTCGGCGGCGGGCCCGCTCACGCAGTCGGCCGTGGACCAGATGCGGTCCTCGCCCGAGGTGATACGGATCTCCAGGGCGCGCGGCCCCACGTCGGCACGGCACATGGCGGGGCCGGTGTTGACCAGAGTGACCAGGAAGTTGGGCCACGCGCTACCGGTGTAGACGTCCTGCTTGCCCTGCAGGCTCAGCACCAGGTCGCCCTCGGCGCACAGTTGTCCCGGCCGGTCGGGCTTGTTCGCCCCCGCCCCCGCCGCGGCTGACGCCGACGCCGACGGGCTGGTCATGCCGGGACTCGGCTGGGGCGTCGGGGTGGCCGTGCCGAGCGCGAGGGTGCGCAATCCGGCCAGCAGGGGGTCGACTGAGGGCGAGGCGCTCGCGGAGGACTCGGCGCTGGAAGTGCGCTGCGGCCCGCTGGAGCCGCTGGAGCACGCCCATGCCACCACGGCGACGACCACCAGCACTGCGATGAGCACGCTCATCCGCCGCCGCCAGTAGACGTCACCGCCACCGTCGCCGCCGTCGCCACGCATCGTTTCCGGGTCCATACACACAGCATGGTAATGGTACGGCTACTAAGCGTGACGACACGCCGATGAGTTCAGTCTCGGCATACGCTGGGGCGCGTGGTTGAGCTGAACCTCCTACACGTACCCATTCTGGAATGGTACGAGTCCAACGCCCGGGATCTCCCGTGGCGCGCCGCCGACGCGACCCCCTGGGGCGTGCTCGTCAGCGAGATCATGCTCCAGCAGACCCCCGTCGTACGCGTGCTTCCGATATGGCACGAGTGGATGGAGCGCTGGCCCACCCCCGAGGCCCTGGCCGCCGAGCCGCCGGGCGAGGCCGTGCGCCACTGGGGCAGGCTCGGCTACCCGCGCCGCGCACTGCGGCTGCACGCCTGCGCCCGCGCCATCACCGAGGAGCACGGCGGCGAGGTGCCGTCCGACCACGCCACACTGCTGTCGCTGCCGGGCATCGGCGAGTACACCGCCGCCGCGGTCGCCAGCTTCGCGTACGGTGGCCGCCACGCGGTCCTGGACACGAACGTGCGCCGCGTGTTCGCCCGGGCCGTGCGGGGCGAGGAGTACCCTCCGGTGGCCACGTCGGCCGCCGAGCGGCGGCTGGCCGAAGCGCTCCTGCCCGAGCTGGGGGCGCCCCGGTGGGGGGTGGCGGTCATGGAGCTGGGGGCGCTGGTGTGCACGGCCCGCGGCCCCCGCTGCGCCGACTGCCCGATCACGCAGGTCTGCGCCTGGCGGCTCGCCGGCAAGCCGCCGCACGCGGGGCCGGCCCGCAAGGGTCAGACGTACGCGGGCACGGACCGGCAGTGCCGGGGCCGCCTGCTCGCGGTGCTGCGCGCGGCACACGGCCCCGTGCCGAAGGAGGCGCTGGACGTGGTGTGGGACGACGCGGTGCAGCGCGAACGCGCCCTGGACGGCCTCATCACCGACGGCCTGGCCGAGCACCTCGACGACGGCACCTACCGCCTCCCCCACACCTGACCTTGCACCCACCGGCGGATCGGGCGTCCTCCCCCGCACCTGACCTCCCCGCCCACCGGCGGATCAGGCGTCCTCCCCCGCACCTGGCCTCACCGCCCACTGGAGGATCGGAGGTTTCAGGAGGTCAAGCGCACGGGCGAGGCATGTGGAGGGGCAGAGGGCTCAGGCGTACGGAAAGGGCCGGACTCAGGCGATCCACGGGGGGACGCCGAAGTCGGCGCCGTCGGCTGTGATGGCGCGGGCGCCGGCCGGCGCCGTGACGATCACGGTGTAGCCCTGGGCGGCGTCGGCCAGGACCCGCCGCCGCGTGTGCGGGGGCATCACCACCGTGTCCCCGGCCCCCACATCGAACGTCTCCTCCCCCAGCTCCACCGTCGCCGCCCCGGCGAGCCACGTCCACACCTGCTCGGAGTCGAAGTCGTGCACCGGTCCCTCGGCGCCCGGCTTGGCGTCCACGCGCCAGATCGACCGCGTGGCGTCGCCCTGCGTGGGCGAGGCCAGCGTGGTCATCACGCCACCCGGCGTCTCGGATCGGCGGGCCTGCGAGTCACGAATGACAGCCATCGGCCACTCCACTAAGATAGACAATGTCGTTGTCCATATAGTTAACCAGGTTGTCTATCGTGTCAAGTGATGTCCCGGGCTTCGAGCTTCCCCTACGCCTCCTGCTGGGCTTCAGGGTGCTCATCGACGAGCTCCACGCCGAGCTGGCCAGGCAGGGGCATCCGCATGCCCGGCCCTTGCACGGGTTCGTCCTGCAAGCCATCGGCGCGGGCGGCACCACCGCCGTGGAGCTCGGCCGTCTCCTCGGCGTCTCCAAGCAGGCCGCGGGCAAGACCATCGAGACGCTCGAACGCGTCGGCTACGTGGAGCGCACCGTGGACCCGGACGACACCAGGCGCAAGATCGTCCGCCTCACGCCCCACGGGGTGGACGTCCTCGTCCGCTCGGCGCGCATCTTCGCCGACCTGCGGGCGCGATGGGCCGCCGAGCTGGGCGAGGAGCGACTGCGGGCACTGGAGGCGGACCTGCGGAAGGTCACTCCGCCCGACATGTTCCGCCTGGACATGCCGGGCTGGTTCGGCTCCCTCTGACGCCCTCCGAGGACGAATCCGGACGTCCTGAGCCGACCGTGGGCTTCGTGTGGCGAGCCGCAGCGTCAGGCGGCGAACCGCGACATCAGGTCACGAGCTGCGGCGTCACGTCGCGAACCGCATGTCGAGCCGCGGCGTCAGGCGGCGAGCTGGAGGCCCAGGCCCGTGAGGTTCGTGCGGGCCCAGTCGAGCTCCTGCGCCAGCATCGACACCAGCGCGCCTGGGCCCTTGGCGCGGCCGGGGACCGCGAGGTTGTGGGTCTCCACCTCGATGTGGGCGCTGCCACTGACCGCGCCCGACAGCATGGCCGTGAGCGTGTCGTGCAGGACCGCGCCCGTGCTGGGCGTCTCACCCGTGTGATTGTGGACGTGCCCGAGCTTGACCACCGGCGCCCCGGCGGCGGCCAGGCCGCGCAGCGCCGCCCCGGCCTCCTCGGAGCCGCAGGCCAGATGGCAGGCGTCGAGGCAGACTCCCAGGTGCTCGGAGTCGATGCCACACACCCGCTCCAGCGCCTGCTCGGTCGTCTCCAGGACGCAGCCCGGCCACGGCTCGAAGCCGACGCGGATGGTCTTGCCCGTGACGCTGTAGATGCCGCGCAGCTCGCGGGCCAGCCGCTCCAGGCGGCGCGTGGCGATGGCGTGCAGGTCGGCCGGCCAGTCGCGCCGCCAGCCGATCGGGATGGTGGAGATGCTGCCGAACCGGACGTCCTCGGGCAGCAGGAAGGCGAGGATCTTGGCCAGCGCCATCGTGTAGCGGTAGCGCTCGGGCTTGGCCCAGTCGGGGCCGGGGACCTCCTGGTTGCGGCCGCCCGTTCCGTTCAGGCTCACGACCTCCAGGCCGCGCTCCTCCAGGGAGCGGCGCAGCCGTACGAGCTCGATGCGGTCGGCCGTGAGGTGGTCGGCCACGCTCGGCGACAGCCACAGACCGATGCCCATCCGCTCGACGCCCAACCGCCTGCGCACCGGCACTGCGTAGCGGGTCAGGTGGGCGATCAGGTTCTCCAGGTCCTCGGCGGGGTGGACGCCCGCGTTGTAGGCGAGGTGCACGAGCGTTCCGTCGTCGTGACGCAGGCGCATCGGTTTCCTCCACGGCTTGGCATTGATCGTTGGCATCACCCGGTCAGGGAGCGCGCGGACGCTGCCGAGCATGCCCGCTCCGGCTGACGTGCGCGTCCGCCCTGGGTTGACTGCCTCGTACTCCCCAGGGAGCAGCCACACCCCAGGACAACGATCTTTCTGCTTACTTGGGGGAGACTTGGTGCTGCTCTACACAGAGTAGTACTACTCGGCGTCGCGGGCACACTTTCGGGCCAACAATTCCGCAACGGGCCGTGAAACAGGCCGCGCCGCGGCTCCGGGCACCGCGCCTGACCGGCGGGACAGAGCCCGCGGCCCCGGGTCGCCGCGCGAGACCCCACCAGAGACGGCCGGAAAAGGAGACAGCCGGAAAGGGGCAGCCCGAAAGGAGACGGCCCGAAAGAGGCGGTAGACAAGGAGACGGCCGGAAAAGGAGAAGCCCCCGTGTGAGCGAGTCACACGGGGGCTTCGGTGCGCCCTTAGGGGCGTCAGTTCTGGATCGAACCCGCGATCGCGGCGGCCGAGTCCGGAACGTGGGCCGGCGCGTTCTCACCCACGAAGGTGAACTTCGCGTTGTCGCCCTCGCCCTCGATGGCCACCTTGATGACCTGCCCCGGACGGAGCTCGCCGTACAGGATCTTCTCCGACAGCGAGTCCTCCAGCTCGCGCTGGATGGTGCGCCGCAGCGGACGGGCGCCCATGACCGGGTCGTAACCGCGGTCGGCCAGCAGCTGCTTGGCCTCGGGCGAGACCTCGAGCCCCATGTCGCGGTCCTTCAGCCGGGCCTCGACCTGCGCGAGCATCAGATCCACGATCTGGATGATCTCGAGCGGCGTCAGCTGGTGGAAGACCACGATGTCGTCGACACGGTTGAGGAACTCGGGCCGGAAGTGCTGCTTGAGCTCCTCCTGGACCTTGCCCTTCATCCGCTCGTAGTTGGACTCGGTGTCGTTGGACTTGGCGAACCCGACCCCGATGCCCTTGGAGATGTCCCGGGTGCCGAGGTTGGTGGTCATGATGATGACCGTGTTCTTGAAGTCCACCACGCGGCCCTGGGCGTCGGTCAGGCGACCGTCCTCCAGGATCTGCAGCAGCGAGTTGAAGATGTCGGGGTGGGCCTTCTCGATCTCGTCGAACAGGACCACGGAGAACGGCTTGCGCCGCACCTTCTCGGTGAGCTGACCGCCCTCCTCGTACCCGACGTAGCCGGGAGGCGAGCCGAACAGCCGCGAGACGGTGTGCTTCTCCATGAACTCCGACATGTCCAGGCTGATCAGCGCGTCCTCGTCGCCGAACAGGAACTCCGCCAGAGCCTTGGACAGCTCGGTCTTACCGACGCCGGACGGGCCGGCGAAGATGAACGAGCCGCCGGGACGCCGCGGGTCCTTCAGACCGGCGCGGGTACGCCGGATGGACCGCGACAGGCCCTTGATGGCGTCGTCCTGGCCGATGATCCGCTTGTGGAGCTCGTCCTCCATGCGGAGCAGGCGTTGCGACTCCTCCTCGGTCAGCTTGAAGACCGGGATGCCGGTGGCCGTGGCGAGGACCTCGGCGATGAGCTCCTCGGTGACCTCGGCGACGACGTCCATGTCGCCGGCCTTCCACTCCTTCTCGCGCCGCTCACGCTTGAGCTGGAGCTGCTTCTCCTGGTCGCGGAGGGCAGCCGCCTTCTCGAAGTCCTGCGCGTCGATCGCGGACTCCTTGTCGCGGCGGACGTTGGCGATCTTCTCGTCGTACTCGCGCAGGTCCGGCGGAGCGGTCATCCGGCGGATGCGCATCCGCGAGCCGGCCTCGTCGATGAGGTCGATCGCCTTGTCGGGAAGGTAGCGGTCGCTGATGTAGCGGTCGGCCAGCTGCGCGGCGGCCACCAGCGCGCCATCGGTGATGGACACCCGGTGGTGCGCCTCGTAGCGGTCGCGAAGACCCTTGAGGATCTCGATCGTGTGGCTGAGGGAGGGCTCGGCCACCTGGATCGGCTGGAAGCGCCGCTCCAGCGCCGCGTCCTTCTCGAGGTACTTGCGGTACTCGTCGAGGGTCGTGGCACCGATGGTCTGCAGCTCGCCTCGGGCCAGCATCGGCTTGAGGATGCTGGCGGCGTCGATCGCGCCCTCGGCGGCGCCCGCACCCACGAGCGTGTGCAGCTCGTCGATGAACAGGATGATGTCGCCGCGCGTGCGGATCTCCTTGAGCACCTTCTTCAGGCGCTCCTCGAAGTCACCGCGGTAGCGCGAGCCGGCGACCAGGGCGCCGAGGTCAAGCGTGTAGAGCTGCTTGTCCTTCAGCGTCTCGGGCACCTCGCCCCTGACGATCTTCTGCGACAGGCCCTCGACGACGGCGGTCTTGCCGACGCCGGGCTCGCCGATGAGAACGGGGTTGTTCTTGGTCCTCCGGGAGAGGACCTGCATGACCCGCTCGATCTCCTTCTCGCGGCCGATGACCGGATCCAGCTTGCCCTCGCGGGCGGCCTGGGTCAGGTTGCGGCCGAACTGGTCGAGCACCAGGGAGGTCGACGGGGCCGACTCCTGCGGGCCGCCCGCGGCGGCCGGCTCCTTGCCCTGGTAGCCGTGGAGCAACTGGATGACCTGCTGCCTGACACGGTTGAGATCGGCTCCAAGCTTGACCAGCACCTGAGCCGCCACACCCTCACCCTCGCGGATGAGCCCGAGCAGGATGTGCTCGGTGCCGATGTAGTTGTGGCCCAGCTGCAGAGCCTCACGGAGCGACAGCTCAAGAACCTTCTTGGCCCGCGGGGTGAACGGAATGTGCCCCGACGGAGCCGACTGGCCCTGGCCGATGATCTCCTCGACCTGCTGGCGCACTCCTTCAAGGCTGATGCCGAGGCTCTCCAGAGCCTTGGCGGCTACGCCTTCTCCTTCGTGGATCAAACCAAGAAGAATGTGCTCAGTGCCGATGTAGTTGTGGTTGAGCATCCTGGCTTCTTCTTGCGCCAGGACGACAACCCGCCTCGCTCGGTCGGTGAACCTCTCGAACATCTCGTCGCTCCTCACAGAGCGGTCAGTCAGGCCGGTTTAGTCCGGTCCCGTCATCCCGCATGCTAGCCCTGGCTCGGCGAACCGTGCCCACTGCCGCTGACACGCTCTATAGCAGAGACGTTCCCCGAGAGCAGGGCGTTCACCCTCTATCCAACTACCGTTCGGGGGTGACATGTTCCCGATACGCCGCAAGCGAACGATGTTTAGGGGGCTCGGGGAAGCGACTCCAATTCGCCGCTCCTGCAGGGGATGGATCCGCGTGGACGGTCGTCCGATCACCTTGTCATCGGACGCCGCCGGACGCCGTGTGGTAACCGGCCCGGGAGTGGCGCCCGCCCGCACATGACGTGAGCCGTGTCCGAAACCCCTGCGTCAACATCCTACGTGCCGCGTCAAAGGGCGGCCAATCGTTCATGAACGGGCCCGCCTGCGGTGAAATCCATGGTCTGGTCAGCCCGGTTACCAGTGGCCTGGAGACCGCCCGCCGGGCCTGTCACCAGGCGGCCGGGCCGGCGGGCCGGATTTGCGCGGGAGGACGGCCCGTCGGATGGGACGGGCCACGGCGAAGAAACAGCGTCCGGAGAGCGCCCGGGCAAAAGGGCTTGCGCCTGCGGCATTCGGCGACGGGAAGGAGAACGGGCGTCAGGCCCCAAATACCGGCTCACCCGGCGATACCAAGATCCATAAGGGCGCCAGACGTCCAGTATTTGAGAGGCGCATAAATGATCATGCGCTTATGGCGTTCGCCGGGGTCCTGGGCGAGCGCCATAAGCGCATGGTCCGCGTCGCTCAGTGGGCCCGCTCGTACTGCTCGACGACGGTGGAGGCGATACGGCCACGCTCACTGACCGGCAGGCCATGGGCCTTCGCCCACTGACGGATCTCCGAGCTCTTCTCGCGGCTCATCGCCCGCTGGCCGCCGCGCCCGCGCCGCCGCGTCGACACGGCGCCTGACCGGCGAGCGTGCTGAACGAAAGGCGAGAGGGCGTCCCGGAGCTTCTTGGCGTTCAGGTCGCTGAGGTCAATCTCATAGGAGGAGCCGTCAATGGCGAAGCTGACCGTCTCATTGGCCTCGCCCCCATCGAGGTCATCGATGAGAATCTCCTGGATCTGCTTGGCCATCTACGCAATCCTTTCCCGGAGCATTGTTTCATTCGCTGGCCCAAACATATACCCGGAAAGGCGCTAAGACAATTCAGCGGTGCGGAGATTCGGCTGACTGGCCGCTCAGCGTGGATCAGTTGCCGTTCTCGGCCTCATCCGGCCGGTTTGACCTGCGCCCGGCCGCCTCCCACCGCACCAACTTCACGACGCCAAAGATGAAGGCGCCGCCGACCACCACCGGGGGGATGAGCGCCGACAATACGTCTGTAACGGCTTGCATTCGTCCTCGCCTCCACAGCGGACGGGGGTTTCAGAGGGCTCCCTTTATGCACCACGGGCGCGGGAGCATGAGCGGGCCTCATGCCGCTCTAGGTCAACAGGCATCCGCTCACGACCATAGCGGCACGCGAGCGCTCCACGCCTGACAGGACCACCGACATCGGGCCGCCCTGGTTGCCCCATAGCCTAATGCCAGTCTCTCCAGGCTCCTTACCGGATCAAGCGAAAATTTTGCTGAATGGCATCGCCGCAGGTACGCATGCCTCAACGAAGATCTTTGACGACGAGCGTTCCGGCCAGTCGGTCATGCGGCCCACGCTGCAGTGGCTTGTCGATCAAGATGAGCATCCCCACGGCGAACACGTAGATTCCGCCCAGCAGATTGACCAGCGGAATACCCATCAGCATGACCGGGCCGGGATACACCAGGGCACGTTTCAGCAGTGCCGCCCGAGGAAGGCCGGGCGGCGCCACCCGAATCTTCATGATCGCTTTGCCGAACGTGCGGCCGGCGCCGGAAAGAGCCGCCCACTCATAGGCGGTATATCCCAGCCCGGCCAGGAACCAGGCCGCCGCCCCGGGCGGGCGACCGGCCGTCGCCTCGGACACGCCGACAGTTCGGAAGGCGGCCCATAGGACGATGAACAGAATGTAATAGAACACCCCGAACACGAGGCCCTCAATGAGGCGCGCGGCAAGTCGTTCCCACCATTCAGCGGGCGTCCCGCCCGGCCGCGTACCCGCCATAACCCACCTCGGCTCGGCGCCGAACCCGTGGCTTCATATTGGCACGGCCCGGCTGCGCACGTACCCGGGTACAAAACAGAGGCCGGCACGGAGCCGGCCTCTGCTGCTGTTGGCGATTACTTGATCTTGACCACCACGGTGCCGGCCACCTTGTCGGCGAACGTCTGCTGCAGCGGCTTGTCCCAGAGCTGCGACGCGCCGTTGACGGCCACCAGGAGCCAGCCGATGAACGACGCGAGCGGAACGAAGGCCAGGATCGCGAAGGCGTAGCCGCCCCACGTCACGCCGGCCCGCTTGAGCGCGACGTCGGTGGGCAGGCCGGCCGACGGCACGGGGCCGCCGACAGGAGCGATCTTGATGCCCATGACCATCTTGCCGAGGGTCTGGGCCCTCATCTTGGTCATGAGGAGCTCGTAGCCGACGTACAGGGCGGTCAGGACAATGCCGACCAGGACCCCGACCATCGTCCCGCTGAACATGCCGGACGAGCTGCCGCTGGACCAGTCGTAGGTGGCCACGAAGATCGCCGTGAAGATCCCCGAGATGATCAGGCCGATCACGAAGAAGATCACCCAGTCGATGAGCCGGGCCACCAGCCGCTGCCACCACTCCGCGAGCGGCGCCGGGGCGCCCGGAGGCTGCACGCCCACCGGCTGACCGTATCCCGGCTGACCGTAGCCGGGCTGGCCGTACTGCTGCCCCGGGCCGTAGCCCTGCTGCGGCTGACCGTACGCCGGCTCACCGTAACCGGGCTGGCCGTAGCCCTGCTGACCGTAGCCCTGCTGGGGCTGGCCGTAGCCGGGCTGCGACTGGCCCTGGGGCCCGTAGCCCTGCTGCGGCTGGCCGTAGCCGGGCTGCGAAGGCGGCTGCTGGCCGTACTGCTGCTGGCCGGGCTGGCTGTAGCCCTGCTGCTGGTAGCCCTGCTGCGGCGGGGGCGCGTAGCCGGGCTGGCCGTACTGCTGGCCCGAGGGCGGCTGCTGGCCGTACTGCTGCTGCCCGTAGTCGGGCTGCGAGGGCTGCTGCTGGCCGTACTGCTGCTGGCCGGGCTGCCCATAGCCCTGCTGGGGCTGGCCGTAGCCCTGCTGGGGCTGGCCGTAGCCGGGCTGCGACTGACCCTGGGGTCCGTAGCCCTGCTGCTGCTGCCCGTAACCGGGCTGGGACTGGCCCTGCTGCCCGTAGCCCTGCTGGCCGTACTGCTGCTGGCCGGGCTGGCCGGGCTGGCCGTAGCCCTGCTGTTGGTAGCCGGGCTGGCCGTAGTCCTCGGCGCGGTAACCCACCACCGTCGCGTCGGGGTCGGCCTCACCGTGGGGGCGGTTGGGAGTGTGTTGTCCGTACTCGGGATTCCCGGCAGCGTTCTCGCCGGATTCGTCCTGTGGATACGGCGGCTGTCCGGTGCTCACCGTGTCACCTCGCTTCGAGAGTGCATGTAGCACATGTCAGGACACATGCCTGTGCTGCCCAACGTATCGACATAGGTATCAACAATCACCTTTCTCGGCGGTCAAGGTCGGCGTCACCGGATGTCAGATGGAGCAGCATGCGGGTGTTGCCCAGGGTGTTGGGCTTGACGTGCTCAAGGTCGAGGAACTCCGCCACACCCTCGTCGTACGAGGCCAGCAGCTCGGCGTAGACCTCCGGGGAGACCGGGGTGCCCTGGATCGGCCGGAACCCGTGGCGGGCGAAGAAGTCGACCTCGAACGTCAGGCAGAACACCCGGCTGAGCCCGAGATCCCGCGCCGTGCGGATCAGCGTGGAGACGATGCGATGGCCGATGCCCAGCCCGCGGAAGGCCGGGTCCACGGCGACCGTGCGGATCTCGGCCAGATCCTCCCAGAGCACATGGAGGGCGCCGCAGCCGACGACCTGGCCGCCGCGCTCGGCGACCCAGAACTCCTGCACGTCCTCGTACAGGGTGACCGTGGCCTTCTCCAGGAGGCGAGGACCGGCACCGGCGTAGGTGTCGACCAGGCGCCTGATCGTCCTGACATCCGACGTGCGGGCGCGGCGCACCACGAGCTCGGTGTCAGTCACGGTGACTTCGGCGACCTGTTCCATGGGCATCCAGAGTACAGATCCCATTACGGCTCGTACCAAAATCCGCCCTGCCTACGGCATCCGACATGTCACTTCCGTGCACTCCCCTCGGGCAACGTACTGCTCAAGCCATGGCAAAGTAGGCATAAAGACGGACCGGCATCGGGTGACGCGTCGTCCACTCGTGACCCTTCGGTAGCGATACCTCTACAGAGTTGGCAGTTCTGGTTGAGCACGAACCCGAGGTGCACTAATGTCCAGCGACGATGTCACCCGCGCGACCCCCGCGCGGAGACGCGCCCAATCCCCGCAGGGGGAGCCGGGGACCCGCCGGTGGCGAGCTCTCAGTGCCACCACATGGGGTGAATCCGAGCATCACGCTCGGTAGGGCTGCTCCGGCCCGAACCCGTCAGCTAACCCGGTAGGCGTCGAAGAGAGGAGCTGGTCGGTGGAGCGCACGCGCCGTCGCGAAAGGACGAGAGCGGGCCTGGATGCCCGCCCTCCGAAACAGGCGCTCCTGCGCCGTTTCGCCGTCCTGAGCGCCGCCGTCGTGGCGCTGGCGTTCGCGGTCCCGGCCGGGCCCGCCGCCGCCGACCCCGAGCCCTCCCTGAAGGAGCTGTCCAAGCGGGTCGAGGCGATGCACACCGAGATCGAGACCCTCAGCGAGCAGTACAACGGCTCGCGGGAGAAGCTCAAGACCGCCCGCAAGACCGCCGAGCAGGCCAAGAAGGTCCTGGCGACCAGCCAGGCCGACCTCGACGCCAAGCGCGCCAGGACGAGGCTGCTGGCCCAGCAGGAGTACATGACCGGCGGCTTCAGCCGCGCCATCGCCCTGATGGACGACGGCGACCCCAGCGCGTTCCTCAACCGGGCCGCCACCACCTACGCGCTGGCGCAGGAGTCCGGCGACGAGGTCAACCAGGTCGTCAAGGCCATGGAGACGGCCAAGCAGGCCCAGTCCGAGGCGAAGGCCCACATCGACGAGGTGGAGAAGCTCGTCACCGACCTCGACACGAAGCGCGACAAGATCGTGAAGCTGGTCGCCAAGGTGGAGAGCAACCTGTTCAGGCGGGCGATCGGCGAGGCGGGCCGTCCGGGCACGCCGGCCGTCCGCGTCGCCCTGCCGATCTCGGGCGCCGGCAAGGCCGCCGAGGCGGCCAGGTGGGCGCTCACCCAGCAGCTCAAGCCGTACGTCTGGGGTGCCGAGGGGCCGAGCTCGTACGACTGCTCCGGCCTCGTCATGGCCGCCTACCAGCGGGTCGGCATCTCGCTGCCCCACTACACCGGCAGCCAGTGGACCGCCGGCCGGCACATCTCCAAGGAGGAGCTGCGGCCGGGCGACCTGGTCTTCTTCTACAGCGACCTGCACCACGTCGGCATCTACATCGGCGGCGGCATGATGGTCCACGCGCCGCGCACGGGGGACGTCGTCAGGGTGACGTCCCTGGCCCGCAGGCCGTTCGTGGGCGCCGTCCGCGTCGCCGACTGAGACTTTCGCGGGCCGCTCAGATGAGCTGCCGGCGGGCGGCCCAGGCCACGGCCTCGATGGCCGTGGCGACCCCGATGCGGTCGCAGATGCCGCGCAGCCGGCGGCGCACGGTGCGCCCGCTGATGTCGAGGCGCCTGCCCACCCGATCGACGGTGACTCCCCTGGCAAGCTCCGCCAGCAAGGCTAGATCGGCGTGGCTAAGCTCAACCTGATCGGTGAGCACATCCATCGGGAGCCCTCCCCCCAACAGCAGTCTCGGAGTCGTCGTCGGCCCGTGCAAAGCTGTTCGCTCCGCAGACGTTAAACGCATACGGGAAAGGCCGTCAAGCGCGATAACCGTGGCACTTGACGGCCGTCATTGACTTGATCCGTCGTATATGGGGGACTCGGCGGATGTCGGCACTTCGGGGCACGCTGCGCGATCACAGCGGCCCTTACAGGCCCTCACCGGGAATCTTGACGCGGGCGCCCGCCGGCGCATTTAGTCCGGCACGATCCCGCAATTGCGCATGACCCGTTCTCAGGGCCCTTGGCCGTGCCGCCACGGGTGCGGCGGCACGGCCCGGGGCTCAGTGGGTCGGCTTGACGAGCGGGAAGAGGATCGTCTCGCGGATGTTCTTGCCGGTGAACGCCATGATCATCCGGTCGATGCCGGCGCCCATGCCGCCGGTGGGCGGCATCGCGTACTCCAGGGCCTGCAGGAAGTCCTCGTCGAGCTGCATGGCCTCCGGGTCGCCGCCCGCCGCCAGCAGCGACTGCTCGACCAGGCGGCGGCGCTGCTCGATCGGGTCGATCAACTCGGAGTAGGCGGTGCCCAGCTCCGTGCCGAACCCGATGAGGTCCCACTTCTCCGTCAGCAGCGGGTTGTCGCGGTGCTGGCGGGTCAGCGGCGAGGTCTCCAGCGGGTAGTCCATGACGAACGTCGGCTGGATGAGCGTGTGCTCCACGAGCGCCTCGAACAGCTCCTGGACCAGCTTGCCCGGACCCCACTTGGGGTCGTGGTGGACGTCGTGCTTGTCCGCCAGGTCGCGCAGGCGCTCGATCGGCGTCTCGGTGGTGATCTCCTCGCCCACCGCCTCCGACACGGTGCCGTACAGCGTGACGCGCGGCCACTCGGGGATGCCCAGGTCCACCTCGACGCCGTCGTGCACGACCACCGAGGTGCCCAGCGCCGCGACCACGGCCTTCTGGTACATCCGCTGGGTCAGGTCGGCCATGTCGTTGTAGTCGAGGTACGTGCCGTACGCCTCGAGCATGGTGAACTCGGGGTTGTGCGTGGAGTCCGCGCCCTCGTTGCGGAAGTTGCGGTTGATCTCGAAGACCTTCTCGATGCCGCCGACGACGAGCCGCTTGAGGTAGAGCTCGATCGCGATGCGAAGGTAGAGCTCCATGTCGTAGGCGTTGATGTGGGTCTTGAACGGCCGGGCCGTCGCGCCGCCGTGGATCGGCTGGAGCATGGGCGTCTCGACCTCGAGGTAGCCCTCCTCGTGCCAGAAGTCGCGCACCGCGCGCACGGTGGCACTGCGGATGCGGGCCATCTCCCGCGCCTCGTCGTTGACGATGAGGTCGACGTAGCGCTGGCGGACCCGCGCCTCCGGGTCGGTGAGGCCGATGTGCTTCTCCGGGAGCGGGCGCAGGCACTTGGAGGTGATCTGCCAGCTCTCAGCCATGATCGACAGCTCGCCGCGCCGGGAGGTGATGACCTCGCCGATCACGCCCACGTGGTCGCCCAGGTCGACGTCGCGCTTCCAGGAGGCCAGGGACTCCTCGCCCACCCGGTCGAGGGAGATCATGACCTGCAGGTCGCCGGTGCCGTCGCGGAGCGTGGCGAAGCAGAGTTTCCCGCCGATCCGGTTGAGCATGACGCGGCCCGCGACCGCGACCTGCTCACCGGTCGCGGTGTCGGGCTCCAGGCCCTCGTGTGTCGCTCTGACCTCGGCGTTGGTCGCCGTGCGCGGGAAGCTCACCGGGTAGGGGTCGACGCCTTCGCTGCGAAGGCGGTCGAGCTTCTCCCTCCGGATGCGCATCTGCTCGGGAAGTTCGTCGCTCACAGCATCAAAGAGTAGGGGATATGGCGAACTGCAAGGGCTCGTCGGTTCGTTGCAGGGACATCGCAACGGCGCCGCAAGACCTCCGCGTTACCAATGACCCACGAGCTCAGGGGGATTCGGCAGGGAGCCGGCCCGGGGAGAGAGCTCAAGGAGAGATCATGATCAAGAAGCTCGCGACCGGTGTCCTGGCCGCCGCTGCGACCACCGCCGTGGCGCTGTCGCTGCCGACGGCCGCCGGCGCCACCACCGCGACCGCGTCCTCCGCGTCCTCGGCGGCCCACTACGACAGCGACTCCTGGGGCCCGGTGTTCTCGCGCCACCACCTCGCCAAGGCCGACGGCCGGATCAGCGTCGACTGGGACGACGAGCAGGAGTCCAACTCCGTCGACGTCAGGGGCAGGCTGTTCGACCTGGACGACCGTGACTACGACGAGGGCGGCAAGTGCGCGTACGTGAAGTTCGAGGCGAGCGACTTCGACCACGAGTGGTCCCAGGTCTACAGCAAGAAGTACTGCGGCTTCCCCGGCTACAAGCGGTTCCACTTCGAGACCGAGGACGCCACCAGCGTGCGGGTGAAGGTCTGCCAGACCGGCCAGCACGGCTCGTACCCGACGAAGTGCGGTCCCTGGGAGTACATCTACACCGCCGAGAGCGAGTAGCCGTCGCCCGCCTCCGTCCCGAGCGGCCCCCTTCCCGAGCGGGGGCCGCTCTTCCGTTTTCCGGAACGTCAGCTCGTGTTGCGGTTGTAGATGAGCCGCAGGCCGATGAGCGTCAGCCAGGGCTCGTGCACGTCGATGGAGCGGGACTCGCTGACCACGAGCGCCGCGTGCCCGCCGGTGGCGACCACGGTCACGTCGTCGGGGTCGTCGGCCAGCTCGGCGACCATCCGCTCGACGATGCCGTCCACCTGGCCGGCGAAGCCGTAGATGATGCCGGCCTGCAGGGCCTCGACGGTGTTCTTGGCGATGACCGACCGGGGGCGGACCAGCTCGACCTTGTGCAGCTGGGCGCCGGCCGCCGCGAGCGCGTCCACGGAGATCTCGATGCCGGGGGCGGTGACGGCTCCCACGTACTCGCCCTTGGCCGACACCGCGTCGAAGGAGGTCGCGGTGCCGAAGTCGACGATGATGCACGGGCCGCCGTACTGGTCGATGGCCGCGAGCGCGTTGACGATGCGGTCGCTGCCGACCTCCTTGGGGTTGTCCATGCGCACCGGCACGCCCGTGCGCACGCCGGGCTCCACGATCACCGCGGTCACGTCGCCGTAGTAGCGGCGGCACATCTCGCGCATCTCGTTGAGCACGCTCGGGACCGTGGAGCAGATCGCGATGCCGCTGACGTCGGCGCCCTTCAGCAGGGGCGACTGGGCGAGCAGCCCCTGCAGGACGACCGCGATCTCGTCGGCGGTGCGGCGCGCGTCGGTGGCGAGCCGCCAGTGCTCGATGACCTCATCGCCCTCGAACAGACCGAGCACCGTGTGCGTGTTGCCGACGTCGATCGTGAGCAGCATCCGTTTACCCCCGTAGGTCCAGTGCGATGTCCAGGGCCGGCGCCGAATGGGTGAGCGCTCCCACCGCAAGGTAGTCGACGCCAGTTTCGGCCACAGGACGCGCCGAATCCAACGTCAGGCCGCCGCTCGCCTCCAGCTTCACCAGATCGTTCCTTCTCGCCGACTTTTCCGCACTCGTCCGATTTTGGACCATTTGTACGGCGATGGCGATCTCTTCGACGGTGAAGTTGTCCAACAATATTTCCTGGGCCCCCTCTCGCAGCACGGGACCGAGCTGGTCCAGACGGTCCACCTCCACCTCGATCGGCAGGTCCGGGTACCTCTCGCGGACCGCGCGGAACGCCTCGGCGACCCCGCCCGCGGCCACCACGTGGTTGTCCTTGATCAGGGCGGCGTCCGAGAGGGACATCCGGTGGTTGACGCCACCGCCGCAGCGCACCGCGTACTTCTCCAGCGCGCGCAGGCCCGGCAGCGTCTTGCGGCTGTCGCGCACGCGCGCCCGGGTGCCGCTGACCGCCTCCACCCACCTGGCGGTGAGCGTGGCGATCCCGGACAGGTGGGTGAGCAGGTTCAGCGCGGTGCGCTCGGCCGTCAGCAGGCCCCTCGTCGTGCCCTCCACGGTCATCAGCACGTCGCCCGCGCGCACCCGCTCGCCGTCCTTGGCCCGCCGCTCCGCGCGGGTGGCGCCCAGCCGTACGAACACGGCCTCGGCGGCGGCGAGGCCGGCCACGACGCCGTCGGCGCGGGCCACCACGTCGGCCACGGCGCGGGCGTCCGCCGGGATCGTCGCCAGGCTCGTCACGTCGCCGGCCTCCTGCAGGTCCTCGGCCAGCGCCCGGCCGATCAGCGCGTCCACCTCGGCGGGGTCGAGCCCGGCGGCGCCCAGCTCCTGCGCCAGGCGCGGCGGCAGCCCGTCGGCGTGCGGGGTGTAGGTCATCCTCAGGCCCTCCTCGGTCAGGGTCACGTCCAGGTGGCCCAGCCATTCGTCGTCGTCCCGCTGGGGGAAGTCCTCACGCCAGTGGGACCCGCGCGTCTCCAGCCGGGCCGCGGCCGCGGCGGTGAGCACGGTGGCGACCGTGAGCAGGTTCGTCGCCTCCCACGACTCGGTGCAGGGAGCCACCTGGACCGGGGTCCAGCGGGCGTCGCGCAGGGCCCGCGCCGTGGCGGCCAGCGACTCGCGCTCGCGCAGCACGCCGGAGCCGCGGCTCATGTGCGCCTGGATCCGCGCCCGCGCCCGCGGGTCCACCAGCCCGCCCAGGTCGGCGCCGCTCACTCCTGCCGGGTCGGCGGGGGTCCGGCGGGCGCGGGAGGCGGCGTGGACGTCCTCGGCGATCCGCTCGGCGAAGACCAGGCCCTCCAGCAGCGAGTTGGAGGCCAGCCGGTTCGCGCCGTGCACGCCCGTGCAGGCCACCTCGCCGCACGCGTACAGACCCTCGATGGACGTACGGCCCGACAGGTCCGTACGGACCCCGCCGCTGGCGTAGTGCGCCGCCGGGGCGACGGGGATCAGCTCGGTGGCCGGGTCGATCCCGTGCTCACGGCAGAGCGCGTAGATGGTGGGGAAGCGCGTCGCCCACTTGTCCGCGCCGAAGTGCCGGCCGTCCAGGTACACGTGGTCGCGGCCCGTCTCGCGCATCGTCCGCGTGATGGCCTTGGCGACGACGTCGCGCGGCGCCAGGTCGGCCAGCTCGTGGACGCCCCGCATGAACGCGTTGCCCTCGTGGTCGACCAGGAACGCCCCCTCCCCGCGCACCGCCTCGGAGATCAGCGGCTGCTGGCCCGTCGAGCCCTCGCCGAGCCAGAGCACCGTCGGGTGGAACTGGACGAACTCCAGGTCACGGACCACGGCCCCGGCCCGGAGCGCGAGCGCCACGCCATCGCCCGTGGAGACGGCGGGGTTCGTCGTGGCCGCGTACACCTGACCCATGCCGCCGGTGGCCAGCACCACGGCCCCGGCCCGCACCGCGCCAACCCCGTCGCGCGCGCCCTCGCCCATGACGTGCAGCGTCACGCCGGCGGCGCGCCCTTGCGCGTCCTTGATCAGGTCGAGCACCAGGGCGTGCTCGATGATCTCGATCGAGGCGGCGCGGACCGCCTCGGCCAGGGCCCGCTGCACCTCGGCGCCGGTGGCGTCGCCGCCCGCGTGGACGATGCGGTCGCGCCGGTGGCCGCCCTCGCGGGTGAGCTGGAGCTCGCCGTCCGGGGTGCGGTCGAACCGCGCGCCGCGCCCCATCAGCCGCCGCAGCGCGCCGGGGCCCTCGGTCACGAGCGTCCGGACGGCCCGCGCGTCGCACAGGCCGACGCCGGCCACCAGGGTGTCGCTCAGGTGCTCCTCTGAGGTGTCGGCGGGATCGAGCACGGCCGCGATGCCGCCCTGGGCCCACCGGGTGGAGCCGGAGGACAGGACGTCCTTGGTGACGACGAGGACCTTGGCCGCGGGGTCGAGCTCGGTGTGGCGCAGGGCCACGGTGAGGCCGGCGACGCCGGAGCCGACGACGACCACGTCCGCCTCGACCTCCCAACCGGGAGCCGGAGCCGTCAGCCGTAGGGGAATCGGCGGGGTACTCATGGGGTCTCCTCGTTCGAGGTGCTTTCGTCAGAATGACGATAACCCCTCCCCGTCGATGCACCGCCCACGGGGGTATCCCTTTCGGGGCGGCGGTCAGAGCCGCCGGTTCGCCCGTACCCGGTCCTCCAGACCGGCGAGATGGCCGGGCAGGGCCTCGCCGCGGTCGGCGGCGTCGGCCATGGCGGCGCGGAAGTGGCGTTGCAGCTCGGGCGCGGCGTCGGCGTGCTGGGCGAGGAGGCAGGCCGCCCGCGCGGCGTCCTCGCCCACCTGCGAGATCAGCGGCCAGCCCTGACTGCTGACCACGGACATGAGCCACACCGTGTTGTCCTCGTCCACGGCGGCGCACCGGTCGGCCCAGCCGGGGTCGGAGACATGGCCGGGGTCGCGCGCCTCCCGGTCGACGCGCGTCCGGCGCAGCAGTTCGTCCCGTAGCTCGTCGTCGGTCATCCCATGACGCTACGAGTCGGTGATCTGATCCTCAAGGGGGTGGAGCGTGAGAATCAGGTTGTCGATCAGGCGGGTATTCCCGACCTTGGCGGCCACGGCGAGCACGGCCTCGCCGGTGTACGACTCGTCCACGGGGGTGAACGTGGCCGGGTCCACCAGCACGACATAGTCCAGCGCGAGCTCGGAGGCGGCGGCGTCGAGCACGGCCCGCGCCGCCGCGAGCACCTTCGACGGCGTGGTCTCGGCCGCGCCCGCCCGCAGCGCCCGGGACAGGGCCAGGGCCGAGCTCCGCTCGACGGCCGACAGGTAGCGGTTGCGGCTGGACAGAGCCAGGCCGTCGGGCTCGCGGACCGTCGGCGCGCCCACGATCTCGACCGGCACGTCCAGGTCACGCACCATCCGCCGGATGAGGGCGAGCTGCTGGGCGTCCTTCTGCCCGAAGACAGCGAGGTCGGGCTGGACGAGGTTGAACAGCTTGAGCACGACGGTCAGCATGCCGTCGAAGTGGCCGGGCCGGCTGGCGCCCTCGACGACCTCGCCCATGGCCCCCGAGGAGACCCCGACCTGGCGCTCGGGGTCGTACATGGACTCGACCGACGGCGCGAAGACCACGGCGGCGCCCTCGGCCCGGCACACCTCCAGGTCGGCATCGAATGTACGGGGATAACGCGAAAAATCCTCGTTAGGGCCGAACTGGAGAGGATTGACGAAGATGCTGACCACGACCCGGTCCGCTCTCACCCTGGCCTCCCGGATGAGCGAGCGGTGCCCCGCGTGCAGCGCGCCCATGGTCGGCACCAGGGCCACGCTCTCCCCGCTGTCCCAGTCGCTCCGGGCCTTGACCAGGTCGAGGCGGTCCCTGGCGACGATCAGGTCCATATGTTCCCTCCGAGCGCGTCGAGCAGGCGCTCGGCCTCCTCGGGCTTCAGCAGTCCAGCGGCGAGTGCGCGGTCGGCGGTGAGCCTGGCCAGCGCGACGTAGGCGTCGGCGGCCTCGGGCGCCGCCAGGATGAGCGCGTCGACGTGCCGGCGCACGGTGCCCGCGTCGCCGCGCACGACCGGCCCGGTCAGGCCGGAGATGCCGAGCCGGAGCACGTTGTCGAGGGCCGCCCCGAGCAGCGGCCCGAGCATCCTGCCCGGGTGGTCGACGCCGATGCGCCGGAGCAGCTCCGACGACTCGGCGATGAGCGTGACCATGTGGTTGGCGGCGTTGGCCAGGGCCGCGTGGTAGAGGGCGCGGTCGGCGTCGGCGATCCAGACCGGCTCGCCGCCCATCTCGATGACCAGCGCCTCCGCGATGGGCCGGAGCGTGTCGGGCGCGGTCACGCCGAACGAGCAGCCGGTGATGCGGCTGAGGTCGTCGTCGCGGCCGGTGAACGTCATCACGGGATGCAGCGCGAGCGGCAGCGCGCCGGCCCGGGAGGCCGGCTCCAGCACCGACAGCCCGTACGCGCCGCTGGTGTGGACGAGCAGCTTGCCGCGCAGGTCGACGCCCGCCTGGGCGAGGCCGGCCACGAGGTCGGGCAGCGTGTCGTCGGGCACCGTGAGCAGGATCAGCTCACCGGCGGCGACGACCTCGTCGGGCGGCGACGGGGTGAGCCCCAGCCGGTCGGCGGCCCAGCGCTGCGAGGCGTCGGAGACCCCGCTGGCGGCGACGATCCGGTGCCCGGCGTGCGCGAGCGCGGAGCCGAGCGCGGAGCCCACCTTCCCTGCCCCCAGCACGCCCACGGCCAGCCGTGCCGGGCGATCGCCTGCGTTCATGCGTTCCCACCCCTGTCGACCTGATGGCCTGCCGCCCAGCGTAACGGCCGTGCGGGACTGCCTACGTGACCGGGGTTTTGCTGCATGTTGAGTTAGCGACAAATGGGACAAGGGAAACAAAAAGACGCGTACTTCCTGTCGGAAGAGATGAGGAGAGGGTCCACCCGCACGGTCACGGGCGCCGGATCACCGACCGGACCCGGCACCCGCGCCGGTGTGCGAGCCCCTTGGAGGTACGCGCTCCTGACCGGCCATCCGCCGACTGGCCGGCCGGGGAACTGGAGCTCGGGCAGGCCGCCATTGGCCGCCCGAGCTCCGCGCCACCCGGCGCCGCCACGCGCTTCCGACCCCTCCTCCGTGCCGGCCGCGCCCGGCGGCACGCCGTGACCCACCGCGAACGTGTCGCGGACCCGTACGGCTGCCCTGGCGACGGGCAAAGGTTAGCGCAAGGCGATGACAAACGGTAGCGCTGTGATGACCGTCCGTGTCACGGCTGGATCATGAGATAGTCCAGTCATGTGGCTCACCTGGCGGGCGGCGACGGAGCGCGCGCTCTACGGCGAGGACGGCTTCTACCTCCGCGAGCGCCCTTCGGGCCACTTCCGCACCTCGGTCAGCGCCACCCCCGCCTTCGCCGACGCGGTCCTCGCACTGCTGACGGAGGTGGACGCGGGGCTGGGCCACCCGCCCGCCCTCGACCTCGTCGACATCGGGGCCGGCGAGGGCCTGCTGGTGCGGCACGTGCTGGAGGCGGCGGACCCGTCGCTGCGCCGACGGCTGCGGGTCACGGCCGTCGACCTCTCCCCCAGGCCCTACGGCCTGCCGCTCACGGTCACCTGGACCCCTGCCCTGCCGGACGTCATCACGGGCGTGGCGATCGCCAACGAGTGGCTCGACAACATCCCGGTGGACGTGGCCGAGCGGACGTCGGAGGGGACGCGGCTGGTCATGGTGGAGACCCGTACCGGCGAGGAGCGGCTGGGCGGCCCCGTGAGCTCCGAGGACGAGGCGTGGCTGGCGCGCTGGTGGCCGCTGCCGTGCGTGGGGTCGCGGGCCGAGATCGGCCACCCGCGCGACGCCGCCTGGGCCTCGGTCGTCGGTCGGCTCGCCGGGGGTCTGGCGGTGGCCGTGGATTATGCACACCCTGTGGATAACCGTCCGTCCCGGGGGACGCTGATCGGCTACCGCGACGGCGCCGTCGTGGCCCCCGTCCCCGACGGCACCTGCGACATCACCGCGCACGTCGCGCTCGACGCGTGCGCCGAGGCCGGTCTGCGGGCCGGTGCGATATCCACAACCTTGTCCACACAACGCACCGCGTTGCGGGCATTGGGGATCACTGGGACACGTCCGCCGATGGACCTCGCGCGGCGCGATCCGCGCGCCTACCTCCGGGCGCTGGCGCGCGCCTCGGAGGAGGCCGAGCTGATCGATCCCCGAGGGCTCGGCGGCTTCGGCTGGCTCGCCCAGCGCCGCTGACCCGGTCGTCCGTACGCGACCGGGAGGGAGGAGGCTCAGGCGGCGCGGAGGTCCAGGGAGCGCAGCCCCCGGATGACGTACCCGGGCTTCCAGGACGGCTCGCTGATCAGCTCCAGCTCGGTCGTGCGGTCCAGCAGCGCCCCGAACGACTCCACCATCTCGATGCGGGCCAGCGGAGCACCCAGGCAGAAGTGGATGCCCGCGCCGAACGAGATGTGCGGGTTGTCCGCCCGTCCCAGGTCCAGCCGGTCCGGGTCGTCGAACACGTCAGGGTCCCGGTTGGCCGAGCCGAACAGCAGCGCCACCTCCGACCCGCGCGGGATGCGCGTGCCGTGGACCTCGATGTCCTCCAGCACCCAGCGCTCGAAGAGCTGGAGCGGCGTGTCGTAGCGCAGCAGCTCCTCGACCGCCGTGGGCAGCAGGGACCGGTCCGCGCGCAGCCGGGCGAGCTGGTCCGGGTGCCGGAACAGCGACCACCAGCCGTTGCCCGTGCCGTTCACGGTGGCCTCGTGGCCGGCGTTGAGCAGGAGCACGCAGGTGCCGGCCAGCTCGTCCTCGGTCAGCTCGTCGATGCCGGCCAGCGCGCTGATCAGGTCGTCGCCGGGGTCGGCGGCGCGCTCGCGGGCCAGCGCCTTGAGGTAGCCCTCGAACTCCTCGGCCGCCCGCACCGCCGCGTGCTGCGCCTCCGGCGTGGGGTTGAGCTCGTACATGCCGCACATGTCGGCCGACCAGGGGCGCAGCAGGTGACGGTCCGACTCGGGGATGCCCAGCATCTCCGCGATGACCGTCACCGGCAGCGGCTCGGCGACCTCGGCGATGAGGTCGCCGCCGCCCTTCTCCACGAACGCGTCCACCAGGCCCCCGGCGACCGCCCGCACGCGGGGCCGCAGCGACTCCACCATGCGCGGCGTGAACGCCTTGGACACGAGCCGCCGCAGCCGGGTGTGCAGCGGCGGCTCGACTTCGAGCATGCCGTTCCGGCTGACCCGCCAGAACGGCTCCTGGAAGTCCGGCTCGGGCGTCCTGCCGAACTCCTCGTGCGTCGCCACGTGGAGGTAGGTCCGGCCCAGGCGACGGTCCCTGAGCAGGGCGTTCACGTCGGTGTGCCGGGAGATCAGCCACTGGTCGGTGGGCTCGTAGTAGCTCACCGGGTCCGTACGGCGCAGCTCGTCGTAGACGCCGTACGGGTGGGCGACGAAATCCGGATTCCGGGGGTCAAAGCGCACTACTGCATCTTAGGAGGCTCCTCCGCGGCGGCGAGCTGCTTGGCGTGACGGCCGCGCATCCTGATGTTCAGGAGCTCCACGATGACCGAGAAGGCCATGGCGAAATAGATGTAGCCCTTCGGGATGTGCTGCCCGAGCCCCTCGGCGACGAGGACCACCCCGATGAGCACGAGGAACGCCAGGGCCAGCATCTTGATGCTCGGGTGCAGGTCCACGAACCTGCTGATCGGCCCCGAGGCGAACAGCATCACCAGCACCGCCACGATGACGGCCGCGATCATGACGCCCAGCTCGTCCACCATGCCGACGGCGGTGATGACCGAGTCCAGCGAGAACACCACGTCCAGGACCATGATCTGCAGGATGACCGAGACGAACGAGGTGGCCGCGCGCTTCTTGCCGTCCTCCTCCTTCAGCTCCATGCTGTGCCCGATCTCGGTGACGCTCTTGGCGAGCAGGAACAGCCCGCCCAGCAGCAGGATCAGGTCGCGCCCGGATATCTCCTGGCCGAAAACCTCGAACAGCGGGGCCGTCAGCCGCACCACCCACGACAGCGCCAGCAGCAGGAGCAGCCGGCTGACCAGGGCCGCCCCGAGACCGAGCACGCGGGCCCTGTCACGCTGCTCGGGCGGCAGCTTGCCGGCCAGGATGGAGATGAAGATGATGTTGTCGATGCCTAGGACGATCTCCAGAGCGACAAGGGTGAAGAACCCTATCCAGATCTGAGGGTCGGTCACCCAGTCCAGCATCCGCTTACCTCCACATTTCGGTCGGGGTCGGCCGGTTTCCCAGTTCCAACGAGTCAGAGGCCGAGGAAGTTCGCGAGGTTGCGATTCATCGGGGACCGTCGGTTATAGTTCGGGACGTAGGTCATGAGTGCCAGCACGAAGCCCCGGCTAGCTGGCCGGCAACCCTCGCGTCCGCGGCGGGGTGCCCCGGGTGAAGACCTGGTCCGTCACGAGGTGTGGCGGGCAAGCGCGGGCTCCGAGGCTGCTCCAGGGGTCCGATGGCCCTTCAGGAGGTTCGCCTTGTCCACGTTGAGCATCTTCGGCTCCGCCCCCGCCCAGTCCGCTGCCGGCACGTCCGCCGGCACGTCGCATCCGCGTGGCCACCGGCCGATCCCCGCCGTGCTCGGCGCCGACCTGGAGGTGCCGGTCAGGGGCGGGCGGCTCGTGGGGTACGCCAACCTGGACTACGCCGCCAGCGCTCCCTGTCTGGAGCCGGTCAGCGCCGCCGTCGCCGCCGCGCTCCCGGCCTACTCCAGCGTCCACCGCGGCGCCGGCTACGCCTCCCAGCTCACCACCGCCCGGTACGAGCAGGCGCGCCACACGGTCCGCGCCTTCGCCGGCGCCCGCCCCGACGACGCGGTGATCTTCACGCGCAACACCACGGACGCCACGAACCTGCTGGCCGGGTGCCTGCCCGCCGGCACCACGACTGTCGTCTTCGACACCGAGCACCACGCCTCGCTGCTGCCGTGGAAGAAGGTCGTGCGGCTCGCTCCGCCCGCGTTCCCCGGCGAGGCGGTCCGCGCGGCCGACGAGGCGCTGGCCGCCGTGGACGGGCCCAAGCTGCTCGTGGTGACCGCCGCGTCGAACGTCACCGGCGAGCTGTGGCCGGTCGCGGCGCTGGCGCACATCGCGCACCGTCACGGGGCGCGCATCCTCGTGGACGCCGCCCAGCTCGTGCCGCATCGGCGGCTCAACCTGACGGCGCTCGACCTGGACTACGTGGCGTTCTCGGGCCACAAGCTGTACGCGCCGTTCGGGGCCGGGGTGCTGATCGGGCGGCGCGACTGGCTGGCCGCGGGCGAGCCGTACCTGAAGGGCGGCGGAGCCGTGCGGTCCGTCGCGCCGGGCGAGGACGGGATCACCGAGTGGCACGACGACCCCGAGCCGCGCCACGAGGCCGGCACACCCAACGTGCTGGGCGCCATCGCGCTGGCCGCCGCCTGCGACGCGCTCACCGCCACGGGCTGGACGGCGCTGGTGCGCGAGGAGGAGCGGCTGATCGCGCGGCTGCGCACCGGACTCGCCGCCATCGACGGCGTACGGGAGCTGTCGCTGTGGGGGGCGGACCACCCGCGCGTGGGCATCGTGTCGTTCACCGTGGACGGGCTCACGGCGCGCGAGGTCGCCGAGGCCCTGTCGGGTGACTACGGCATCGGGGTGCGCGACGGGAAGTTCTGCGCGCACCCGTTCGTCCGGCACCTGCTGGGAGAGACCGAGCGCAGGAGCTCGGCAGGAGAGAGCGACGCAGGAGCCAACGAGGGCCGCAGCGGGCGCGACCATGAGCACGATGGCGGCTGCGAGGACGGCACGGCCTCGGCCGTGCGGGCCTCGATCGGCATCGGGACGACCGAGGAGCACGTGGACCGCCTCGTCGGCGCCCTGCGCGACCTCGCAGCCCGCCGCCCCGCCTGACGGTCAGCGGTTGGGCGGCTTACGGTGCTCGTCGTTGAAGAGCGCGTCGAGGTCGCTCATGTCCTTGTCGCTGAGGTTGCCGGGCCGCTGCGAGCCGTCGTCCGGAAGGTGCTGACGGGGCGCCGTCGTGTCCTCCGCCGGCGTGCTCCTGGGCATGGGCTGCGTCGGCGCCGCGGGCCGGGATTCGGCAGGCGGGGCAGGCGGAGCAGGCGCGGCCCTGGTGGGCGGGGCGGGCGCGGCTGCGGCGGGTGCGGCTCCGGCTGACGCGCCGGCCGTCTCCAGCCCGGCGCGGCGGCGCTCGGCCTTGCGCTGGTACCAGTGGGTGAGCACCTGATCGACGCTCGCCCGCCCGCCTCCCAGCACGAGAAGCAGCAGGCACACCGATCCCAGCGCCCCGACGAGCTCCCAGCCCCCACCGGAGCTCAGGATCCCGTGCCCGACGTGGACGAACGCGAAGGCGCCGCCGAGCACGACGAGCAGCGCCACCGCCGCTACCCGCACCAGCAGGCCGATGATCAGCAGGATGCCCCCCACGGTCTCCGCGGTGGCCGTGAACACGGCGGCGAGCTGCGGCAGCGGCACTCCGCTCTGGCCCATCATCTTCGACACGGATCCCAGACCACCCTGCCACTTCTGCAATCCGTGAGCCACGAAGATCACGCCGATCAGAATCCGCACAATGAGCGCGGCCAGATCGAACAGAACCCTCTTCATGGTGATTCTCCCCCCATTTGCTGCTATATCTCCCCGCTGTCCGGTTTGGCGATGCGTGTCCATACCGTTCTTTGACCCACCCGGACCGGACGGGGCCGTCCACCCCGCGCTGGATCACCACGGCGACCGGTGGCAGCATGGGCCCTATGACGGAACGCGTGGTCGGCATCGGCGCGGGCGCGAAGGAGCTGGCGACCGAGGACATGATCCTCAACATCGGTCCGCAGCACCCGTCGACCCATGGCGTCCTGCGGCTGCGCCTCACCCTGGACGGCGAGCGCATCGCCACGGCCGAGCCGATCATCGGCTACATGCACCGGGGCGCCGAGAAGCTGTTCGAGGTCCGCGACTTCCGGCAGATCATCATGCTGGCCAACCGGCACGACTGGCTGTCCGGCTTCGCCAACGAGCTGGGCGTGGTCATCGCGGCCGAGCGCCTGCTCGGCATGGAGCCGCCCGTCCGCGCCGTCTGGGCCCGCACGCTGCTGGCCGAGCTCAACCGGGTGCTCAGCCACCTGATGTTCCTCGGCTCCTATCCGCTGGAGCTCGGCGCGATCACCCCCGTCTTCTACGCCTTCAACGAGCGCGAGCGCATCCAGGGCGTCATGGAGGAGATCTCCGGCGGCCGCATGCACTACATGTTCAACCGGGTCGGCGGCCTCAAGGAGGACCTCCCGTACGGGTGGCTCGACCGGGTGTCGGAGGCGGTGGCCGAGACCCGGCGCCGCGTCCCCGACATCGAGGACCTCATCCTCGGCAACGAGATCTTCCTGGCCCGCACCAAGGGCGTGGGCGTGCTCACGCGCGAGCAGATCATGCAGTACGGCGTCAGCGGCCCCATCGCCCGCGCCTCCGGCGTGGACCTCGACCTGCGGCGCGACCAGCCGTACCTCGCCTACCCCGAGCTGCCCGTGAAGGTCGTCACGCGAGGCGCGGGCGACTGCCACTCCCGCTTCGAGGTGCTGCTGGAGCAGCTCAAGGTCTCCCTCGACCTGGCCGACGCCTGCGTGGAGCGGCTCCGCTCGCTGCCGCCCGGCCCCATCAACCAGCGCCTGCCCAAGGTGCTGAAGGTCCCCGAGGGCCACACGTACGCCTGGACGGAGAACCCCCTGGGCATCAACGGCTACTACCTCGTCTCCAAGGGCGACAAGACGCCGTGGCGGCTCAAGCTCCGCTCCGCCTCGTACAACAACATCCAGGTGCTGCGCGAGATGCTGCCCGGCCACCTGGTGGCCGACATGGTGGCCATCCTCGGCTCGATGTTCTTCGTCGTGGGCGACATCGACAAGTGACCACCCCCGAATCCACGGCTCCCCCGGCCGCCCCCCGCGACAAGTACGTCGACTTCCTGCGCGCGCTCAGCCTCATCGTCGTCGTGCTGTGGCACTGGGCGTTCACGATCCTGCAGTGGGAGCCCGGCGGGCCGGAGCCCACCAGCCCGCTCGGGTTCACCTCGGGGCTGTGGATCCTGACCTGGCTGCTCCAGGTGCTGCCGCTGTTCTTCTACGTCGGCGGGCACGTCCACCTGCTGTCCTGGAACCGGGCCAGGCAACGCGGCGTCGGCATCGGGGCGTTCGTGTGGCGGCGCATCCGCGCGCTGGCCGTCCCGGCGCTGGTCCTGTCGGGCGTGTGGACGGTCGTCGGCGCCGTCGTGACGTGGGCGTTCGGCGTCGACTGGATGTGGCGGGTCGTGCTGCTCGTGCTCAGCCCGCTGTGGTTCCTCGGCGTCTACCTGGTGCTGATCGCGCTGCTGCCGGTGGCGCTGTGGCTGCACCGGCGCTACGACGTGCTGGCGCTGATCTGGCTCGGCGGCGCGGCACTGGTCGTGGACGTGGTCCGCTTCCGGTACGGCGTGGAGTGGGCGGGCTGGCTCAACATGATCGTGGTCTGGGGGCTCGCCCACCAGGCCGGGTTCTTCTACGACCGGATCGTCATCCTGCCCCGCCGCTACGACGTGGGCGTGCTGTGGACGGGGCTGTTCGCCCTGTTCGGCCTGGTCTACTCCGGCATCTACCCGGGCTCCATGGTCGGCGTGCCGGGCGACAAGTGGTCGAACATGGCACCGCCCACGTTCGTCATCGTCGCCCTGCTGATCTTCCAGATCGGGCTGGTCGAGGTGCTGCGGCCGTCGATGGAGCGGGTGCTGGAGCGGCCGGGCTGGCGGCACGTCAACGCCACGATCAACAACTTCGCGCTGCCGCTGTTCCTCTTCCACACCACCGGGATGGCGATCGCGCTGGGGGTGTCGTGGTGGCTGTTCGGGACGCTGGGCGCCGAGGTGCCGCCGGACCTCAAGTGGTGGCTGGAACGCCCGATCGCCATCCTGGGACCGCTGGTCTGCACCCTCCCGGTCCTCCTCCTCTACAACCGCCGCACCCGCCGCCCCAGCGCCGAACAGTTGCAGGACAGAAGGTGAACGCTCCGGCAGGCGACGCCCTTCGCCTGCCGGAGCGGAGAACCGACCCTGCCGGCGCCGGGTCTGTGTCACCCGTTACAGCGCCATGGACATGGCGACGAGTTCAGCGCCCGCGACGCGATGTCCGCCGCACGAGCCGCGGTGACGTCGATGAAGGACATGCATCGCGCCAGCCTGTCGACCCAGATGGTCGCCGGCCTGGAGGCCCCGGCTCGCCGAACCGGCGGCCGGCTGACCGGGCCGGACGGGACTTCGGAACCCGGGTCATGTCATGTCGCGCCGATCGCGCAGGACTGCGACTCCGTCGCCGTCGAGTTCATCGCAATACACCGAGCGCCCGGTCGTCGCCATCACCAAGGCCAGCGTGGTGCCGGACACCAGCGGCCCGGAGCCCGTGGTGAAAGGACTGTCGGTGGCGACGAGTCGCAGGCCGGCGATCCGTCTCCTGGCGGCGACGACCAGATCCGAGCCCCGGTAGTACTCGGCCACCTGGGTGAGGGTCTCGATCGGGTAGTCGTGGCGAATGCCCAGCGGTCGCCGGATGTCCTCGGCATGCACGATCGTCTCACCCAGCATCGCCTTGATCGGGAGGGGTGGTTTGGTGGTGCTCGTGATGACACGCCGGAACCTGTCATGCGTCTCGGCCGCGGTCGCGCCCAACTGCTCGGCCAGCCGCATGGCGACCTGCTTGTCGAAGTCGAACCGGCAGCGGATCACCCCCGCCAGCCACCGCACGCCGTTGAGGCTCGCTCCCGCGGTGAGGTGCGCCAGCACCTCCCGCACGCTCAGCCCGGCGCACAGCGACGGCGTCGCCCACTGCTCGCCGGTCAGATCCGCCAGGTCCGCCGCCAGGGCCGCTCGCTCGGCATGCACCAATGGCCAGTCGCCGGCCGCACGACTGCCCCTTCCTACGGGTTCCGGATCGGTCATGTCGGACGGCCTTTTGTCGAAGGTCACAGGGGTCCTCGTGTCAGTTCGGTAAGGATGGTCAAAGGTGGAGACGTCCGCCAGGGGGCGGAATCGTCGCTCATCAGCCCATCCCTTTCAGGCAGTCTGCCGACATGGGGCCTCGCAGACTGCCCCCGAGCGCGCAGCGGCGGCGGCATCGGATCTCTCGCCACACCGACGAGAACCCCACGCATAGTCCCCGGACCGTTCCGCCTGACCCCGCATCAACCAGTCACTGGACCCGGTCGACGATCCACCAGCGGCACGCAGGCTGCCTGACAACGAGCGTCGCGCGCTACCTCGGGCTCTGATCCTCCGGGCCGTCCGGGATGCGGCAGGAGTGCTCCAGGAAGAGCGCCGCGCAGATGAGCGCGACGAACGCCAGGAACGAACCCGTCGCGATGAAGAACTCCGTGCGCGGCGTCTCCCGCGTCAGGAGCTGGACCGTGTGCAGCGCGAACCCGGCGAACACCCCGCCGAACACCGCGCCGGCGTAGGACGACGCCTTGGCCAGGGCGACCAGCCGCGCCACCGCGAGGGGCTCGACCGGCTTGGTGCCCGGCTTGCGGTCGATGCGGGCCTTGGTCATCCACGCGCTGTACGCCTCACCGAGGGCCAGCAGCAGCACGGTGGGGATCGCGGTCCACGGCACGATGGGCAGCTCGGCATAGAACTGCCTGACCACCATCCAGGTGAGCAGGGCGACGACGACGACGAGACCGACGAGCGCGCCGGGACGGGTCGGCCTCAATCGGGCCTCTGCAGCTTGAGCTCGCCACGGAGCCGCACGCCCCGCTGGTCGACGTCCGAGAGCAGGTCGGCCACCGCGCCGTGACCGGGCAGCACGGCCTCGGGATCGGCCCGCCACCACGGCACGAGCACGAACGCCCGCTCGTGGGCCCGCGGATGCGGCAGCGTGAGGTCGGGCTCGTCGGAGACCGTCTCGCCCACCACGACGAGATCGATGTCCAGCGTGCGGGGACCCCACCGCTCCAGCCGCTCCCGCCCGAAGGCGTTCTCGACGCTCTGCGCCCGCTCCAGCAGCGCGCGCGGCGGCAGCGACGTCTCGGCGATCACGATCGCGTTGAGGTACGGGCGCTGGCCTTGCGGGCCGCCCACCGGGTCCGTCTCGTAGACCGGTGACGCCGCGACGAACTCCAGCCCCGGAGCGTCGAACAGCGTGTCGACGGCCCCCTGCAACGTGTCGAAGCGCCGGCCGAGGTTGCTGCCGAGGGAGAGGACACATCTCATGGGCGACTCCGCTCGATCGTGACGATCACATCGTCGAAGGGCGCGGGGATCGGCGCGGCCGGCTTGTGCACGCTCACCTCGACCGAGCGCACCCGGTCGTGGGCCAGGCACACGTCGGCCAGGCGCTGCGCCAGTGTCTCGATCAGCTGCACCGGCTCGCCCTCCACGACCTTGACCAGCGCCTGGGCCAGCTCGCCGTAGTGGACCGTGAGGGTGAGGTCGTCGGCCGCCGCGGCGGGCCGGGTGTCCAGGAACAGCGTCGCGTCGACCACGAACTCCTGCCCCAGCTCCCGCTCGGCGGGCAGCACCCCGTGCCGCCCCCGGGCGCGCAGGCCCTTCAGCGCGATCCGGTCAGCGCTCAAGCTCGCCGTCCTCCTCCTCGTCGTCATCGCCCTGGAGCACCGGCGAGCCGTGGTGCATCCACAGCCGCCAGCCCTGAGGGGTACGGACATAGACGTTGCTCGCCACAACCTTGCCCGCGGCGAAGCTCGACTCACCTTCGTCGCCGGCCGTGAGGATGTTCTCCACGCACGTGAGGACCGCCACGTCACCCAGCACGGTCGTGCTCACGTCGGTCAGCACGAACTGGATGTAGGTGGTGTTGGCCATGATGAGCGCCCACGAGCGCAGCACCTCGGACCGCCCCGTCAGCAGCGACCAACCCGGGTGGACGCAGCTGACCTGCTCGTCGGCGGAGTCCTCGGCCCAGATCTCCGTCATCCGGTCGAGGTCGGCGTCCTCGATCGCGGTGTAGAAGTCCTGGTTGACGGTCTCGATGGCGGCAGTGTCGACGCTCATGTATCGGCTCCGGCTCTCTCCCATGCGGCTGCCACGCGGACGGCGTCGGCGTTGGGCGCCACCTTGTGAACCCTGACGCACCAGGCGCCGGCGCGTGCGGCCAGCGCCGTCACGGCCACCGTGGCGTCGTCACTACGGCTGAACGGGCGCGGGGCGCCGTCGTCACCGGCGAGCAGCCGCCCCAGGAACCTCTTGCGTGAGGCGCCGATGAGCAGCGGATAGCCCAGCTCGGCCAGGCGCGGCATGCCGGCCAGCACCGCCCAGTTGTGGGCGGCGTTCTTCGCGAAGCCGAGGCCGGGGTCGAGCACGACCTGCTCCTCCGACACGCCCTCGGCCAGCACCAGGTCCACCCGCTTGGCGAGCTCCTCGCGCACCTCGGTCACCACGTCGGAGTAGACGGCCCGGCTCTGCATGTCGGCGCTGTGACCGCGCCAGTGCATCACCACGTAGGGGACGCCGGTGTCGGCCACCACGCGCGGCATCTCGGGGTCGGCCAGACCGCCGCTCACGTCGTTGACGAGGCGCGCCCCGGCCGCCACGGCCGCCCTGGCGACCTCGGCCCGCATCGTGTCGACGCTGACGGCCACACCCCGGGCGCTGAGCTCCCTGATGACCGGCACCACCCGCGCCAGCTCCTCCTCCAGGGACACCCGCGCCGCGCCGGGCCGGGTCGACTCACCGCCCACGTCGACGATGTCGGCCCCCTCCTCGACCAGCTCCAGCCCGTGCCGGATGGCTGCCTCCTCGTCGAACCACAGACCGCCGTCGGAGAAGGAGTCGGGCGTCACGTTGACCACGCCCATGACGAGGCACCGCTCCTCTGCTGCCAGTCCTGGCACGCTTGTCGGCCCGCTTGTCATGGCCCAAGCCTAGGCGCTTGCCCAGACCTGTTGATGTCATGGGTACCCCATTGTGGATAACGAATCCCACGCAGACCCACTTGCCGCCGGTCCTCTCGTTTTTGACGCCTTTTTACGCCCCTTCCGGCAAGCCCCCACCCCTCCCGACACACCTTCCGAGCAGGCGACGAGAGGCCCGTCTCGCGGCGCTCGCACGGGCTGCCGGCCCGGGGGCCGCGGGGAGGTGTGCCGGGGTGGCCCACGGTCCGTGGCGCTGGTCCGGCGGCAGGGTGGGGCTGTATGTGCGGATGGGGGCGGCGTCGCATGCCCCCGCCGTCGTGCCGACAGTGGAGTGCGTAGGGGAGTGACACAGCGCGGCCCCGCCGTCATGGCAGCGATCGGTCGCGGGCAACAGCGTCCGGCGGGCGTCGAGGGAGTCCTCGGGTGTCCCCGCGGACGTCGAGGGAGTCTTGGGGTTTTCCGGAAGGTGTCGCTGGGCCGTCGGATCGCCGTGGGCGGGCTTCGGGCTGGGGAGCCATGTCCGGGGACGGGGGTGGAGCGGCGTGGCGGCAGAGGGCAGCCAAGAGGGGCTGAGGGAAGTGGGCGGGCGTGAGGGAGGCCGTGGCCGGCGTTGCGCGCGTAGCGGCGGCCGGCCACGTGCGGGCCTCAGCGGGCGTCTCCCTGGAGGCCCTCAGCCACGTACGGCGACTGGGGCCCAGGCGGCTGTGCCGTAAAGGAGGCCTGTGGTCTCAGGGCCGCCGTGACAGAAGCTCACGTTCTCGGGGCTGCCATGACAGAAGCTCACGCGATTAGAGCTGCCGTGACAGGAACTTCATCGCTATCGGGTCAGAGGCGCCCGAGGATGAGGGCCATCGCCTCGGCGCGGGTTTTGTCGCTGGTGCGGAAGTCGCCGCGGACCGCCGAGGTGACGGTCTTGGCGCCCGGCTTGCGCACGCCCCGCATGGTCATGCACAGGTGCTCGCACTCCACCACCACGATCACCCCGCGCGGCTCCAGCACCCGCATCAGCGCGTCCGCGATCTGCGACGTCATCCGCTCCTGCACCTGCGGGCGCCGGGCGTAGACGTCGACCAGGCGCGCCAGCTTGGACAGGCCCGTCACCTGCCCGCGGTCGTTCGGGATGTAGCCCACGTGGGCGAAGCCGTGGAACGGCACCAGGTGGTGCTCGCAGGTCGAGTAGACCTCGATGTCCTTGACCAGCACCATCTCGTCGTGGTCGACGTCGAAGACCTTGTTCAGCACGTCCTCGGGGGTCTGGCCCAGGCCCGAGAACTGCTCGGCGTAGGCCCGGGCGACCCGGGCCGGGGTGTCGAGCAGGCCGTCACGGTCCGGGTCCTCGCCGATGGCGTAGAGGATCTCGCGGACGGCCTTCTCGATCCGGCCCAGGTCTACGTCGTGCGACTTCACGCACCGTCTCCCGAGGGCAGCGCGTCCTGGTGGCCCGGGGTGAGCGAGCCGTTGGCCGACTGCTCCTTCGGGGTCAGGATGGGCGGGCGGTCGGACGGGAGCCGCTTGCCGTAGCCGGCGTAGGAGGGGCGGTGCGCCCTGACCACGACCGGCGCGAAGATCTGGAGCACCTGGTCGCGGGAGAGCGTCTCCTTCTCCATCAGCTCCAGCACGAGGTTGTCGAGCACGTCGCGGTACTCGACCAGGATGTCCCACGCCTGGTCGTGCGCCGTCTCGATCATGCGGCGGACCTCCTCGTCGATCGTCGAAGCGATCTTCTCGGAGTAGTCGCGCTCGTGGCCCATCTCACGGCCCAGGAACACCTCGGCCTGCCCGGTGCCGAACTTGCGGGCGCCGAGCTGCTCGCTCATGCCGTACTCGGTCACCATGCGCCGGGCGACGGCCGTGGCCTTCTCGATGTCGTTGGAGGCGCCGGTGGTGGGCTCGTGGAACACGAGCTCCTCCGCCGCGCGGCCGCCGAGCAGCATCGCGAGCTGGTCCATCATCTCGGAGCGGGTGGCGAGGAACTTGTCCTCCATGGGCAGCGTCATCGTGTAGCCGAGCGCGCGACCCCGGGACAAGATCGTGATCTTGTGGACCGGGTCGGAGTTCGGCAGCGCGTGCGCCACCAGCGCGTGACCGCCCTCGTGGTAGGCGATCATCTTCTTTTCCTTGTCGGACATGACCCGGGTCTTGCGCTCGGGCCCTGCCATGACGCGGTCGATCGCCTCTTCGAGGACCTCCATCGTGATCAGCTTCTGGTCGGCGCGTGCGGTGAGCAGCGCGGCCTCGTTGATCACGTTGGCCAGGTCGGCGCCGGTGAAGCCCGGCGTGCGGCGGGCGATGACGTCGAGGTCGACGTCCGGCGCGAACGGCTTGCCGCGGCCGTGGACCCGCAGGATGCCCTTGCGGCCCTCCAGGTCGGGACGGTCGACGGTGACCTGGCGGTCGAAGCGGCCCGGGCGCAGCAGCGCCGGGTCGAGGATGTCGGGCCGGTTCGTCGCGGCGATGAGGATCACGCCGCCCTTGACGTCGAAGCCGTCCATCTCGACGAGCAGCTGGTTGAGGGTCTGCTCGCGCTCGTCGTGACCGCCGCCCAGGCCGGCGCCGCGGTGGCGGCCAACGGCGTCGATCTCGTCGATGAAGATGATCGACGGGGCGTTGGCCTTGGCCTGCTCGAACAGGTCACGGACCCGCGAGGCGCCGACGCCGACGAACATCTCGACGAAGTCGGAGCCGGAGATCGAGTAGAACGGCACCCCGGCCTCGCCCGCGACCGCGCGGGCCAGCAGGGTCTTGCCGGTGCCGGGCGGGCCGTACAGCAGCACGCCCTTGGGGATCTTGGCGCCGATCGCCTGGAACTTGGCCGGGGCCTGCAGGAACTCCTTGATCTCCTGGAGCTCCTCGATGGCCTCGTCGGCTCCCGCGACGTCGGCGAAGGTGGTCTTCGGGGTGTCCTTGGTGATCAGCTTGGCCTTGGACTTGCCGAAGCTCATCACCCGCGAGCCGCCGCCCTGCATCTGGTTCATGACGAACAGGAAGATGAGGACGATGATGACGAGCGGCAGGAAGCTCACCAGGATGCTGACGAGGAAGTTCTCCTGCGGCACCTCGGTGGTGTAGCTCTTGGTCTTGCCGGCCTGAACCTGGGCCTGCAGCTCCTCGGTCAGTTTGGGGCCGTAGCCGCCCACCCAGTCAGACTGGATCGTCTTGGTCGGGGTGTCGCCCGGCCTGACCGTGATCGGGCTGTAGAGCGTCAGCTCGATCCGCTGGTCTTTATCGACAATCTTCGCGTTACTAACATTTCCGGCGCGAATCTGCTGAAGGACCGTGGACGTGTCGGCCTGCTTGAAGTTTCCGCCGCCGCTCCAGAGCTGGGTGACGAGCAGGAGTAGCACGACGATGCCCAGGATCCACAGCAGTGGCCCACGTGTAAATCGCTTGAGATCCATCCGATGCGGAACCCCTTGCGGGCCCGTCCCTTCCTGACCATGGCCTTGAACCCCGGAACAGGTCCCGGGGCCGCGGCATCCGACACCGCGAGATTCTTCCGACTACCCGAAGAGGACGCGCGGTCACCCTTCAGGAGTCAGAAGGTACACCGGCACAGCGCGCGGAGGGACCGCCCGCTACACCGGTCTTGCCCTACCAACGTACGTCAGGTCGGGTGGTGTTCCCGGCTGCTCATCGGATTGCTACTCGTAAACGTGGGGCGCGAGCGTCCCGATGAAGGGCAGATTGCGGTAACGCTCCGCGTAGTCGAGGCCATATCCGATGACGAACTCGTTGGGAATGTCGAAACCCACGTACTTCACGTCGATCGGCACCTTGACCGCGTCGGGCTTGCGCAGCGCGGCGCAGATCTCCAGCGACGCGGGATCGCGCGACTTCAGGTTCTCCAGCAGCCAGTGGAGGGTCAGGCCGGAGTCGATGATGTCCTCGACGATCAGCACGTGGCGGCCCATGATGTCGGTGTCCAGGTCCTTCAGCACCCGCACGACACCCGATGACCTGGTGCCCGCGCCGTAGGACGACACCGCCATCCAGTCCATCTGCACGGGCACGTGCAACGCCCTGGCCAGGTCGGCCATCACCATGACCGCACCCTTGAGCACCCCCACGAGCAGCACGTCCTTGCCCGCGTAGTCCTGGTCGATCCGCTCGGCGAGCTCTTTGATCTTCGCCTGGAGCTCGTCCTCCGGAATGAGGACTTTCTCCAGGTCCTGGCCCATGTCGGCAGCGTCCACCTGTGGTTCCTTACGGGATGGGACTGATGGCGAGTATCAGGGTGCCATACCGCCTCACCGCGGCCCGACCCCCGGGCAGGTCCACCGGCTTCTGCCCGCGCCAGTGCGTGACCAGGCGATCCACGGCGCGTACGTGCGTCGCCGACAGCGCTCCAGCGGGCGTCCCGGCGGCGACCGCGGCGCGGCGCAGCACCCGCCCGCGCACCGCCCCCGGGAGGGCTTCCAGCGCCGGGACGGACAGTGTCACACATCCGCCGATATCGCTAAGAGCGCAATCCTGATAAGCCTTCCCGGCCCACAGGTCGAGGGCGTCGGCGTCCTCCCGGGCCAGCGCGGCGGTCCGGGCGAGCGCCTCGGCCACCCCCGGCCCGAGCTCCGACTCCAGCAGCGGCAGGACCCGGGCGCGTACCCGCACCCGGGTGAAGCGGGGGTCCGCGTTGTGCGGATCGTCCCACGGGCTGAGCCCGAGCGCCCGGCACGCGGCGACCGTCGTCGCGCGGGGGATCTCCAGGAACGGCCTGAGGTAACGGCCGCTGCGCGCGGCCATCCCCGAGATCGACCGCAGCCCGCTCCCCCTGGCCAGCCCGAGCAGCACGGTCTCGGCCTGGTCGTCACGGGTGTGCCCCAGGAGTACGGCCTGCGCGCCGAGCCGGTCGGCGGCCCCGGCCAGGGCCCGGTAGCGGGCGTCCCGGGCGGCGGCCTCCGGCCCGCCCTCGGTCCCCACCTCGACGGTGAGGACCTCGGCCACGCCCAGCCCCAGCGACCCGGCGAGGGCGGCGACCTCCCGGGCCCGCCCGGCCGAGCCCTCCTGCAACCCGTGGTCCACCGTGAGCAGCCCGGCCTCCAGACCGGCGCGGGGCGCGACGAAGCCGAGCGCGGCGGCCAGCGCCAGCGAGTCGGCGCCGCCGCTGCACGCCACGAGCACCGGCCCGTCCGGCGGCAGGCCGGCCAGGGCCTCCCGCACGGCCCGCCGGACGTCGGCCACGGCCGGATGCGGACCCACCGGAGACGGCTCGGGTCAGGCCGGGAGCGCAGGAGCGCCGATGACGCGGCGGATCCAGGCGTCCGGGTCGGAGATCTCCTGCGTCGTCGGCAGCGTCTCGGGAGAGGTCCAGATCCGGTTGAACCCGTCCATGCCCACCTTGCCCACCACCGTACGCACGAACGCCGAGCCCTCGGCGTACTGCTTCATCTTGAGCTCGATGCCGAGCAGGCGGCGGATCGTCCGGTCGAGCTTGGAGCCGCCCTCGCGCCGCTGGGCGAACTTGGCCCGTATGTCGGCCACCGACGGCACCACGGAGGGGCCCACGGCGTCCATCACGTAGTCGCCGTGCCCCTCCACCAGTGTCATCACGGCCGTCAGCCGGTCGAGGATCTCCTTCTGGGCGGGTGTCTGGATGACGTCGATGAGGTTGCCCTCGCCGCCCCGCACCACGTCGGCCACGGTGTCGGCGGCACTGCGCAGCCGTTCGAGGACCGTGGTGAGGTCGAGGTCGGAGGCGAGCAGGAACTCGGTCATCTGCGAGCGGATGTACTCACGCAGCCACGGCACGCCGGTGAACTGCACCCGGTGCGTCTCCTCGTGCAGGCACACCCACAGGCGGAAGTCGTGCGGGTCGACGTTCATCTCCCGCTCGGCGTGGACGATGTTGGGCGCCACCAGCGTCAGGCGGCCCGCAGGCTCCCGGCCCGACGGGTCCGGCGGCAGGAACAGCTCGTACTGGCCCAGCACCCGCGAGGCGAGGAAGGCCAGCACGGCGCCCACCTCGACGCCGGTGATGCGGGAGCCCACGGCGGCGACGATCGGTGGGGGCGGATTGGCGCCGCCGCCGATCCGCTGGGTGAGCGGCTCCAGCACGACGCGGAAGCCCTCGACGTTGGCCCTGATCCAGCCGGGCCGGTCCACGACGGTCGCCGTCTGCGGCGCGGCGTCGGCGTGGATCTTGGTGAACTCCCGCACGTGGCCCTCGGCCTCCCGCGAGAGAGTACGGAGCTCGGTGACGGCCTGCCTGGCCTCCTCACGGGTCACTTGGGGACCGGGGCGCACCAGGCGCGTGCCGGTCGAGACGGCCAGATCCCAGTCGATCACCTGCATACCGTCCACCGTACGTGGTCCTCTCCCAACCCGCGAAGAAGCACTGGGTGTCCGGACAGAGGAGATGAATGGGGCCGGGGTGTCAGGAGCGGGAGACGATGGCGGCGAGGCGGTCGAGGATCGGCTCGGCGTTGAGGGGGACGCGGTCGGCCATGAAGGCGAACGTGACGAGCCGGCCGTCCTTGGTGGTCGCCATCCCCGCCAGCGTGTTGACGTTGTTGAGCGTGCCCGTCTTGGCGCGGACCAGTCCGACCTGTCCCTTGCTGTCGGCCTCGGTGAAGCGCGTGCCGTTGCCGAGCGTGCCAGAGAAGCCGGCGATCGGCATGCCGGAGGCGATGGCGCGCAGCTCCGGGTGGGTAGGGCCGCTCGCGGTGGCGATGACGCGGGCCAGCGCGTCGGCGCTGATGCGGTTGAACGGCGACAGGCCGCTGCCGTCGCGGATCTGGACCCCGCTCGAGAGGCCGAGCCGCTTGAGCACCTGCAGGGTCGCGGCGGCGCCGCCCTCGAAGGAGGCGGGCTGCCCCTCCTTGACCGCAACCTGGCGGGCCAGCGCCTCGGCCAGGTCGTCGTCGCTGAAGGTCAGGGTGTGCTCGACCAGGGCGTAGACGGGTGGCGACTCGACGCGGGCCAGCTCGGCCGCGCCGGCGGCGGCCTTGGCCGGGCGGACGGACCGCGCCACGCCGATGCCCTGGCGGCCGAGGAGCCGGGCGAACGCGGCGGCGGCGTAGCGCGGCGGGTCGGAGACACGCGGCGTGGACTGGCTGGGGGTGCGGCGGCCCTCGTCCATCGCCAGCGCGGACACGGGCGCGACCTCGCCGTCGGGGATGTAGTTCGGCTTCCAGCAGGAGCAGACGCCCGAGCCGGTGTAGAGCGAGGCGTCGTACGAGAGCGTGACCTTGGTGACGCCCTTGACCTTGAGCGCGGCGGCGGTGCGCGCGGCGAGCGTGGCCAGCGATGCCTGCCTGGGGTAGGAGCCCGGCCTGGCCGAGGGGCCCGCCAGCGTGGGGTCGCCGCCGCCGACCAGCACGACCGTGCCGGGCGACGCGCCCTGCACGACCCGCGTGGCCAGGCGGGCGTCGGGACCGAGCGAGGCGAGCGCGGCGGTGCTGGTGACCAGCTTCGTGGTGGAGGCGGGGGTGATGCCCGTGTCCGCGCCGGCGGCGAAGATCCGCTCCCCGGTGGCCGCGTCCAGGACGACGGCGCCCACCCGGGCCCCCAGCTGTTTGTCCCCCAGCGCGTCGGTGAGCTGGCGGGTCAAAGTACTCTTAGTCGGGAGAGGTCCGTCTCCGGCCCTCGCCGGCAGCCCGGGCAGTACCGGGCCCGCGGTGACCACGGGGGCGGCGGGAGACCCCTCGGGAGACGCCGTCGGCTCGTCCGGTGACGACTGCCTCGTCAGGGCGCCCAGGTTCAGGTCGCTCGTCACGGCGTAGACGCCGATGACGATCGTCAGGACCTGGAGCAGGGCGAGCGTGGTCAGCATCACCCACCGCTCGTGCCGCGCCACGTCCCTGACCTCTCTCCTGGTGTTCGCCTACGAGACATTAACGCCCACCCGGGGGTGCCGGGGGGTATGAGCGGAGGAACCGCGGTGGAGTTCGACGTTGTCGTTGAGATTCCCAAGGGACAACGGAACAAGTACGAAGTGGACCACGAGACCGGGAAGATCAGGCTTGACCGGCTCCTGTTCACCTCCACGCAGTACCCCGCCGACTACGGCTTCATCGAGCACACCCTCGGCGAGGACGGCGACCCGCTCGACGCGCTGGTGCTGCTGCAGGAGCCGACGTTCCCGGGCTGCTACATCACCTGCCGCGCGGTCGGCATGTTCCGGATGACCGACGAGAAGGGCGGTGACGACAAGGTCCTCTGCGTCCCGTCCACCGACCCGCGCATGGAGCACATCCGCGACATCCATCACGTGCCCGAGTTCGACCGGCTGGAGATCCAGCACTTCTTCGAGGTCTACAAGGACCTGGAGCCCGGTAAGTCGGTCGAGGGCGCCAACTGGGTCGGCCGCATGGAGGCCGAGGTCGAGATCAAGCGCTCCTTCGAGCGGGCGCGCGAAGAGGGCCACGCTCACTGACCCCTCAGGCCGGCCTGGTGGCGCCCACCAGGTCCGGCCGCCACATCGAGGCGACCCGCACCACGTCGCCGGTCTGCGGCGCGTGGACCATCATGCCGTCGCCCACGTAGATGCCCACGTGGTGGATGGTGCCGGGGTCCGCGCTCTCGTAGCCGAAGAACAGCAGGTCGCCGCGGTGGAGCTGGTCGAGCGGGACGTGCGGTCCTGAGGTCCACTGGGTGCCCGTCCAGTGGTCCAGCCGCACTCCCACCTGCTCCCAGGCCCGCATGGTCAGGCCGGAGCAGTCGTAGGTCGACGGCCCGGCGGCCGCCCACACGTACGGCTTGCCGAGCTGGGTCAGCGCCCAGTTGGCGGCCAGGTCGCCGCCGGCCGATCCCTTGGCGACCAGGCCGCCGCTGAGGCCGGCGAGCCGGGCCTGGCGGGCCGCCTGGCGCTCCCTGGCCAGCCGGTCGGCCCTGCTCCGGGCCGCGTCGACCCGGCGCTCCAGCCCGTGGAGCTCCCTGCGCAGGCTTCTGGTCTCCTCGCGCTGCCGGGTCACGGCCCGGTCGGCCGCGATCTTGGCCTGCTCGGCGCGCCGTGACGCCGCCTGCTGCTCGGCGTAGGCGTCGGCGGCCTGGGCGCGCAGGATGCCGGCGACCGCCTGGGCGTCGCGCATCCGGTCGAGCACGAGGGCGCGCTCTCCGCTGATCTGCTCCAGCACGCTGGCCCGGTGCAGGTAGCCGTCGTAGTCGCCGGTGTCGCTCATCAGGAGGAGGAGCGGCCTGCTCAGGTCGAAGCCGCCGTAACTCTCGGCGGCGAGCACGGCGACGGCCCGCCGTCCCGACTCGACCTCCGCGTCGGCCGAGGCCAGCCGCGCCCGTGCCTCGTCGTACGCCTGGTTGGCCTGGCGCATCCGGACCATCTCGCCGTTGTACGCCTCCACCAGCCGCTCGACGTTCGCGGTCAGCTCGTCGAGGCGTGAGCGGGCGTGGACGAGGGCGGCGCTGGCGACACCGAGCTCCTTGCTGCGCTGCCGTACGACCCGGCGGGCGCGGGAGACCTCACGCGTGGACGGCGGCCGCCCGGCCACGACCGGCGCGCCGAAGCGGCCGGAGACGTGAGCCGGCACGGAGAGGCGGGCCGGCACGGAGACCGCGGAGGCCGGACCGGAGAGCGCGGCGGCCGGGCCGGCCGGTGGGCACAGGGCGACGACCAGGCAGGCGGCGAGGCCCGCCCTGACGGAGCGCATGGTTTCCCCTCCTCTTTGGTGGCATTACGCACCACCTTTCCCAGAGGTTACTCTGCGCACACACACAACTCACGGAGCGTGTTCAGCCGAGGCGGAGCAGGCGCCGCATCCAGGGGCGGACGCCGAGCGGCGGCGGGGGCGCGCCGCGCGGGTAGGTGAAGACGGGCGTCTGGGTGCCGTAGCGGGCGCGCAGGGCGGCGGCCTGGCACCAGTCCGCGCCGACCCGGGCCGCAGCCCACGCCGCGGTGATCGCCGGGCGTGTCTCGGGGTGCCGGTCGTAGGTCTGGTAGAGCGTCATGGTGGCGTCGGCGGCCTGGAAGCCGTCACCGGGGTAGGCGGCTCCGGCCAGGTACGGGGCGGTGATCCGGCCACCGTGGAGGCTGCCGAGCGCCCATGTCCAGTTGGCCAGCACCAGGGCGAGCACCGGGTCGGGCACATCGGCGGCGGCCGCGTACATGCGCTCCTGCCGCGGGCCGGTCAGCCTGCGGGAGGCCCAGAACCAGTCGAGCTCGTCCTGCGGCTGGTCGGCGGCGAGCCAGGACAGGACGGCCAGGCCGCGGGCGGTGCGCAGGCGGCAGAGCTCCAGGACGTCGCGGAGCATGCGCGGGCCGCGGTCGAGCCAGGTGGGCCAGGCCGTCCGGTGGCTCCTGGTCACCAGGTCGGCCAGCTCCGGACGGACGGGCAGCGGGCAGACCCTGCAGCCGAGGTGCGGGTCCTCGCGGAGCTGGTAGGCCTGCACGAACGTTGTCAGGGGGCGGCCGTGAGGGACGGCGTGGGGGGCTGCTCGGCGGTCGGGACCGGGGTGACGGCGGGGGGTGGGGTGGGAGCGGGCACCGAGGTGGGGACGGGCTTCACAGTGGGCTTCCCGGTGGGCTTCCCGGTGGGATGCCCGGTGGGCTTCCCGGTGGGATGCCCCGGGGGACAGGGGGTGGCGCCGGGGCCGTGGCTCTGGTGCTCTCTGGGCCCTCCGTCGCTCGGGTCGCCGGGGGCGCCCGGAGTGCCTGGGTTGTTCGGAGTGCCCGGATTACCCGGGTTTCCGGGAGTCCCCGGAGTGCCCGGGACGCCCGGCGGCGTGACGGGGCCGCCAGGGGGGCGGGAGGTGGCGGTCGGCCGGGCCGGGGACGACGGGGGCGTCGCGGGCGCCTGCGTGGCGGCGGTGGAGCCCGGCAGGGAGCCCTGGGTGGGAAGGGCGCCCCCCGTCGGCGGCGCGACCGGCGTGACCGAGTGGAACATCCCGTACGGGAACGTCGCCCGCGAGTCCACGATCGGCTCGACGATGGGCTCGACATCGACCGCGGGGTCGTCCGGCGCGGGGCCCCACGGCAGCCGGGCGCCGGGCGGCTCGGCCGTCGCGGGCAGGGCGACGGGCGTGCCGCCACCCTGCCGATGCAGGTCGCCGTCGAACTGGTGGAAGACGGCCGCTATCGCCACCATGGACGCGACCGCCGCCAGCGTGCCAGCCACCGCCTGAGGCCACCGGCGAGGCCGCCTGTCACCGGGTACGGGAAACCCGGCGGGGTCGAGTGCCCCCGATCGCCTCGCGACGTAACGCCGGTACGGCAGCAGCTCGGGGTCGGCGAAGCAGCTCAGCACCCTGACCCTGAGCGCGTCGGGCAGCGGCACCGGCGGCACCAGGTCGAAGACCTTGGCCTCCGACACCGGGCGGGTGCGGTGCGGCGCGCAGGTCTCGCACCGGGGCAGGTGCCGGACGAGCTGGTCGCGCATCTCGGGCGTCAGCTCACCGGCGAACCCGGACAGGATCTGCGCCCGCCTGGCGCAGTCGTAGGGTCCCTTGCGGGCCAGGACCTCGGCCGTGATCGCGTCGCGCAGCCGCTCGCGGGCCTGCGCGTGAGCGGCCTCGACCTGGCGCGGGCGCACGCCGAGCACCGCGGCCACCTCAGCCAGCGTCAGGCCGTGCCGGGTCGTCAGCTCCAGCACCGCCCGATCGGCGAGGGGCAGGTCGCGGACCGCGTTGGCCGCCATGACGCGCAGGTCGGCGTCGGCCGGATCGCCGGGCGGGCCGGGCGCGAAGAGCTCCTCGACCGGTGGATCGGCGACGGGAACGAACACCTCGGGCCACGCCTCGGGGCCCGTCGAAGAGCCCGCCGCAGCCCCCGTCGCAGGGTCGCCGGCGGCGGGCCGGTGGGCGGCCAGCCGCCGGCGCACGCACTCGGCGTGGGCCAGCGCGTAGAGCCACGTCCGCAGCCGCCCCGGATCGGAAAGGGAGCCGGCGTGCGCCGCGGCCGCGATCAGGGTGTCGCGGAGCGCCACCTGCGCGCTGTCGGAGTGCGGAAGAAGGGACCAGCAGTATCTATAGATGCCCTCGGCGTACGCGTCGTAGAGCGCGGCGAGGGCATCCGGGTCGCCGGCGCGGAGCGCTTCGACCAGGACGCGGTCATTCATATGACCGAATGTAATGGATTAGTAACTTGTAGTTCTACCCTTTCGACGCGTACGGCGCCGCTCGTTCACCTTGGTCGTCGGAACAGCACCGGAATTGCCCTGCCAGAAGTATTCATTAGCCTTTTTAGAGTAAATTTCGCATTACCCGCCTGCCGCGTCCCGGGAGGAGACGGACGCGGCGGCGATCACTCCTTGTGCTCGGTGTCGACCGAGCTGCCCCGGTCCACGGCGAACGGCGGCATGGACGGCTTGATCGTGTGCAGCGGCACCGCGCCGCCCATCGCCAGCTCCTCGTACGGCCGCGCCGTCGAGCCCCACGTGCGGGCCGTCACCTCGGCCTCGGTCACCGTGCTCTTGTCGGGCAGCCCCTCCACGGTCAGCACGAAGCGCGGCGAGCGGCCCGGCTTGACGTCGTCGACGAACGTGCTGCCTCCCCCGAGCAGTTTGCCGTCCCGGCCGCGCAGCAGCGCGTTGACCACCAGGCTGCCCGCCGGAAGGCGGTACGGGTTGCCCACGTAACCGGTGATCACGACCGAGCCGTCCTTCTGCGGCAGGGTCTGAATCCGCGTCACCGGGAACGGCCGGAAGGCCGACGGGACGCGGGCGGCGATCCGCCATTGGGCGGGCCGGTACTCGATGGACACCTTCGCCGGCTTGCGCTCGGCGTTGGCGTGGCCGGTGAAGGCCAGGTCACCGTTGGGCGGCACGGCGTCGAGCGGCTGGTCCATCCTGACCACCTCATGCCCGGCGGCGTCACGGCCGACGATCGTGGCGACCACGTGCTCGCCGAAGTGCCACGGGTTGTCGTTGGCGAGGACTCCCGCCCAGTTGACGACGTACCCGTCGGACGACTTCGAGACGTGTGACACCTGCTCCTTGAGCGTGAGCGGCTTGAGCTTGGGTTCTGAGGAAACCTCTGTCGAACACCCGGCGAGGCAGATCGCCCCGAGTGCGAGAAGGCTGACGGTTCGGCTACGCGGGATCACTTTGCCGTGATAGCCGCTTCATGGGTACGGCTGGCAGGGGACACGCGCCTGCCGTACCAACTCTTTAACGCGCCCGCACGACCCTGGTCTCGTCCCATACCGGGTGTGGTGCCTCGTAGACGGTCCCGTCGGAGCCGAAGACCAGGAAACGGTCGAAGTCGGCGGCGAACCAGCGGTCGTGGGTGACCGCGAGGACCGTGCCGTCGAAGGCGTCGAGCCCCACCTGCAGCGCCTCGGCACTGGCCAGGTCGAGGTTGTCGGTCGGCTCGTCGAGCAGCAGCAGCGTGGCGCCGGACAGCTCCAGCAGCAGGATCTGCAGCCGCGCCTGCTGGCCGCCGGAGAGTGTGTCGAAGCGCTGCTCGGCGACCATTCCGGCCAGCTCGTAGCGGGCCAGCGCCTTCATGGCCTGACTCTTGTCCTTGGCGTGCTCGGTCATGACGATCTCGACCGGCGGGCGGCCGAGCAGGTCGGGCCGGGCGTGGGTCTGGGCGAAGTGGCCGGGTACGACGCGGGCGCCGAGCCGGCCCGTGCCGGCGTGCCGTACCGGCTCGCCCGCGAGCAGCCGCAGGAAGTGGGACTTGCCCGAGCCGTTGGAGCCGAGGACCGCGACGCGCTCGCCGTACCAGACCTCCAGGTCGAACGGCCGCATCAGGCCGGTCAGCTCCAGCCCTTCGCAGATCACCGCCCGCTTGCCGGTGCGGCCGCCCTTGAGCCGCATGCTGATGTTCTGCTCGGCGGGCGGCACCTCCGGGGGCCCGGCCTCCACGAACTTGCGCAGCCGGGTCTGGGCCGCGTGGTAGGGGGCGGCCATGCCGTCGTTGTAGCGTGCCTTGTTCTTCAGCATGTTGACCAGGGCCTTGAGCTTGGCGTGCTCCTCGTCCCAGCGCCTGCGCAGCTCGTCGAGGCGCTCGTTGCGGGCCCTGCGCGCCTCGCCGTAGGTGGCGAAGCCGCCGCCGTGGATCCAGATGTTGCCGGCCTCGACGGTGACGATGCGGTCGACGGCGTTGGCGAGAAGCTGGCGGTCGTGGCTGACCAGGAGGACCGTCTTGGGGGTCTCCCTGAGCTGCCGCTCCAGCCACTCCTTGCCGGGCACGTCGAGGTAGTTGTCGGGCTCGTCCAGCAGGAGCGTCTGGTCGGGGCCCCGCAGCAGCGCCTCCAGGACGAGCCGCTTCTGCTCGCCGCCCGACAGGGTCGACACGTCGCGGTACTTCACGTCGTCGTACGGGACGCCGAGCGCGGCGACGGTGCAGGTGTCCCAGAGGACCTCGATGTCGTAGCCGCCCGCGTCGGTGTAGTCGGTGATGGCCTGCGCGTAGCGGATCTGCGTCTTCTCGTCGTCGCGCTCCATCATGACCAGCTCGGCCGCCTCCAGCCGCTCGGCGGCCTGGCGCACCGCCGGCGGCGCGACGCTGAGCAGCAGGTCGTGGACGGTGCTGCCGTCCCGCACGCTGCCCACGAACTGGCGCATCACGCCGAGCCCGCCGGAGCTCGTCACGCCGCCCTCGACGGGCTGGAGGTCTCCGGCGATGAGCCGCAGCAGGGTGGTCTTGCCGGCGCCGTTGGGGCCGACGAGGGCGGCCTTGACGCCCTCGCCGACGCGGAAGGACACGTCGTTGAGCAGCGGCCGCCCGTCCGGCAGGACGTACGTCAGATGCCCGATCTCCACATGCCCCATGACGCCTTCCCTCTTCCTTCCGGTCCGCCCCGCGCAGGGTATCCCGGCGCGGGTTACCGGGTCATTCCGTTATCAGCCGGGCTGGCGGGCCACGCGGCCGGCGTGCTCCAGGATGCGCGCGTTGACGAGATCGGGGACGTCGAACGCGACGGAGTGGCCGCTGCCGGGCAGCAGCTCCACCTCGGCTGAGGGCGTCAGCCGGGCCAGGCGCCGAGCCTCCGCCGCCGAGTCCTGCATGGTGCTGTGCGCGCCGAACAGGATCCGGGTGGGCACGGTGACGGCGGCCAGCTCCTCGTCCGTCAGCGGCACCATCGGCGGGAGCGCCTGCTCGTACAGGTACGCGCCCGAGATGGCGACCATGATGATCTTGTCCGGCCGGTTGATCGAGTCGGTGTGGATCAACCGGGCCAGGGGACGCCTGATCCACGGCGGCGCGTGGAGGCCGAGCCCGCAGGCGAAGCCCCAGGCGTAGTGGCGTAGGCCGGCCACGCGGAAAGCGGCCGGGTCGAGGAGCGTCATCCCGGCCACGCGCTCGGGCATGCGGATGGCCGCCTGCAGCGCCTGCCAGCCGCCGTAGGAGAAGCCCACGAGGTACGCGGCGGGAGCGCCGATGCCGTCGAGGACCTCGGCGAGCCAGTCCGTCAGGTCGCCGGGTCCGTCGAGGGGCCTGGTCTGGACGCTGCGTCCGGCCGCCCCGACGGGGTCCACGAGGTAGACGGGATGGGCGGCGCCGACCGGGCCGCTGGTGTGGATCCAGCCCAGGGAGTTCCCGCTGTGGCCGGGCAAGAAGATCACCGGCAGGCCGTCCGGGACGCCGGTGCGGTAGAGGCGGGTGATGCCGTAGGCGGTGGGGACGTCCAGCGGCTCCAGCGCCACCGGCCAGTCACGGATGGCCGCGTCGTAGCCGGCGAAGTAGCGCTCCTCCGCCTTGTCATTGCGGAACCGACCGATCCGGGGGCGATTTGCCATGACTTCTCTCCATTCGACCGTCTTCTTGATACAGCTGTATCATAGAAATGTGCCGAAGCGAGTGGACCATGAGGAGCGCCGGAGCCAGATCGCCGAGGCGGTCGTCCGAATCGCCGCGTCACGCGGCCTGGAGGCGGCCAGCATGCGTGAGGTGGCGGCCGAGGCCGGCGTCTCGCTGCGGCTGGTGCAGTACTACTTCCACACCAAGGAGGAGCTGCTGCGCGGCGTGCTCGCGCACCTCGGCCGGTTGATCGCCCAGCGGGTGGCCCGGGCCGTGGCGGCACTCGGCGAGCCGGTCACGCCGCGCACGTTCCTGTACGGCGCGCTGCCGGCGCTGATCCCCTCCGACGACGAGAGCCGCCGGATCGTGCTGGCCTACCAGGCGCACTACACGCTCACCCTCACCCGGCCGGAGCTCTCCCCCGATGGCCTGACGTACGCGAACGCGCTGCGCGACCTGGTGGCCCGCCACATCCGGGAGGCCCAGGAGGCGGGCCAGGTCGCCGGGGGAGACGATCCGAGAGTCGCGGCGGCCATCGTGCTCGCCCTGGTGACGGGGCTCCAGTCCAGCGTGCTGGCCGGGCAGTACGACGGGCCGGAGGCCGTGGCCCTGCTGACCGCCCACCTGGACCGGCTGTTCTCCGGAGCGAGGTAAGAGCCCTCAGACCTTCGCCGGCGGGCACATCAGGCCGGCCACCACCTCGACGGCGGCGGCCACCAGGAGCGGCACCGCGGGATGCACGCCGAGCAGGAGCGTTCCCAGCACGGCGCCGGCGAAGGTCGCGGCGACCGTGGCGAAGCGCCGGCCCGCGGTCTCCAGCGGCGACAGCATGAACAGTCCCGCCAGCGACCGGGTCACCACGGTCGTCGGCAGGTCGTGGGCCGCCACCCGCAGCACCGTGGCGTTGCGCGAGCCCATCGCCACGGCCAGGGGGACGATGACGGCGAAGCGGTGCGGATCGTGTTGCAGGCTGTCGCCCAGGAGCAGCGCGAGCAGCGCCGCCACCAGGATGAGCACACCCTCGCCGGCGAGCGCGAACGCCAGCCACCACCGCCCCCGCCGCCTTACCAGCACGCCGTGCGTCCAGTGCCCGCCGATGGCACCGGCCGCGAACGCCGCGAGGGCCACGAGCGGCCGGGCCGCCTGGATGGAGCCGCCCGCCAGGCCGAACCCGGCGAACAGCACGTTGCCGGTCATCACCGCGGTGAACACGTGACCGAGCCCCAGGAAGCTCACCGCCTCGACCACGCCCGTGACCCCCGTCAGCAGGACCAGGATCACGGTCAGCCGCTCGGGCCGCCTCCCCGTCGCGAAGGGCATCTCCCCTTCATATCCGCCGCACCGGTCACGGACGAAGCCGCCGCACCGCTCCCGGGACGCACGCGAGCAGGAGGAAGAGGACCGCGACCAGATACGGCCAGCGGCTCAGGTCGAGCAGGCAGGCCGCCGGGAACTCGTAGCCGGTGATCGGCTGGACGAGGAACGTCAGCCCCGCCACGGTGACGAGGGTCAGCACCCGGGCTCCACGCACGCCGAGACCGGCGACGGCGACCGCGGTGACGGCGAGCGCGACCGTTGGGAGGGAACCCACGGGTAGCGCAGCGGGACCATCACGTCGGCCGCGATGACGAGCAGCGTGAGCGGGAGCCCGAGCGCGCGGGTCCAGGAGGGCACCCACAGCACCAGCAGGGCCAGCGCCACCGGCAGCAGCATGTCCGCCCAGACCACGGCCTCCCCCGCGACCGCGGCGGCGACGCTCGTCACCACCGGCCGGTAGGCGAACCAGCCGTACGGTTCGCGAGGCAGGGCGAGGACGAGCGTGGGCACGGCGGCCAGGACGACCGCGCCCAGACGTGAGCCGAGCCGTGATCGGCGAGCCGTGGCTGGGGACATCGGCGGGTCATTCCTCCGGCTGGACGGGCCGCGCAGCGTGAGGAGGCGACAGTAGCGGATCTTCACCGTGGGTCTGGACAGCAAGTGATCTAATGACTAGAACTGTAGGGAAATCCCCCCTAAGGACGTGCCATGCCGCGATTCCGCACTGCCCTCGTCCCCCTGGCCGCCACGATCCTCGGCCTCACCGCACTGCCCTCCCAGGCCACGGCCGCACCGCCGAAACCGGTGCCGACGATCTCCGCCGAGCGGTCCGCCACGCCGCTCACCGCACCCTCCGCATGCGCGCCGGCCGTCAAGGGCGCCTCGATCGACGCCCGGCTGACCAGTCTGTTCACCGCGTACGGCAACGACAACAGCCGGCTCGACGACTGGACCGGAGCCGACGGCACCTACTCGCTGCGCCTGCCCAGCGGGCGCGAGCTGTGGATCTTCTCCGACACGTTCCTCGGCCGGATCAACACCGACGGATCGCGGCCGCCGGTGGTCGAGGAGGGCGGCAGCACCGTCTTCCTGAACAACACCTTCGCCGTCGAGCAGGGCGGCCGGCTGTCCACGATCTACGCCGGCACCCCGGGCAAGCCGGCCGCGGTGATGCCGCCGCGCGACAAGAAGCACTGGTACTGGGCCGGTGACGCCACCCTGGCCGGGGGCGTCGTCGAGGTGACCTACCAGGAGTACGAGCGCTTCGGCACCGGCACGTGGGACTGGCGCTGGCACCGCAACGTGGTCGCCAGGTTCGCCCCCGGCCGGCTGGACCGCCCGCTCAGCGTCCACGACCTGCCCTCCGGGCACGGGGTCGCGTGGGCCTCGGCCACCCTCAAGGACGGCGGCTACACCTACGTCTACGGCGTGGAGGACCTCGGCTCGCCCAAGTACATGCACGTCGCCCGGGTCAAGGGGCAGAGCCTGCTCGGAGCCTGGGAGTACCTGAAGGCCGACGGCACCTGGTCGGCCAGCGAGAGCGACTCGGCCCGCGTCATGAGTGGCGTGGCCAACGAGTACAGCGTCACCAAGGTCGGCGACGGCTACGTGCTCATCACCCACGACACGACCGAGGCGCTGAGCGCGAACATCGTGGCCTACTCCTCGTGCTCGCCGGCCGGGCCGTTCACCGGCAAGCAGCACGTCTACACGACCCCCGAGACCAGCGGGAACATCTTCACCTACAACGCCCACGCCCACCCCGAGGTCTCGGGCAAGGGACTGGTCGTGTCCTACAACGTCAACAGCTTCGTGAACACCGACCACTACCGCGACTCGTCGATCTACCGGCCCCGCTTCATCGACGTGAGCTTCGGGTGAGACGGAACTGGGCGGCGCGCCTGCGGTCCGTCACCCTCGACGGGCTGCGGGCGGTCGTGCTGGAGAACGAGCGGCTCCGCGTGACCGTGGTGCCCGGCAAGGGCGGTGACGTGGTGGAGTTCCTGCACAAGCCCACCGACACCGACTTCGTCTGGCTCTCGCCGCAGGGCCTGCGCGACCCGGCCCACCACCTCCAGGGTGCCGCCGACGACGTCGCCCAGTTCGTCGACCACTACGAAGGCGGATGGCAGGAGGTCTTCCCCAACGGCGGCGCCCCCAGCGAGTACCGGGGGGCGCGGCTGGCGCAGCACGGCGAGGTGGCCGGGCTCCCCTGGGACTGCGAGGTCACGGCCGACTCCGAGGAGGAGGTCGCGGTGCGGCTCAGCGTGCGGACCCGGCGCCTGCCGTACCTGGTGGAGAAGACCTTCCGGCTGCGGGCGGGCACGGCCGCGCTGGAGGTCGAGGGGCGGGTGACCAACGAGTCCGAGGTGGAGCTGCACGCGATGTGGGGGCAGCACATCGTGTACGGCCGGCCGTTCCTGCGGCCGGGCGCGCGCATCCGGCTGCCGGACGGCGTCACCGTGATCCCGCACGACAGCGCCATCAACCCCCTCGGGCGCCGGGTCAAGGCGGGAGGGCCGTGGACGTGGCCGGTCGTGCCGGCCGACGGCGGCGGCGAGACCGACCTGAGCGTGGTGCCGGAGCGCGGGGCGCCCAGTGACATCGTGTACCTGACGGGGTTCGCCGAAGGGTGGTACGAGATCTCCGGTGAGGTGGGGCTGCGCGTCGAGTGGGACGCGGAGGTCCTGCCGTACCTGTGGATGTGGCAGGAGGTCGGCGCGTCGGCCGGCTACCCGTGGTGGGGGCGCGCCTACACCGTCGGGCTGGAGCCGTTCGCCGGCATGCCGACCGACGGATTGGAGCGGGCCGTGGCCAACGGCACGGCGCTCACCCTGGGACCACGTGAGATGAGAACGCTGACGATGCGGGTGGAGGTCCTCGCGTGAGCGAGTTCAACGGGAAGGTGGCACTGGTCACCGGCGGCTCGATGGGAATCGGGCGCGCGGTGGTGGACCGGCTGGCCGACGGCGGCGCGTCCGTGGTGTTCTGCGGCGCCGACAAGGACGCGGCGCTCGACAGCGAGCACGTGACGGGCGTCGTCGCCGACGTGCGGCGGGCCGGCGACATGCGCGACCTGGTGGACCTCGCGGTCACCCGGTACGGCGGGCTGGACATCGTGGTGACGTGCGCGGGCGTGCAGAGGTACGGCACGGTCGAGGACACCCCGGAGGACGTCTGGGACGAGGTCCTGGACATCAACCTCAAGGGCGTCTACCTCACCTGCAAGGCTGCCGTCCCCCGGCTGCGGGCGCGCGGCGGCGGGTCGATCGTGGTGATGTCGTCGGTGCAGGCGTTCGCCTCCCAGGCGCAGGTGGCCGCCTACACCGCCAGCAAGGCCGCCCTGAACGGCCTGACCAGGGCGATGGCGCTCGACCACGCGGCCGACGGCATCCGGGCGAACGTGGTGTGCCCCGGCTCGGTGGACACGCCGATGCTGCGCTGGGCGGCCGACCTGTGGCGGGGACCGCTGTCGCAGGAGGAGCAGATGGCCCAGTGGGGCCGCGCTCACCCTCTTGGCCGGGTGGCTCGGGCGGAGGAGGTGGCCGAGCTGGTGGCGTTCCTCGCGAGCCCCCGTTCGTCGTTCATCACCGGCGCGGAGCACCGGGTGGACGGCGGCCTGCTGGCGCGGAACCCGGCCGCCCTTCCTGACTGACCACGCCCGCGCGCCGCCGCCCCGGCGGCGCGGGCGTCAGCGTTCTAAGACCGCGCTGGTCAGATCGCCGGTCAGGTCGCCGGTCACATCAGCGGTCAGGTCGGCGGCGCGGGCCAGGCGGGCGCGCAGGTCGTCGCGGAGGGCCGCGAACCGGGCGGGCTCGGCCGCGATGACGGCGCGCTGCGCCGCGGCGTCGGCGGCGTACCAGGCGCTCACCAGCCCCGAGGACCACTTGCAGGCCGTGTCGGCCGTCGCCGTCCGCCGCTCCGGTGCCGTGACGGCGTCGGAGCGCAGGTCCCAGCGGGGGTCGGCGATGGCCGCCTCCGGTGACGGGTAGGGATGGCCGGCGCGCTCCATGCAGGCGCTCCAGCGGGCGGCGGCCTCGACGACGGCGGGGTGCCGGGCGGCCTGCTCGACCGTCCGCGCGTCCTGGAGCGCGAGCCACTGCCAGTCCGTGGCGGTGGCACGCGCCGCGCTCTCCCGGAGCGCGCCGGTCACGGGGTCCGCGGCGGCGGGCGCCGGGTCAGGCCCGGACAGCTCGGTCGTGACGCGCTCGGCGCAGCCCGGGTGGCCGGGGGCGCCGTCGAGGTCGCGGCGGGCGGAGCGGCTCAGGCCGGAGTCCCAGGCCGTGCCGGACGGCGCGGACGGGGGCAGGTGGTAGCCGCGGCGGCGGGCCCGGCCGGGGTCCGCGACGCCGTACCGGCGGCTGTTGCCAGGGTCCCCTGCGGCGACGGCGGCGGCGTCCGGGCGGGGCGGTGAGACGGCGTGACCGCGGCGGTGCATGCAGCGGGCGAGGAGCGCGGCGCGGGCGCGCGCCATCAGGGCACGCTGGCCCGGCGTGGGGCGGTAGGCGTCGAACGGCAGCACGAGGTCGGCGACCCGGGTCACCGGGTGCGCCGGCCCGTCACCGCCGGCGACCGGCCCATCGGTGACCGGTCCATCCATGGCCGGCCCATCGGTGACCGGCCGATCCGCCACGGGCGCACCAGGCGGCGGCGGTGGGGCGGCGGCGCAGGCCATGGTCGTGCAGGCCACGGCGCTCAGGAGCGCGCCGAGGGCCGCCGGGGCGCGGAAGGGTTCGCGGCGGCCGGTCTCCGGAGGCCCGATCCGGAAACCGGCCCCGCCCCATCCGGTCACACGCACCAGATGCTGAGGGAGCTCGCGGTGTTGTTGCCGACCTCGCTGCCGCCCAGGAAGGGGTCGGCGCGGCCGTCCGCGAACGTGCTGTGGGCGCCGGTGTAGAAGGGGTTCTGCCAGAGGACGACGTCGCAGCCGGCGTGGTTCTTGACGGAGCTGCTGTCGTCGTCCACCGGCCGCCCGCTCTCCAGCCCCTTCTTGTCCTCGAACCACCGGTCGTCGCCGAGGTACGGCTCGCTCGTGGCGAAGTCGCGCCACAGATCGCGCGGGTAGGCCCCGTCGTAGTTGTAGCCGTAGTACGCGTACAGGCACACCGTGTCCTTGCCGCAGCCGCCGTTCGGCCCCGCCAGCGCGGACGCCGCCGGCAGCACGAGGGTGAGCGTCGTGGCCGCGGCCAGGGCACCGGCCACGCGAGTGATCGTCCCCACAGCTGTCTCCCCGAGGGCCTCGAAGGTGAGTCTCCTTGATCGGTAACCTAGCGTGGCATGTCGCGTACGGTCCGTCATGACATGCCGAATCGTGCAAGGGAGACAGACGTGGGAGCGAGAGGCTAGAGGGGGACCTCCAGGGAGACGTCCGGGTCGGCGAAGCGGTCGTTGGGCACCTGGGCGTACCAGCCGGGCCGGCCCGGGTCCCGGTCGTAGGGGTAGCCGCCCAGCTCGCGGTAGAGCTCGGCGTAACGTTCCACCTTCTCCCGGTCCAGCCGCACGCCGAGCCCCGGCCCGGTGGGCACCGCGATGGCGCCGCCCGTGTACGGCAGCGGGCCGCCCTCGATGACGTCGTCGCGCAGCTGGTGGTAGTGGGCGTCGGCCGCGTACGTGAGGTTGGGCAGCACCGCGCCGAGGTGCAGCATGGTGGCGAGCTGGACGCCCAGCTCGCCGGAGGAGTGGACGGCGATGCCGAGCTGGAACGTCTCGCACACCCCGGCCGCCTTCACGCACGGCCGGATGCCGCCCCAGAAGGTGGTGTCGAGCAGGACCACGTCGGCGGCGCGGCGCAGCACGTTGGAGGCGAGCTGCTCGAAGTTGACGACGACGGTGTTCGTGGCGAGCGGCACCCGGACCTGCTCGCGCACGGCCCGCAGCCCCTCCAGGCCCCAGACGGGGTCCTCCAGGTAGTCGTTGTCCAGCCCCTCGATGGCCCGGCCGAAGCGCAGCCCCTCGGCCAGCGACAGCACCGCGTTGGGGTCGTAGCGCAGCCGGTCGCCGGGGAAGGCGTCGGCCAGCGCCCGGTAGCACTCCAGCTCGTGGTCGGGCGGGAAAACGCCGCCCTTGAGCTTGTGGACGGTGAACCCGTGCGCCTCCTTCAGATCCCGCGCGTGCGCGACGAGCTGGTCGGGGGTGCGGATCTCGGGGTGTCCCTCGGCCGCGTACCGGAAGAACAGGTACGACGCGAACGGCACGGCGTCGCGGACGCGGCCGCCCAGCAGCTCGCTGACCGGCACGCCGAGCCGCTGCCCGACGAGGTCGAGGCAGGCGAACTCGATGGCGGCGAGGAGCTGAGTGCGGTTGTTGTAGAGCGACGCCGTCGGATTCGCGATCTTGAAGCGGAGCGCTTCGAGCCGGAAGGGGTCGTGACCCTTCAGGTACGGCAGGAGCGCCCGGAAGGCCGCCTCGGCGCTCTCGCCTCCCCCGCCCATCTCGCCCAGGCCGACGAACCCGTCGTCGGTCTCGACCTCGACGAGCGTCCGGACGAACCGCCCCCAGTGGGCGCCGTTGCTGTGCCGCAGCGGCGCCTCCAGCGGTACGGCGACCGTGGTGGCCCGGATGTCAACGATCTTCACGCGCACGTCCCCCAGACCGCGGCCACCCCGCACGCGGGCAGCCGTACCTTGACCGATTCGCCCGCCACCTCGGCGGGTTCGCGCCCGCGCTCCAGCCCGGCGCTGACCCGGGCGGAGCGCAGCCCGGGCAGGGTGAGCGTGACCTCGACCGGCTCGGCGGCCAGCGACTGGAGCCGGACGACCCGCTCGGCCCCCGCCTGCCCGATCGAGGTGACCAGCACGTCGGGATGGTCCACCGACGCGTACGACCGGACGGCGTCGCCCGACGGGCCGGTGACCAGCACGCCCGCGAACGGCTCGGTCAGCCCGGAGGCCGCGAGCGCGCCCAGCCGCCTGCCCTCGGCGCCCGCCTCGGACATGACCGCGTAGCGGAACGTGGTCTCGCCCTGCTGCTGCGCCGGGAAGTTCGTGTCCCAGATGTTGTTGAGCGCCCAGGAGTACACCGTGCCGTCCTCCCGCTCCAGCGTCGGCGGGAACGGCGCGTACGGCATGTGGATGGTGCCGAGCTGCACCAGCGGCGCCTCCAGCGTGGCCCAGGCGACGGTCAGCTCGGGGTCGTCGAAGGCGATCCAGTGCCGGATGGGCAGCATGTACGCGGCTGAGCCGGGCACCTGCGGCACGTCCGGCCCGCCGACGCCGCCGGTCAGCTCCCAGGCGGTCGCCTTGCCGGCGGCGAACGGGAAGGCCAGGAAGACCGCCTCCTTCGCCGGGGTGCCCTGCTTGGCGAGCTGGTAGGTCAGGTCCAGCCGGGGGACGCCGCGGTGCAGCTCGATCGTGGTGCGCAGCCAGTCCACGCCCTTGCCCTGGAGCTCCACGACCAGCCGCTCGGTCACGGCGGTGCGCTGGGCCTTGACGACGGTGGCGTTCCGGCCGATGGCTCGGTCGCCGAGCAGCGTGCGGTCGTGCGCGCCCACGTGCCCGGACAGGTGGTTGAAGTGCGGGGCGGTGGCGTAGCGGTCGTAGACGTACTGGCCGAAGCCGGCCGCCGCGTCCCGGTTGACCAGCTCCCGGCCGGCGACCTTGTCGAAGATCGAGCCGATGTAGCCCTCGCGGACGTCGTACGTCACCCGGTAGAACTCGTTCTCGATGACCCCGCCCGGGTCGGCCTCGACCGGCTCGGCCGCCTGGCTCTCGCTCCTGACCACGTCGATCCGGGCGTAGCCGTGGCCGGGGACGTCGGGCACCACCGCGTGCAGGTGCCGCCCGATCGGCCGGGTCGGCCAGTCGTCGGGGTGGACGTACTCCTCGTGGTGGGCGAGCGTCTCGCCGGTCCGGGCGTCCACCAGCGCGATCGGCACGTCGGCGGCCACCACGTCGCGCGGCAGGAACGCCCGCACGAGGTCGGTGCGGGCCCGCGTCGCCGGGTTGAACACCGCGAACGACGCCAGGGCGCCGTCCGGGTGGCCGCCCTCGCCGGACAGGGCCGCGCCGAAGCGGCGGACCGCGGCGTGCAGCAGGTCGGCCGCGTCGTCCTGTGCGTCGTAGGCGCCCGACGACTTGCGGGTCCACTGCAGCCCGCCTGAGTCGCCGGCCTCCTCGGCGTCCTCCCACGGGTTCGCGGCGCCCCAGGTGTGCTCGTTGAACAGCGCCACCTTGTCGTACGCCTCGTCGATCTGCTCGGTGGCGTCCGCCCCGGCGAGCGTGTGCAGGGTCTCGGCGGCGCGCAGCGCCGACTGCGCCCGCCGCACGTAGCCGAGCGGGCGCGCGCCCGAGCCGAGCCCGTCGGCCCACCAGTCGGTCCAGTCGCCCTCGTGGACGGCCAGCCGGTCGAGGTAGCGCTCCTCGACGTGCTCGAAGAAGTCGCTGTTGACGGCCGAGCGCAGGCGCGGGTAGGCCCAGTTCTCGTTCCAGGTCCGCGCGATCGCGGCGGGCACGATCGACGGGCCGGCGTTGTCGGCGTGCGCGCCCTGCACGCGCAGGTGCAGCACGTCCAGCTCGTACGGCTCCCGGGGCGCGTCCGGCCCCTGCCAGCCGAACGTGCCCGGCCCGTACGGGTACCCGCGCGAGGCCAGGGCGGACAGGTAGCGCGGCAGCAGGTCGTCGGCCAGCTCGTAGGAGTCGGTCAGCCCGACCGTGTTGCCCTCCATGTAGGCCATGCCGTGGGGGGTGTCGGTGAACCAGACCAGCAGCTCGTTGCCGCTGGGCGCCCGCCACCGGAACGGCCGGGTCAGCTTGTCGCCGCCGTGCAGGTACGGCACGGACCGCCCGGCCCAGTTGTGGGCCGCGGCGAGGTAGCGCACCCCCGCCGCGTTGAGCGCGTCGACCAGGCCGACCACGGCGCCGGGGACGTCGGTGTGCATGGCCGAGCGCGTGGCGAAGCCGTACCGGTCGTGCAGCTCGGAGGTGAAGCGGAGCTGCCGGTAGAGCTCCTCGGTCGAGCACGCCTCGGTGTGGAGCTGGAACGGCAGGGCGGTCACCTCGATGATCCCCTCGCGGGCCAGCGCGGCGAATGCCCCGACCTGCTCGGCGGGCCGGGCGGCGAGCCACTTCAGCGCCGGCATCGACGACTCGACCGTCCAGCGGAACTTCGCGTCGTCGGGCCAGGAGGCGGTCTCGCCGGCCAGGCGGACCGCCGCGTCGAGGTATTCGAGGTGGTGGCGGAGCACCGTGCCCTGCGGGTCGGTGTAGCCGATGTCCAGGTGGGAGTGGTGGACGACGAACACGCTCCACTTGCGCTGCGGCGTCACGGTGATCAGCGCGGACCCGACGAGCCCCTCGTCGTCGCGCGACTCCAGCGTGAACGCGCGCGGCCCGGACACCTCGGGCACGAGCAGCGTGACGTCGGAGCCGGTGGCGCTGTCCGCCCCGACCAGCACGTGCGTCAGCGGCCGCGTGCTCGACACCCGGACCGCCTGGCGGCCGTCGTGCGTGAACAACGGCAGGACCGCGACCCGCACCTCCAGCCCCCGCAGCTCGATGACGGGGGACGAGGTGTCGTTGCGCAGCGCCTGCCTGATCCCGTCGTAGTCCGGGGAGCCCAGGCTCCGCTGCAGCAACCGGCTGGTCAATTCAGACACTCCCTAGGGACAGGCCTCGGGCGAAGAGGCGCTGGGTGGCGAGGAACAGCACGACCGTCGGCAGCGAGCACATCAGGCCCGCCGCCAGGCCCACGGGCACGGGGGTGCCCGCGTAGACGTCGGACATCAGGCCGGCGAGCGCGGTCATCACGGGCCGCACGCTCTCGGTCGTGGACAGGGTCAGACCGAAGATCAGATCGTTCCAGATGAAGGTGAACTCGAGGATGAACACGGCGGCGAGCGCGCTGGTCGAGATCGGCAGGTAGACGCGCCAGAAGATGCGGAAGGTGGACGCGCCGTCCATCCGGGCGGCCTCGAAGATCGAGAACGCCACGCCGCTGTAGAAGTTGCGCAGCACGAACGCGGCCAGGGGGACGTTGATGGCCGTGTAGATGAGGATCATGCCGGCCCGGCTGTCGTACAGGCCGGCGTCGCTGTAGCCCACGAAGAGCGGCACCAGCAGCATCTGCGACGGGAACACCGTTCCACCGAAGATGAGCAGGAACCACCAGAACCCGTGACGCAACCGGAGCACCACGATGGTGTACCCGGCCAGCGCCCCGACGACGACGCCGAGCAGCGGCGACACCACGCTGTAGAGCGCGCTGCTGGCCAGGCTGGAGCCCAGGTCCACCTTGTCGAGCGCGGTCGCGAAGTTGGCGAACAGCGCGAAGTCGCCCGGCGGCGCCCAGGCCGTCGCCGGGTCGTACGACGCGGCCGGGCGGGAGGCGTTGACCAGCAGGAGATAGGTGGGGCCCAGCCAGATCAGCCCCAGCACGACGAGCACGGCCCGCCTGATCATCGGATCTGCCTCCTCAGGTAGAGGTAGGAGGCCAGGCCGGTGACGACGGTCAGCATGACCGCCACCGCGGAGCCGTAGCCGTAGTCGCTGGCCACGAACGTCTCCTTGTACATGGTCACCGCGAGCGTCTCGGAGTTGCGTCCCGGCCCGCCCTGGGTCATCACCCAGACGATGTCGAACGTCTTCAGGCTCGCCACCAGCGCCAGCCCCACGACCACGGCGGTCAGCGGGCGCATCAGCGGCCAGGTGATGTGCCGGAACAGCCGCCATCCCGACGCGCCGTCGAGCCGGGCCGCCTCGATCGGCTCCTTGGGGATCGACTGGAGGCCCACCACGAACAGCAGCGTGTTGACGCCGAGCTGCTGCCAGGTCCACACCAGCAGCATGGCCAGCGTGTTGGCCGGGGCGGTCTGCAGGAACGCCGTGTCCACGCCGAGCACCAGGTTGGCGACGCCGCCGTGGGACAGGATCGGGCTCCACACCAGGGCGAGCCCGGCGCCGCTGAGCGCGTACGGGAGCATGAACGGCACCCGGTACCACGCGCCGCCCCTGATGTCGTAGGACAGGACGGCCACCAGCAGGCCGAGGCCGACGGGCAGCGCCATCGTGCCGAGCACCCACAGCAGCGTGTTGCGCAGCGAGGTCAGCAGCGCGGGGTCGTCGAGGAGCTGGGCGAAGTTGGCCGCGCCGACCCACTCGGGCGGCGCCAGGCCGTCGTAGCGGGTGAGGCTCAGGTACGCGGTCCACACGAACGGCGCGTAGAGCAGCCCCGCGACCAGCAGGGCCGCAGGGGCGACGTACCCGTGCCGGAACCGCCCCAGAATGGGCGTACGGGTGGTCACTGGTGCGCGCTCCAGTACTCGTCGGCCTCCTTCTGGATCGTCTCCAGCACCTCCTTGTACGTGCCGGGCTCGGTGACGAACTTGCCGAAGCCGTCGAGGGCGGCGGTCAGGACGGGCGGCGGCGTGGCCTCGAAGTAGCGGTTGACCAGGCGGTACTTACCGCTGCCCGCGTCCTTGGTGATCTGGCCGAGCGCCTCGTCCTTGATCACGACCTTGGGGTTGGCGCTCACGTCGCCGCGGCTGCTCGCCCACTTCTCCTGGGCCTCGGCGGTGGTCCACCACTTGAGGTACTTCGTGCTCGCGTCCGGGTCGGCGGCCTTGGTCAGCGAGCAGAGCGGGCCGCTCTCGAAGATCACGGAGGTCTTGGGGAGGGAGGGGTTGACGTTGGGGATCACGAAGAAGCCGTAGTCGGTGCCCGCCTTCATGCTCCGCTGGGTCATGCTGGTGTTGAACCAGGTGCCGAACGAGATCATCGCGGCCTTGCCGCTCTTCATCACGTCGCCCGGGTCCGTCTTGTCACCGGGGTTCACGAAGTATCCGGCGTCGATGAGCTGCTTCCACTTCTCCATCACCTGGACCACACCGGGGTCGGTGTACTTGGCCTTGCCGGTGGACAAGCGGTCGTACAGGTCGGGGTCGCTGCCGGCCATGAGCTGCTCGAACCAGACGAAGGAGAACAGCACGCTGGTGTGGTAGAAGGGCGTGACCCCGGCCTTCTTCAGCGTGGCGGCGGCGCCGACCAGCTCGTCCCACGTGGTCGGCGGCTTGAGGCCGTGCTGGTCGAAGAGCTTCTTGTTGTAGAACATCCCCCAGTAGGCGACGTTCATCGGCACGCAGTACTGCTTGCCGTCGATCGTGTAGTACTGCGCGAGGTCCTGCGACAGATCCCCCGCCTTGATCGCCTCCTGCCAGACGGCCGTGGTGTCGGCCACCTGCTTCTGCTTGACGATCTCCTCCAGCATCCCCCCGGTCTGCCAGGTGAACAGGTCCGGCTTGACGTTGGTGCGGAACGACGCCTTGATGAACGCCTGGTACTGCGCCGAGTCGGTGTAGCCCGTCGGCTTCATGCCCAGGCCGATCTTCTGCTTCGACAGCGCGCCCATCTCGTCGAAGTACTTGCTCCAGGCGCCCTTGTCGTTGTACAGCGTCAGCTCGGTCTTCTTCTGCTGGGTTCCGGCTCCGGTGCCGCCACAGGCGGCGAGGAAGAGGGCGGCGACGCCGAGCGTGGCCATGCGTGACCGGATCATGCCCCGGCCTCCTTGTTTCACTTGGGGGGGTGGTGCAACCTCTGCTCAACTACGGTCTTGACGTCCACCAGGTGGGCCCGCATGCGCTCCTCGGCCGCCGCGGCGTCGCCTGCGACGATGGCCTCCAGGATCGCCCGGTGCTCCTCGTAGTCCCGGCGGCGGTCGTCGAAGATCTGCAGGATCGCCCGCTGCTCGGCCCCGTGGACCGTGAGCAGCGAGTCGACGATCTCGTGCAGCACGCCGTTGCCGGCCAGCCGGGCGGTCGCCCGGTGGAAGGTCATGTTGGTCTCGTGCAGCTCGGCGTCCTCACCGCGCAGATGCCGGGCGGCCTCGTCCAGCACGCGCTCCAGCACGGCAAGCTGGCCGCCGCGACCGCTCGCCGCGCGCCGGGCCGCCATGGCGGCCAGCGGCGGCTCGATGACCACGCGGGCGCCGAGCAGCTCCACGAGCTGGTCGCCGTCCAGCTCGCGCATGTTGGGGTTGGGCAGCACGACCCGCTCGATGTCGGCTCCGACGTAGATGCCGGAGCCGTGCCGCATCTCGACGGCCCCGGTGGCCTCAAGCCGGCGAAGCGCCTCACGCAGTGTCGGGGTGGTGACGGCGAAGCGCTGGGACAGCTCCCTGGTCGAAGGCAGCCGGTCACCCGGCCGGAGCCCGCCGGTGTGGATGAGCTCCAGCATGCGCTCGGTCAGAGCGTCGGACAGGGTCGACCGCACAACCTCGGACATATCAAGTGATCTAATCACTTAACGGTGCTGGCGTCTATGAGGGATTTCGGGTTCGTACCCCGCCACGCGGCTTCGCGAACCGGGTCAGCTGCCGAGCAGGTCCTTCATCTGGGCGATCTGGGCCCGGCGGGACTCGCGCACCCGCTCTGCCCAGCGCTTCACCTCGGGGTTCGCCTGGGTTGGACAGCGTGCCGTGGGCATTGGCCGCCGAGGCGGGAAGCAGGACTGCGCGCGCAATGCGGAAGGGGATCGGCCGCGTTTCCTCCTAGCCTCGGCGCCATGGATCATGACCTGACACCGTTCCGCATCGACGTCCCCCAGTCCGGCCTCGACGAGCTCGCGCGCCGGCTCGACGCGTCCCGCTGGCCCGACGAACTCCCGGACGCCGGTTGGGACTACGGCGTCGCCTCCGGCCACCTGCGGGAGCTGGCCGAGTACTGGCGTGACGGGTACGACTGGCGCAGGCAGGAGCGGCGGCTGAACGAGCTGCCGCAGTACACCACCGAGATCGACGGGCAGCGCGTGCACCTCGCCCACGTGCGCTCGCCCGAGCCGGACGCCGTACCCCTGCTCGTCACCCACGGCTGGCCGAGCACCGTCGCCGACTTCCTGGACATCGTGCGCCCGCTGACCGAGCCCGGTGGGGGCGGCGCGCCCGCCTTCCACCTGGTGCTGCCCTCCCTGCCCGGCTTCGGCTTCTCCGGCCCCACCCGCGAGCGCGGCTGGGACGTCACCCGGATCGCCCGCGCCTGGGCCGAGCTGATGCGCCGGCTCGGCTACGACCGCTACATCGTGCAGGGCGGCGACTTCGGGTCCCTGATCTCCCCCGAGGTGGCCAGGGTCGCGCCCGAGCATGTCATCGGCGTCCACCTCAACGCCATGGTGACCGCCTCCACGCCCGCCCCGGGAACGTCCGGGCTCACCCCGGAGGAGCTGGCCAAGGCGCGGGCCACCGCCGAGAAGTGGCGCGAGCGGTCCGGGTACGCCACCATCCAGTCGACCCGCCCGCAGACCCTCTCCTACGCCCTCACCGACTCACCCCTCGGCCTGCTCGCCTGGAACCTCGAATGGTTCGTCGACTACGACCCCGCCCGGGGCGTGCAGACCCCGGTCGACCGGGACGCGATCCTGACGAACGTCTCCACCTTCTGGCTCACCCGCACCGCCGGGTCGTCGATGCGCCTCTACAAGGAGGCCGCCGCGGCCTTCCAGGAGCGCAGACCCGCCACCGGCGTGCCGACCGGCGTCGCGATCTTCCCCGGCGACGGCAGTATCCGCACGCTCGCCGAGCGACTGCACACGATCGTCAGATGGACCGAGTACGACCGGGGCGGGCACTTCGCGTCCCTCCAGGCGCCGGACCTCCTGGTCGAGGACATCCGCGCCTTCCGCGCCGCCCTCTGACCCCGCCTTCGCCGAGCCCGTGGGGTTGCCGTTCGTCAACATTCCTGTTACCCAGCGGCACCGTAAGGTTTGTCCGGGTTTTGTGACACTGGTCGCCCCGGCAGGCCCCGAAACCGTACATCTGACGCCCTGTCACCGCAGGTCGAGCCGCTTTCCAGGCCCAGAGAGATCATGTCGCGACTTTGTGTAGTGACCTGACTGTTATGCCGACGTTTTGCTAGGTGCGAGGTTTGGGTGGATATTCTGCGGCTTGCGTGTCGTCCCCACATCTAGTGGTTTCTGTGGCACACGACAGCTTCTCGTTGCGGGGGCCCTCCGGCTCGGACGTCGACCCCCGTGCACGGCGTACGGAGGGAAATGGGCAAGTTCCTGCTCCGCCGGCTGGCAACCAATCTGATCTTGATTGCTCTGGCGGCCAGTCTGGCGTACATGCTCGCCGCCACGACCATGAACCCCCGTGGCGCGTACGAGGGCCGCCAGCCGCCGGTCGCCGAGGAGGTCATCGACGCCACCCTCGACGCCTACAACCTCAACGACAAGACCCCGGTCTTCGAGCGGTACCTGACCTGGGCCGGAGGCGTCGTGACCGGCGACTTCGGCAAGACCTGGAACGGCGGCTCGGTCAACGAGGAGATGGGCCGCCGGATCATGGTGAGCCTGCGACTGCTGCTCATCGGCACCCTGCTCGGGTTCGCGCTGGGGGTCGGGGTGGGGGCCTACTCCGCCGTGCGGCAGTACAGATTCAGCGACCGCGCCATCGGCGTCAGCTCGTTCGTGATCATGGCGATCCCGGTGTTCCTGCTGGCCACGCTGCTGGCGATCGCCACGTACAGCCTGAACCGCGGGCTCGGCTTCACGCTGATCGAGTACACCGGCGAGTACAACCCGAGGTTGGCGGGCCTGGACCTGTTCCTCAACCGGTTGAACCACCTCATCCTGCCGACCATCTCGCTCACCCTCGGCTCGATCGCCTTCTACAGCCGCATCCAGCGCAACATGATGCTCGACGTGCTGAACCAGGACTTCGTCCGCACGGCCATGGCCAAGGGACTGAGGCGCAGGACGGCACTGTTCAAGCATGCGCTGCGGACCGCGCTGATCCCGTCGGCCACGTACTTCGCGTTCGCGTTCGGCACCATGCTCACCGGAGCGATCTTCACCGAGAAGATCTTCTCCTGGCACGGCATGGGCGCCTGGCTGATCGACGCGATCAACCAGAACGACGTCAACTCCGTCGCCGCGGTGAGCCTGTTCACGGCGGTCTGCGTGCTGTTCGCCGCGTTCCTGTCGGACCTGCTGGTGGCGGCCCTCGATCCTCGGGTGCGGGTGAGCTAGGTGCGTTCCAAGGTCGTATTCGGGCGGCTCCTGCGCAATCGGCAGGCCCGCTATGGCGGCATCGCCCTGATCCTGCTCATCGCGCTGGCCTACCTCGGCCCCTACGTCGGCGCGTACGACTGGACGGACAAGGACTTCCTGGCCTTCATGTCGGGACCCTCGTCCGACCACTGGTGGGGCACCACCTCGATCGGCCAGGACATGTACGCGGTGACGCTGCGCGGCATGCAGAAGTCGATCGTCATCGGCCTGCTGGTGGCGCTGTTCGCCACGGGCCTGGCCGCGCTGGTCGGCGCCTTCGCCGGATATTTCGGCGGCTGGCTGGACAAGGTGCTGATGTGGGGCGTGGACCTGCTCCTCGTCCTGCCCAGCTTCCTCATCATCGCCATCATCTCCCCCCGTCTGCGGGGCGCCTCGTGGCTCTGGTTCGTGGTGCTGCTGGCGGCGTTCGCCTGGATGATCACCTCCAGGGTCGTGCGCAGCATGACGCTCTCCCTGCGCGAGCGGGAGTACGTCCAGGCCGCGCTCTACATGGGCATCCCCCGCTGGAAGATCATCCTGCGGCACATCGTGCCCAACCTGTCCTCCCTGCTGATCATCGACGCCACGCTCAACGTCAGCGGCGCCGTCATCGGTGAGGCCGCCCTGTCGTTCTTCGGCTTCGGCATCCAGCCGCCCGACGTGTCGCTCGGCACCCTCATCGCCGAAGGCGCCCGCAACGCCACCGGCTACCCCTGGCTGTTCGCCTTCCCCGCCGGCCTGCTGGTGCTCCTGGTGCTCAGCATCAACCTGATCGGCGACGGACTGCGCGACGCGCTCGATCCCGGGAGCAACTCATGAGCATCTTGGAGGTCCGCGACCTCACCGTCACCTTCCCCGGCGAGATCCAGGCCGTGCGCGGCGTCAGCTACGACGTCGCCCGCGGCGAGGTGCTCGGCATCGTCGGCGAGTCCGGCTCCGGCAAGTCGGTGACCTCGCTGGCCGTCATGGGCCTGCTGCCGCAGAACGCCGTCGTCAGCGGCTCGGTCAAGCTGCACGGCCAGGAGCTGCTCGGCATGGACGAGGGCGAGCTGACCCGGGTCCGCGGCAAGGCCATCAGCATGATCTTCCAGGACCCGCTGTCGGCGTTCACCCCCGTCTACACGATCGGCGACCAGATCGCCGAGGCCGTCCGGGTCCACCAGAAGCTGGGCAAGGACAAGGCGGCCAAGCGCGCCGTCGAGCTGCTCGACCTGGTCGGCATCCCGCACCCGGCCGTGCGGGCCAAGGCGTTCCCGCACGAGTTCTCCGGCGGCATGCGGCAGCGCGCGATGATCGCCATGGCCATCGCCAACGACCCCGACCTGCTCATCTGCGACGAGCCCACCACGGCCCTCGACGTGACGATCCAGGCGCAGGTCCTGGAGGTGCTCAAGACCGCCCAGGCCGAGACGGGCGCCGGCATCGTGATGATCACCCACGACCTGGGCGTCATCGCGGGCATGGCCGACCGGGTGCTCGTCATGTACGCGGGCCGGCCCGTCGAGCAGGGCGTCGTGGACGACATCTACTACCGGCCGCGCATGCCGTACACGATGGGTCTGCTCGCGTCGATCCCCCGCGTCGACGGCGAGCAGGACACGCTCGTCCCCATCGAGGGCAACCCACCCTCGCCGGCGGCGCTGCCGCCCGGCTGCCCGTTCGCGCCGCGCTGCCCCATGCACATCGACGCGTGCGACGACGAGGAGCCACCGCTCACCGCGATCGGCGGCGGGCGGCACGTGGCCTGCATCCGCTCGCGCGAGATCGAGCACAAGGGCATGACCGGCGCCGACGTCTTCCCCGTGCCGGTCATCCCGCCGAGCGACGTGGCGCGGGTGCCGCGCGAGCAGCGCGCGACCGTGCTGGAGCTCGACGACCTCATCCGGCACTACCCGCTGATGAAGGGCGCGGTGTTCAAGCGCCGCGTCGGCACCGTCCACGCCGTGGACGGCATCAGCTTCGACATCGCCGAGGGCGAGACGCTGGCCCTGGTCGGCGAGTCGGGCTGCGGCAAGACGACCACCCTGCAGCAGATCATGCAGCTGGAGGCCCCGCAGCGCGGCCGGGTCGTCGTGCTCGGCAAGGACAGCTCCACGCTGGACAAGTCCGCGCGCAAGGCGCTCCGCGGCGACCTGCAGATCGTCTTCCAGGACCCGATGGCCGCGCTCGACCCGCGCATGCCGGTCGGCGACATCATCGCCGAGCCGCTGCGCGCCCACGGGCGCAAGAACGTGGCGCAGCGCGTAGCGGAGCTGCTGGAGCTCGTCGGGCTGGCGCCCGACCACGCCCAGCGCTACCCGCAGCAGTTCTCCGGCGGCCAGCGGCAGCGCATCGGCATCGCCCGCGCCCTCGCGCTGGAGCCCAAGCTCATCGTGCTCGACGAGCCGGTCTCCGCCCTCGACGTCTCCATCCAGGCCGGCGTGATCAACCTGCTGGAGGAGCTGAAGAACCGGCTCGGGCTGTCGTACCTGTTCGTAGCGCACGACCTGGCCGTGGTTCGGCACCTCGCCGACCGGGTCGCGGTCATGTACCTGGGGCGGATCGCCGAGATCGGCGCCGTCGAGAACGTCTACGACCGGCCCGCCCACCCCTACACGCAGGCGCTGCTCTCGGCGATCCCGCTGCCCGACCCGGAGTTGGAGCGCAGCCGTAAGCGGATCCTGCTCGAGGGCGACCTGCCCAGCCCGGCCGATCCCCCGTCGGGATGCCGGTTCCGCACCCGCTGCCCCAAGTTTGCCCGTCTCAGCGAGGCGGAGCGGCGGCGGTGCGTGGACGAGGAGCCCTCGGTTGCCCGGCTCGCGAACGCCAAGGACCACGGCGCCGCCTGCCATTACGCGGAGGAGATCGAGGTCATCACGGCCTCGGAACACCAGGAGGAACAGTGAAGGTTGGATACCGGGCGGCAGCGGGACTCGCGCTCCTCGCCATGGCCGTCGCGGCCTGCGGCGGCAGCGGCGGCAGCGGCGACTCCAAGAAGCCGAACGCCGAGCAGTCGCAGCAGGCTCAGAAGCAGATGGCCGAGACCCCGGCGGTCAGCATCAACCCGGTCGCCTACGAGCAGGTCAAGGACGGCGGCACCCTGACCCTCACGGTCGGGCAGTGGCCGAGCCAGTGGAACGGCAACCACGTCGACGGCAACCAGGCCGACACCGCGGACATGCTCGACGCGTTCATGCCGCAGCCGATGGTGTCCGACGCCGAGGCGAACTTCAAGCCGAACCCGGACTACCTGAGCGACGTGAAGATGGACACGTCCTCCGGCAAGCAGGTCGTCACCTGGACCTTCAACGAGAAGGCCACGTGGTCCGACGGCACCCCGATGGGGTGGAAGGACGTCGAGGCCATGTGGAAGGCCAACAACGGCAAGAACAAGAAGTACAAGCCGGCCTCCACCGACGGCTGGGACCGCATCGAGTCGGTCACCAAGGGCTCCTCGGACAAGGTCGCCGTCATGACCTTCGCCAAGGAGTACCCGGACTGGCAGGGTCTGCTCTCCCGCTCGCCGCACCTCTACCCCGCCTCGGCCAACGAGACGCCGGAGGCCGAGGAGAAGAACTACCTGCAGAAGATCCCGGTCACCGCCGGGCCCTTCAAGGTGGAGAAGATCGACGAGGGCACCAAGACCCTCACCCTCGTCCGTGACGACAAGTGGTGGGGCAAGAAGGCCAAGCTCGACAAGCTCATCTTCCGCACCATCGAGACGCCCGCCGCGCAGGTCAACGCCTTCGCCAACGGCGAGCTCGACGGCGTGGAGATCCCGCCGGGCAGCCCCGCCGACCTCAAGCGGGCCAAGGAAGTCCCGAACGTGGACATCCGCAAGGCGCTCAGCCCGAACTGGCGGCACATCACGGTCAACAACCAGAGCGCGTTCCTGAAGGACAAGTCGGTCCGCCAGGCCGTCGCGTACGCGATCAACCGTGACGTGATCACCCAGTCCGACCTCAAGGACATGGACTGGCCGCTGCAGACGCTCGGCAACCACGTCTTCATGAACAACCACAAGGGCTACGTCGACAACTCCGGCGACCTCGGCAAGTACAACCTGGACAAGGCCAAGCAGCTGCTCGACGCGGCCGGCTGGAAGCAGGAGGGCGACTACCGCAAGAAGGACGGCAAGGAGTTCGCGCTGAGCTTCACCGTCCCGGCGGGCCTGCCGTACGCCAAGACCGAGGGCGAGCTCACCCAGGCCATGCTCAAGGAGGCCGGGATCAAGCTAACGATCCGCCCGGTCCCCGATGACAAGTTCTTCACCGACTACATCATCAAGGGCGACTTCGACCTGGTCCCGTTCTCGTGGATCGGCACGCCGCTGCCGCTCGGCTCGCTGCCGCAGATCTACAAGACCGGCTCCGAGAGCAACTTCCCGAAGGGCAGCGACCCGGCCCTCGACGCCGCCATCGACGCCGCCGTGGGCGAGATGGACCCGGCCAAGGCCATCGAGAAGGCCAACGCAGCCGACAAGCTGATCTGGGACATGGTGCACACGATCCCGCTGTACCAGCGCCCCGACATCCAGGCGACCAAGAAGACCCTGGCGAACTGGGGCGCCAAGGGCTACCAGTCGCTGGACTACTCGATCGTCGGCTTCACCGGCTGATCCGGCTCGACCGGCTCACGACGACCCCCGGCCCGCTTCGGCGGCCGGGGGTCGTCCCGTTCCCGGGGCGTCCTCCATGGTGCGGTCACCGTCTGCGGTCCGGTCACCCGAGGGGATGTGCCGCCAGCGCTCGGCCGCCTGGAGGATGTCGCGGCTGATGTGGCCGTGGATCCGGCTCATGTCCTTCAGGCGCACGCCACCGGGTGTCGCGGGTCCGAGAACGCCGGCCCCCTGCTCCGCGATATCGGCCAGCTCGGCGCTCACCCTGGCGCTGGCCTGCAGCGCCCGGTACCAGACCTCGTTGTCGCAGACGTAGCGCTCGCGCCGCTGCCGCGGCTCGCGCTCACGCCGGATCAGCTCCTGCTCCTCCAGGTAGCCGACGGCCTTGGAGATCGAGGCGGGGCTGACCCGCAGCCGCCGGACCAGCTCGGCCGAGGTGAGGCTGCCGCTGTCGGTGGTGTACAGGCAGGCCAGCACCCGGGCCATCATCTCCGGCAGCCCGGTGGTGACGAGCAGAGCGGCGAGACGGCGCGCGAGGCCGTCCACCGCCTCAGGGTCGCGCCCGTGCGCCGCGGCCGGGGTCGGTGAGGGCCGGGCGGATGCGGGGGCACCTGGCTTGCGCCGCCGGGCACGTCGCTCGGTGGCCAGGTGGGCCCGGTCGGGCTGGTAGTCGGAAGGTCCTCCGTTGCGGGCGATCTCGCGCGTGACGGTCGAGGCGGGCCGCCGTAGCCCTCTGGCGATCTCGGAGTAGCTGAGCCCCTCGGCCAGCCCTGCTGCGATGCGCCTGCGTTCCGGCTGGGTCAGCCTGCCTCCGGGCATGCGCTCCGGCTCCCTTCCCTCGTACGCGTGATCAGACCCCAGTATGCATTCACGCTCATCTCATTGCAACGAATCTTTGCGTTAACCGGCAAACTCATTGCAAGGATTATCTCCGCTACCAGCAGGCTCTACGCCTTTGCGCCAGACGCACTGAATTGATGAGAACGGAAACGCAATATAGCTTTCACGTATTCGTGAAACTGATCTCAGGAGCTCGTCATGACCATCACCCTTCCCCGCCCCACCGTCCAGCAGGCGCTCGGCCGGGCCGTGACCGAGCATCGCCTGCCCGGCATCCTCGCCGTGGTCCGCGACGGCCACGACACCCGGTTCGGCACCGCCGGGGTCGCCGACATCGGCACCGGCGAGCAACGCCGGCCCGAGGAACGCTTCCGCGTCGGCAGCATCACCAAGACGTTCACGGCTGCGGTCGTGCTGCAACTGGCGGCCGAGGACAAGCTGAGCCTGGACGACACGGTCGACGCCTGGCTGCCCGGCCTGGTGCGCGGCAACGGGCACGACGGCCGCGCGATCACCCTCAGGCACCTGCTCAGCATGACGAGCGGCCTCAGCAACTACTCCCTCGACCCCGGCCTGCTGAGCCGCTACTACGGCCCGGCGTTCATGGAGCACCGCTTCGACAGCCACACCCCGGAGCAGTTGGTACGGGTCGCCATGGCCCACGAGCCCGACTTCGCCCCCGGGCGGGGCTGGACCTACACCAACACCGGCTACATCCTCGCCGGCATGATCATCGAGCGGGTGAGCGGCGAGACGTTCGCCGAGCAGGTCTCGCGCCGCGTCGTCCGCCCGCTCGGGCTGACCGGAACGTACGTGCCGGGCGGCGAGGTGGGGATCCGCGGCCCGCACGCCCGGCACTACTCCACGAACTACGTGCCCGACGCCGACGCCGAGATCCACGACGTCACGGACATGAACGCCTCCGTCGGCTGGACCGCCGGCGGCATGGTCTCCAACGTCGCCGACCTCGACCGGTTCTTCACCGCCCTGCTGAAAGGCCGGCTGCTGCCCCAGGCCCAGCAGGAGGAGATGTTCGCCACCGTGCCCACCCCCGAGGGCAAGTGGATCCCCGGCACCCCCACCTACGGCCTCGGCATGTCCTCGCTCCGGCTGCCCGGCGGCCGGACGGTCTGGGGCATGGGCGGCGCCATCAACGGCTCGTTCTCCTTCGCGTACGGGACGCGCGACGGGGAGCGCATGGTCGTCCAGAATGTCAACGGCGACTGGAACGACCCGATCGGCCTGTTCATGGAAGTGCTGGAGGCGGAGTTCGGCCCGGCCGACTGACCCACTCGTCATGGTGGCGCGGTGGCGGGATTCACGTTCGTCAGCTCGACTACAGCCACGCCGACCGCCCCTATGCGCGCAGACTCGCCGCCGAGAAGACCTCCTCCTACGTGAGCCTGGAGATCGCTTACGCGAGGAGGCGGAAGAAGCGCGTCGCCACCGGATCACGGTGGACCGGTGTGGACGTGGCCTGCGCGTATGGCCGATTATGGGGCAATGTCGCTCCGCACGCACGAGGCCGATCTGTTCGAGAGCTCAAGGGGCCGCTTGGAGGCGATCGCCTACCGGCTGCTGGGATCGGCCGGTGATGCGGAGGACGCGGTGCAGGACACGTACCTGCGCTGGCATGCGGCGGACCGGGAACGGATCGAGACGCCCGAAGCCTGGCTGACGAAGGTGCTCACCAATCTCTGCCTCAACCAGCTCACCTCGGCGCGGGCCAGGCGGGAGACCTACGTGGGGCAGTGGCTCCCCGAGCCGGTGCTGGACGGAGATCGGATACTCGGTCCCGCCGACACCTTCGAGCAGCGCGAGTCGGTCTCCATGGCGATGCTCACCCTGATGGAGCGGCTGTCCCCCAACGAGCGCGTGGTGTATGTGCTGCGCGAGGCGTTCGGGTACGCGCACCGCGAGATCGCCGAGATCATGGACATCACCGAGTCGAACTGCCAGCAGATCTACCGGCGTGCCAGGCAGCATCTGGCTGTCGAACGATCCCGCACGGAGATCGATGCGGTCGCCGCCCGGAAGATCGTCGAGGAGTTTCTCGCCGCGGCCCTCAGCGGCGACACGGAGCCACTGATCCGGCTGCTCGCCGACGACGCGGTCAGCGTGGCCGACGGCGGCGGCAAGATCGTCGCCCGGAGGACCCCGATCATCGGAGCGATGGACATCGCCAAGTACCTGCGTGGCATGTTCCGACCGAGCGACTCCAAGCGAGCCCTCGTCGGCGGCAATCCCACCTTCTACGCCGTCGTCGTCAACGGCGGCCCTGCCATGCTGGCCGAGGTCAATGGGCAGGTCATCGGTGTGGTCTGTCTCGATGCGACCCCCGACGGCCTCGCGTCGATCCACATCCAGGTCAACCCCGACAAACTTCAGCGCATCACGCGCCAGTGGGCGGCCGCTGGACCCCGGCGTCCGCTGGTGGCGAATTGGTGACCCAGATCACTCTCGTTCGCTGTCAGGGATCGCGCGCCTGTCCGGTTCAGGAGGTGCAAGCAACCAGATAGGAGCGAGCCATGAAGCACCGCATCGTCGTCCTGGGAGCCGGGTACGCCGGAGCAAACACCGCCGGTCGCCTCGCCAAGCGGCTGCACCGCGACGACGTCGAGATCATCCTGGTCAACGGCGACCCGGAGTTCGTCGAGCGGGTGCGCATGCACCAGCTCGCGAGCGGGCAGGATCTGCGGCCTCGCCCGCTGCGCGACCTCTACGCGGGCACCGGCGTACAGGTCCGGACCGCGCAAGTCACCGCTGTCGACGTGGAAGGCAGGACCGTCGACCTCGGCGGTGAGACCCTCGCCTATGACACCCTCGTGTACGCCCTGGGCAGCACCAGCGCCGATCACGGCGTCCCTGGTGTCGCGGAGCACGCCTACAACGTGGCCGGCAAGCAGGCCGCTCTCCGGCTGCGGGCGCGGCTGAGCGAGGCGAAGCCCGGTGAGACCGTGCTGATCGTGGGCGGCGGCCTGACCGGCATCGAGGCGGCCACCGAGATCGCCGAAGCCCACCCGGACCTCGCGGTCGCGATCGCCGCCCAGGGCCGCGTCGGCGGCTGGCTCAGCGACAAGGCTCAGCGCCACCTGCGCGGCGCCTTGGACCGGCTCGGCATCACGGTCCACGACCCTGCCGACATCACGCGCGTCGAAGCGGACGGCGTGGTCACCGGTGCGGGCGGAAAGATCCCGGCCCAGGTGACCGTGTGGACCGCGGGTTTCACCGTGCACCCGATCGCGGCCGCCACCACCCTTGAGGTGTCCGACACAGGCCGGATCGTCGTCGACGCCGGCATGCGGTCGGTCTCGCACCCCGATGTGTACGCCGTCGGCGACGCCGCGCTCGCCGAAGGAGCGGGTGGCCAGCCGCTGCGGATGTCCTGCGCCTCGGCGAACCCGATGGCGTGGCTGGCGGCCGACGTCATCGCCGCGCGCCTGACCGGTCGCAAGGTTCCCGAGACCACGATCGGCTACTCCTTGCAGTGCATCAGCCTCGGACGCCGCGATGGAATCATCCAGCGCGTGACCTCCGACGATCAGGTCACGTCCACCGTCTTCACGGGCCGGACCGCCGCCCGCATCAAGGAGATGATCTGCGCCGGCGCGGCCTGGAGCGTCTCCCACCCGACCATGATGATGCCGAGCCGCCGCCGTCACGTCGCGGCCACCGGCGCAGCGAAGACCCGACCCCTCGCCCGGTCATGAATTCGGGCGTCGTCGACACACCGCACGGGCGAACGCCTGCGGACTCACGTGGAGTCGCGTACCAAGCTCAAGGGAGTCAGAGGCGCGTTGTCATCTCCGGCCACCCGAGCCGGAACCGCATCCTGGATGCCGTCGGGACGTAAGACGACGGTCTCCGTAGTCTCCTGCTCGGGCACAGAGATCCGCCCGAGGCCGCACGGTTTGCGGTGAAACACGGAACTTGTCCTTCAGTCGTCCAGGCATCTGTAGCCGTTGGCATCCCAGCAGTCGTCGGCTGCCGAGGCCAGGATGACCACGTCGGTCCCGCCCTCGAGGGATACCTCGACGACCCGCTCCCCGAATCTCTTGCTCAGGTCATATGCCTCGCACGGCTCAGCGCAGTCCCGACTGTGCTCGGAGGCCGGCCTGCTGCGCCACCCCGCCTTCACGAAGGCGGCCACGACGTCCTTCGGCTTCATATCCTCAATATCGACGGATACGTACGAGCCGTACGTGGAGGAGTCGCAGTCGTTCATGTCCTGCATGTCCCCGGCCAGACCCGCCCGGGAGAGAACGGGGCTCAATGCCTCCCGGGCAAGGGCGTTCTCATAATCCGCCCGTTTGTGACACAACTGCCCACCGGCGGCCACTCCCAAGAGTCCGCATCCTGCGGAGAAGACAACGGTCAGGACGATGAGAACCAGGACCAGCCAGCGGTTTCGCACCTTCTCCCGCGCCGGATGCGACTTGATCACCGCGCCGGTCAACCACGGACCCCCATAATTGACATTTTCTCCCGCAAGTCAGGCCACAGTGGCCATCAACCAGAGAAGCACATCCTCATGGTCGGATGGCGAGCGCACTGTAGAGATTCAGTGCAGAAGCAGGCTTTGAAGAGCCAAGCGTCCACGGTGTATATCCGCTATACCTGGTCCATATGACGGCCTGCGATGCTCATGAGGAACACGCCCGAATCGCTGCCTTGCGGGAGCGCTTCGCGGCCTTGGGCGCCGGCGATCCTGACAGTTGGGCCGTCTCTGAGGTGTCCGAGAACATCCCCCAGCTTGCTCGCTTTCTCGCGCTGCGCCACATCTGACCGACACTGATCAACGGCTGGGCGGACCCCGGTGCTCTGGAGAGCATCCCTGCTGCTGACCGACTGCTCGCAGCCGGGGCCGATCACACCGATCTCGTACGGATCGCTCGATCCGTCGCCTACGCGACGGCCTTCGCCCTGCTCCACAGCATCACAGCGCACGGCTACGACCACGGAGCACCCGACACTCCCGGATGGCGCCTGATGGAAACCACTCCAGCGGGCGAACTCACCGGCAGGTCACTGCAGGCATTGCATGAGGATCTGCTCTCCATGGACCCGTCGGGCCAGGAAGGCGGGGATCTCTCCGGGTAGGGCATGGCCTCGTTGCTGTACGAAGCTACTGCGCGACCACGCAAAAGGCCCTTCCGGATCTTCCGGAAGGGCCTTCGAGCTGGGAGCCGCCTTGGGGATTCGAACCCCAGACCCCTTCATTACGAGTGAAGTGCTCTGGCCGACTGAGCTAAGGCGGCGTGCCGTGCAGCGTGAAGAAGTCTACAGGAGCGCGAGGGGTATTCGCTCCCGCCCGCCACGCGATCTTCCGACCGCTACGGGCATGTGGTGCCGTCCTTCGGGGGCGCGCCGGTGATCAGGTAGTGGTCCACGGCCGTGTCCACACACGTGTCCCCGCTGAAGTAGGCCGTGTGCCCGTCCCCTTCGTACGTGAGCAGGACCCCCGACTGCAGCTCGCCGGCCAGGGACCGGGCCCAGGCGTACGGGGTGGCCGGGTCGCGTTCGGTGCCGACGACCAGGATCGGTGGCGCGCCCTTGGCCGCGAGCGGGTGGTTCTGGAAGGTGGGGTGAGCCGGCCAGTACGCGCAGGGCAGGGAGCTCCAGGCGATGTACGGGCCGAAGCGGGGCGCCGTGCGGGCCAGGCCGGCGGCGGCCTTCGCGTAGGAGGCGACGTCCTTGGGGTACGCGCCGTCGAGGCAGTTGACGGCCATGTTGGCCTCGGTCTGGTTCGAGTAGCCGTCGGGTCCCCTGCCGAGGAGCAGGTCGGCGTTCTGGAGCAGCATCGTGCCGTCACCCTTCATCGCCTGGGTGAGCGTCTCGGTCAGCGTGGGCCAGTTGCCGCGGTTGTAGAGCGGCGTCAGCGCGCCGAGCATGGCCAGCGTCTCGGTGACCTCGCGGTCGCCTCCGGGCAGAGGCCGCCTGTCCGTACGGCGGAGCAGCGCCGTGAGCTCGTCGAGGGCGCCGCCCGCGTCGCGGCTCCGGAACGGGCAATCGCCGCGGGAGAGGCAGTCGTCCACGTACGCCCGGAACGCGATCTCGAACCCGGCCGCCTGGTCGGTGTTGAACCGGAACCTCGACAGGGCCGGGTCCACCGCTCCGTCGAGGACCAGCGCCCGCACCCGCTCCGGGAACAGGTCCGCGTACACCGCCCCCAGGAACGTGCCGTAGGACTTGCCGAGGTACGTCAGCTTCTCGTCGCCCAGCGCCTCGCGCAGCGACTCCATGTCGCGGGCCGCGTCGACCGTGCCCACATGCTGGAGCAGCTTGCCCGCCCCGGCCTGGCAGCCCTCGGCGAACTCCCGTGACCCGCGCTCCAGGGCAGCCTCCTCCGCCGCGTCGTCCGGGGTGGCGTCCAGCGCCAGGAACGCGTCGAGGCGGTCGTCGTCCAGGCACTCGATCGGCGCGGACGCCCCCACGCCGCGCGGGTCGAACCCGACGATGTCGAATCGCGCCCGTACGTCGGCACTCACCACGGACTGCGCCGCCCTGGCGTAGTCCACCCCGGATCCGCCGGGTCCGCCCGGGTTGAGCACCAGCGACCCGATACGGTCGCCGGTGGCGGGCAGCCGGATGACGCTGAGCTGGATCCGCTCCCCGCCCGGGTCGGCGTGGTCGAGCGGCACCGCGAGCTTCGCGCACTGGAACCCGTCACCGCAGCCGGACCAGGCCAGGCCGCCTCTCCCGAGACCAGACCGCTCCTCCCGGGTGCAGCCGGTGGCCAGGAGCGCGACCGCGGCGAGGACGGCCAGGGCACGGGACCACATGGGTGGCGATCTTACGCCTCCGGACCGGCCGAGCCGCCGGGTGGCGTACCGCCCCCGGGCCGGATGCTCACCGAGCGCGGCCCCGGTGCCGTCACGGCTCCTGCGGGGGCGTGCCCGGCTCAGGACCGTACATCTTGTCGTGCTGCTGGCGGGGGGAGCAGACCGAGGCGGAGGGACAGGCGCAGCGGCGGCCCCCGTCGTCGAGGCGGACCGTCACCGTGTCGGACGGGACGTTGTGTCCCACCACGCTTCCCTCGCCCTGCGGGGTGCTGACCCGGCTGCCGACCCGGGGCATCCGCTGGCGGGTCTCCATGTACAGCGGGTGCTCGTACTTCAGGCAGCACATGAGCCGGCCGCACGCCCCCGCGATGCGCAACGGGTTGACCGGGAGATCCTGGTCCTTGGCCATGCGCACCGACACCGGCTCGAAGTCCTTGAGGAACGTGGCGCAGCACAGGTCACGGCCGCAGGGGCCGATGCCGCCCTGCAGACGCGCCTCGTCGCGCGGGCCTATCTGCCGCAGCTCCACCCTGGCCCGCAGGTTGCGGGCCAGGTCGCGGACGAGCGCGCGGAAGTCGACCCGGTGCGGGGCCGAGAAGTAGACCGTGAAGACGTTGTCCTCGTCGAGGTAGTCGACGCCCACGACCTTCATCGGCAGCGCGTGCCGCTTGATCAGCCGCTTGGCCACGCTGCGTGTCTCGGCCCGGCGTCGCTTGTTGGTCTCGTCGCGGGTGAGCTGCTCCTCCCCCGCGATGCCCGCGCACACGGGCAATCCGTCGATGTCCTCGCTCACGTACTGCGGTGCCCACACGCACTCGGCCACCTCGGGACCCGCGTCGGTGGGCACCAGCACCTTGTCGCCCACCTTGGGGGTGTGCCCACCCGGATCGAGGTAGTAGAGCCTCCCGTAGCGTGTGAAGCTCACGGCCATGATCATGCCCATGGGCTGCAGCTCGCCTCCTGACGGCCTCGGGGGTCTTACGGCCTTCCGCTGCCACACTACGTGGGCGGGCCCGCTCCTGGTGAGGGTGTCAGCCGCAGATGTCCACGAACTCTCGCATGATCCCGTGGTCCGCCATGAGCACGAATTGGGCCTTCGAGCACCTCGCATCGATCACCTGAGCGACGCCCGGCAGGGTCCGCAGGGTGGCGGCCATCTTGGCGGAATCGGTGCCGGTTCTCAGGGAGACGCGGAACGATATGGGCATGTCCGTGATCTTCGTGGCGTTGACAAGGGTCTTGTTGCCGGCATAGGCGCGCTTGAAGTTCGCGTATGCCTGCGCCTGATCCTCGAAGATGGCCTTCTGGACCTCGGGCATAGCCCTGATCTCGCGCGCCAGCTTTTCCGTGTCCCCGGCGGTGATGCCCTTGGCATGCTGCGAGGTCTTACGGTTCGCCTCATATCTCTTGCAGGAGGGCTCGGAGGATGAGCCGGTGCAGAGGAACACCGAGATGTCCACCCACTCCTTGCGGCTGGGCAGGGAGATGGCTGCGTCCGTCACGGTCCGGTCGGAGACCATCGCCACGCCAGGCAACTTCTGGGCCGCGGCAGACACCGGCTGTGGCTTCGCACCCGAGTCGAGCGTGATCCGGAAGGTCTCCGGCACGTCGTCCGCCTTCACCTTGGCGACGATGTCTGGTTGGTCGGCGTACGCCTTGCGGAAGCGCTCATAGGCGCTCCTGCGGTCCTCGAAGAAGACATCCGCGACCCCGGGCAGCCTGCTCAGCAACTCGGCCAAATCCTTTGTCTGCTGCTCGGTGGCGGCGCGCCCCTGGCATGCCTTGTTGTCCCTCTCCCGCCCCGTGCACAGGAACACCGACACGTCGGCCTGGTCAGGAGCCTGCGCCCGGGCGGACGCCACGCTCGCCTCTTCCCCGGCGCCCGAGGCCGTGAACCCCACGACGGTCGCCGCCCCCGCGACCACGACCGCCGCCGCGACGGCAGCCAGCCTCATGTCCGCCCGGAACCGCCGGCGGCCCGGCACCGCCAGCGGCCTCAGCGCGCCGACGTCCAGCGTGGCCCCGGCTTCACCGAGAGCCTCGCGCAGGCGGTCTTCCACAGGGCTGTTCATGATGCCTCCTCAAGAGCTCGGCCGAGAGCCGCCAGCCCTCGCGCGATCGTGGACCTCGCCGTGCCGCCGCTGATCCCCATGGTCTCGGCGATCTCCTGGTCGGTGAGGTCGAGGTAGTAACGCAACGTCAGCGCCTCGCGCTGCCTGGGCGGCAGCGCGGTCAGGGCCACCAGCACCTGGCGGCGCTCCTCTCCGACCAGGGCGGCGCTCTCCGCCGACCAGACCGGCGGTTCGTACGGCACCGCGCGCCGGAACACCGTGGCGCGTCGCCGCAGCACCGACCGGCACCCGTTGAGCACCGCCGATCTGACGTAGACCAGCGCTTTGCCGGGGTCGCGCAGCCGGGACCGCCCGGCGTGGGTGCGGGCGAAGGCGTCCTGGACGACGTCCTCGGCGGTCGCCTGGTCACCGACCATGATCAGTGCCAGCCGTACGAGGCCGACGTGATGCTCGGCGAAGATCGCCGCGACATCGACGCGGTCCCGGGTCCGGGCCTCCCGATGGGAGAGCAGTTCGACTTCCACATCACAGAGACGCACGGGAAGCTCGTCTGCTGCTCGGGCCGCCGAGATCTCTTGTGTCACGAGGCGCCGGCGAAGCGAACCGGTAAGGCAGGCCGAAGAAGACGGCCGGCTGTGCGCTCGTCACGGCGCCCGGCCCGTGAGCCTTCACGACCGGCCATGACAGACGGCAACCCACGACGGCGGGTGAGGGCAACTCGGCCTTGCCGTAACAGATCGTGATCTTATGGTGCGCGCAGGGACAGCATCATCGCCTCGATGGCGATCTGGGGGTTGACGCTGGCCTCCAGCCGCTCCCGGCAGCGCATGATCGCGTCGATGCGCCGCAGCGTCTCCTCCGGCGTCGACTCCCGCGCCATGCGGTCCAGGTCGAAGCGGATGTCGTCGTTGGCCAGCTCCACCGCCGCCCCCAACTGCATGGCCAGCACGTCCCGGTAGAACGACACCAGCTCCAGCAGCGCGGCGTCCAACGAGTCGCGTTTGATGCGCGTGGCCCGCGACTTCTGCCGGTCCTCCAGCTCCTTCAGCGCGCCCGCGCCGCCCCGCACCAGGCCCCGGTTGAGCCCCTTGCCCGTGGAACCCTCGCCGTACAGGCGCCGCAGGTCGGTCGTCTCCGCCTCGTTGAGCGTCGCCGTGGCCGCCGCGGCCTCCTCCTCAGCGGTCTTGACCAGGCGCTCGGCGGCCGACACGCACTCCCCCACGCCCGTGAGCGACCTGGGGATGGCCAGCACGGCCTCGCGCCGCCTGCGGACGTTCTCGTCCAGGGCGAGGGCGCGGGCCCGGCTGATGTGGCCCTGGGCGGCGCGGGCGGCGAACCGGGCCGTCTCCCACGGCACGCTGTCGCGCGTCGCCAGCACGTGTGCGACCGCCTCGGTGCCAGGAGTCGTCAGCGTGACCAGGCGGCAGCGCGACCGGATGGTGATCATCATGTCGTCGGGGGCCGGGGCGCACAGCAGCCACACCGTACGCGGCGGCGGCTCCTCGATGGCCTTGAGCAGGGCGTTCGCGGCGGACTCGGTGGCCCGGTCGGCGTCGTCGAACAGGATCACCCGCCACCTGCCCTGCGTGGGCGCGCCGGCGGCCCGCAGGATCAGCTCCCGCGTCTGCTTCACGCTGTAGGACAGCCCGGCGGGGCGCACGGACTCCAGGTCGGGGTGGGAACCGATCAGCACCTGGTGGCACTGGTCGCAGTGGCCGCAGCCACCGTCGGGGCAGAGCAGCGCCGCCGCGAACGCGCGCGCCGCGTCCTCCCTGCCCGCGCCGGGCGGGCCGGTGAACAGCCACGCGTGCGTCATGCCCGCGCCCCGGCCGCCGCCGACCACCTCGCCCGCCGCCGCGGCGGCCCGCGAGAGCACGGCCACGGCCTGGTCCTGCCCGACGAGGTCGGCGAAGACGCCGGTGGAAACTGTCACGGACAAAGGCTAGTCGCGGATGGCCGGCATCGTGCCCGTCACGTCCTCGGCCTCATGGGGCACCGGGTCGGGCAGGATCTCGTGGACCCGATCCTGGATGGCGCGGGTGATCTGCTCGGGGGGAAGCGTGCCGTCCACCACGAAGTAGCGCCCGGGGTCGGCGGCGGCCAGCGCCCGGAACTCCTTGCGGACCCGCTCGTGGAAGTCCAGCGGCTCCGACTCGATGCGGTCGGCCGCGCCGCCCAGCCGGGTCAGCCCGACCGAGGGCGGCGTGTCGATGAGCACGGTCAGGTGCGGCACCAGCGCGCCGGTGGCCCAGGCGTTGACCTTGGCCACGTCCTGCGGGTCGAGCGAGCGGCCGCCGCCCTGGTAGGCCAGCGACGAGTCGACGTAGCGGTCGCAGACCACGATCGCGCCCCGCTGCAGGGCCGGCCGGATGACCTTCTCGACGTGCTCGGCCCGGTCCGCCGCGTACAGCAGCGCCTCGGCGCGCGGCGACAGGCCACGCTCGGCCGCGTCGAGCAGGATCGCCCGCAGCCGCATGCCGACCTTGGTGGAGCCCGGCTCGCGCGTCTGCACGACGTCGTAGCCCTGGTCGCGCAGCCAGATCGCGATCATGCGCGACTGGGTGGTCTTGCCCGAGCCCTCGCCGCCCTCGAACGCGACGAACAGCCCGGGCCCGGCCTCGGCCCCCTCGGACCGGAACCGCTCGCCCCGGACCGCCGCGATCAGGTCCTCCGACAGCGGCACGTCCTTGCGGTCGTCCATGTGGCGCAGCGCCAGGATGCCGACGGCCACGGCCAGCGCCCCGCCGAGCAGCAGCACCAGGTTGGACCCGTCGAACCGGTAGGACAGCTCCCCCGCGTCGAGGTGGTGCTCACCGAACAGGGCCGCCAGCGGGTTGGCCGCGGCCACCACGAGCAGCAGCGTCACCCGCGCCGTGGACTGCAGGAACGAGAACGTGCGGCCGCGCAGCGCGTCGTCTACCTCCAGGCCGATCAGCGTGTAGCCGATGATCCACGCGATGCCCGCGCACGCCCCCAGCGCCACGGTCAGCATGACCACGATCGCGAGGTTGTGGACCAGCGCGATCGCGACCAGCACCAGGCCCGCCACGGTGATGGCCAGCCCGAACAGCCGCCGCCTGGACAGCCCGCTCAGCAGCCGCAGCCCGAAGAACATGCCGAGCGCCATGCCGACGAAGACCGCCCCGAAGACGACGCCGTAGGCCGCGTCGCCGCCGTCGAGCGCCACCACGTAGATCTTCGCGACCCCCACGACCGCGCCGCCCGCCGCGAACGCGCCGAGCATGCCGATGATCAGCCCGCGCACCAGCCGGTCGCCGCCGACGAACCGCCAGCCCTCGACGACCTGCTTGAGCACCGACGGGGTGGAGATCGCGCCGTCGCGCCGCGGGATGTCACGCAGCGTGAAGATCAGGTACGCCGACACCAGGTATGCCAGGGCGTTGATGACGAGGGCCACGCTCGTCGGGTCCACGCCGGACAGGGGCGGCACGAGGCTCCGCAGCATGTCGCCCGCCACCGACAGCGCCGCGAACAGCAGGGCCGCGACGGGCGCGCTGCCGTAGGTGACCAGGAGGTTGAGCCGGTTGGCCGCCTCCAGCTGGTCCTTGGGCACCAGGTTGGGGACCGTGGCCTCCTTGGCCGGCACCCAGAACAGGTTGACGCACTCCACGAGCAGGGTCGCGACGATGATCCACTGGTAGCCGCCGATCAGCGGGATCGACAGCACCACGGCGAAGCGCGCCAGGTCGGAGACGAACATCGTCAGCCGCCGGTCGAACCGGTCGGCGAAGGCCCCGGCGAGCGGGCCGAGCAGGACGGCCGGCAGCATCTTGGCGATGAACACGCCGCCGATGGCCAGCGACTGGACGCGGTAGTCGTCGTCGCGGGTGAGATTGCCGGCCAGGGCGGTGAGGGCCAGGATGTTGAGCCAGTCGCCCAGGCTGCACACCGACATGGCCGTCCACAGCCGGCGGAACGGTGCGTTTGCCAGCACGTTGGCGGGTCGGCGTCGGCCAGGGGCGGTCATGATGTCAGCGTATCCAGGTGCTCGCCGGGACGGGGAAGGCGTGAGACGGGCCGGGTAGGCCCGGTGGCCCGCCGCTGAGAGTATTACGTCGGCGGGCCGGCGCGCAGGTTTCGGACCGCGAACGGGCCCCCGAAACAGCCATTGTGGCCCCCCGTCCCGCTGCTCTTCGATGGTGTACGGCCTACGACCCTGGCCCCGGCTCGCCCCGGGCCTCTCGTACGAGCGGCAGCCAGGCCGAGCGCACGGCGTCGGGCAGGGGCAGCTCGTCCCAGAGCTCGACGAGCAGCACCCCGTCGACGTGCGCCAGCAGGTCCTCCGGACCGCCTGCCCCGAGCAGCGCGGCGTACGCCTCCCGGCGCTGCCCGCGGTCGGCGAGATCGTACGCGCGCCCCAGCACGGTCACCCTGGCCAGCGCCCGTGACGGCGGTAACCGCGGCAACCGGCTCGGCACGTGGAACGGCCTGCCGTCGGCGGCGACGCCCCGGGTGAACTCGACCTTGGGCTCCAGCGCCAGCCGGAACCCGGCGGCGTCGAGAATCCGCCCCGCCGTCTCCAGCGTCGGCGACTTGCGGCCGTGCTCGTACGCCGACAGCGTCGTCCGTGACGTGCCGCTGGCGCTGGCCAGCGCCGCCTGCTTCATGCTCGCGGCGTGTCTGGCCTGCTTGAACAGCCAGCCGCCGCGCTGCGCCCAGAACGTGACGTCGGGGACGCCGCCCCGCTCGAACACGCTCCCGGCCGGTGTGGACGTCATCGCCACCTCCTGGGTATCCCGACGGATACTACGCCAGGTAGGCTCCGGTGACCAGGGGATCGCGGAAAGTCACGATCGCAGCTCCAGCAGCGTGATCTCCGGAGGCGCTCCCACCCGGACCGGCGGCCCCCAGAACCCGGCGCCCCGCGTCACGTACACCTGCACCCCGTCCACCGTCGCGAGCCCCGAGACGACCGGCTGCTGCAACGGCACGACCAGGTTGAACGGCGCGATCTGGCCGCCGTGCGTGTGCCCCGAGAGCTGCAGGTCCACGCCGTGCCGGGCGGCCTCGGTCACCTGGACGGGCTGGTGGGCGAGCAGGACCGTGGACCGGCTCGGGTCGCGCCCGCCGAGCGCCTTGGCGAAGTCGGGGCCGTCGTCCACGGTCGCGCCGTTGATGTCGTTGACCCCGGCGAGGTCGAGCACGCCGCCCTGGTGACGGATCTCCACCCGCTCGTTGCGCAGCGACCGCACGCCCAGGTGGTCCAGCTCCTCGATCCACTCGGCCGGGCCCTTGGAGGTGTAGTACTCGTGGTTGCCCGTCACGAAGAAGGCCCCGTACCTGGACTCCAGATCGCGCAGGGGCCTCGCCAGCGGCCCCAGCTCGGCCACCGTGCCGTCCACCAGGTCGCCGACGATCGCGACCACGTCGGGACGCAGGGAGTTGATCATCCGGACGATCCGCTCGGCGTGGCCCCGGCCCGTGAGCGGCCCCAGGTGGATGTCGCTGACCACGGCGAACCGCAGGCCGCTCAGCCGCGAGTCGAGGTGGGGCAGCGTGACCTTGACCGGCTCGATGACGGGGTCGCCCAGCGCGCTGCTCACGCCGTACCCGACCGTGCCCAGCGCGCCCCCGCCCGCGACGGCGGCGGTCGCCCGCCCGAGGAACAGCCGCCGGCTCATGTCGGTCGCCTGCGGGGACCCGACAGCCGGGGCGGTGTCAGAGCCGGACCCGACTGGGGCGGTGTCAGAGCCGGACTGGACGGCCGGGGCGGTGTCAGGAGCGGAGCCGGGAACGGACGCGCCGGCCGGGACCGTCTCCGGTACCCGCGCCCCGGCATCCGCCCGCTTCCCGCTTCGCCGCATGACCGCCCACACGACCGCCCGCGGCACCTCCAGTACGACCAGGAACACCAGCAGGTAGAACATGACCGCCAGCCACAGGTACCCCGGCCAGGCCAGCCAGTGCCCCACCCCCAGCCGCGTGCCCGCGAAGGTCACCACCACCAGGACCCCGAGCCCGGCCAGCACCCAGGTCAGCACCCGGCGCAGCCGCCCACGGCGGGTGGTGGAGCGCACCAGCCGATGCCACAGGTACACATGCACGGCGGCGACCGCCACGACCATCATGAAGACGAAGCCCAAGACCACGCCGTCATGCTACGAGCAGCTACGCCCAAGGCGGCGTCCGGCCTGAGAGCCCTCTCAGCGAGGAGCGGACTCTCAGGGCTTGGCCGCGGACTTCTTCGCCGTCGTGCTCTTGGCCGTCGAGCTCTTGGACGTGGTGCTCTTGGACGCCGTGGTCTTCGACGTGGCGCTCTTGGCCGTCGTGGTCTTCGCCGCCGCGGGCTTCTTCGCGGCGGGCTTGCGGGCTGTCGGCTTCTTCGGCGCCGGGGCCCGCTCGCGCCGCTCGGCCAGCAGCTCGGCGGCCCGCTCGATCGTGATGTCCTCGACCGTGTCGCCCTTGCGCAACGACGCGTTGGTCTCGCCGTCGGTCACGTACGGACCGAACCGGCCCTCCTTGACCACCACGGGCTTCTTGGAGTTGGGGTCGTCGCCCAGCTCCCGCAGCGGCGCCGCGGCGGCGGCCCGGCCCCTGCCGCGCTGCTTGGGCTGCGCGAACAGCTCCTTGGCCTGCTCGATCGTGACCGTCAGCAGGTCGTCCTCGGACGCCAGCGACCGCGAGTCGGTGCCCTTCTTCAGGTACGGCCCGAACTTGCCGTTGAACGCGACGACCTCCTCGCCCTCCAACTCGCCGACGACCCTGGGGATCGACAGCAGCCTGAGCGCGTCCTCCAGCGTCACCGTGTCGAGGGACATGGTCTTGAACAGGGAGCTCGTACGCGGCTTGGCCGCGTCGGCCTTCTTGGTGCGCCGCTTCGGCGCGCCCTCCTCCTCCTGCGGAGCGGGCAGGACCTCCGTGACGTACGGCCCGAACCGCCCGTCCTTGGCCACGATCAGGTGCCCGGTCACCGGGTCCTGCCCCAGCTCCCGGTCGCCCGTCGGCCGCGAGAACAGCTCCTCGGCCTTCTCGGCGGTCAGCTCGTCGGGGGTCATGTCCTCGGGCACGTTGACGCGGGCGCCGTCGCGGTCGAGGTACGGGCCGTAGCGGCCGACCCGGATGACGATGTCGGTGCCCCGGATCGGAAAGGAGCTGATCTCCTTGGCGTCGATGTCGCCGAGGTCGGTGACCATCTCCTTCAGGCCCGCGTCGCCCTCCTGGCCGTAGTAGAAGCGCCGCAGCTCCGGCACCCGTTCGGCCCGGTCGTTGGCGATGTCGTCGAGGACCTTCTCCATCTCGGCGGTGAAGTCGTAGTCCACGAGGTTGCCGAAATGCTGCTCCAGCAGGTTGACCACGGCGAACGCCAGGAACGACGGCACCAGCGCCGTCCCCTTCTTGAACACGTAGCCGCGGTCGAGGATCGTGCCGATGATCGAGGCGTACGTGGACGGCCGCCCGATCTCGCGGTCCTCCAGCTCCTTGACCAGCGACGCCTCGGTGTAACGGGCCGGCGGCTTGGTGGAGTGGCCGGCGACGTCCAGCCGCGACAGGCCCAGCGCGTCGCCCTCGGCCAGGTTGGGCAGCCGCTTCTCGGAGTCGTCGCGGTCGGTCGACGGGTCGTCGGCCCCCTCCACGTACGCCTTCAGGAAGCCGTAGAACGTGATCGTCCGGCCGGAGGCGCTGAACTCGACGTTCTCGCCCGACGACGAACGGCCGCCGACCTTCACCGAGATCGACTCGCCCACCGCGTCCTTCATCTGGGACGACACGGTGCGCTGCCAGATCAGCTCGTACAGCCGGAACATGTCGCCCGACAGCCCGGTCTCGCCCGGCGTGCGGAACTCCTCGCCCGAGGGCCGGATCGCCTCGTGCGCCTCCTGCGCGCTCTTGACCTTGCTGGTGTAGACGCGCGGCTTGTCGGGCACGTACGCCGAGCCGTACAGCTTGATCGCCTGCGAGCGCGCCGCGGCGATCGCCGTCTCCGACAGCGTGATGCTGTCGGTACGCATGTACGTGATGAAGCCCTGCTCGTACAGCCGCTGGGCGACCTGCATCGTGTACTTCGCGGAGAAGCCCAGCTTCCGGCTGGCCTCCTGCTGCAGAGTGGTCGTCCGGAACGGCGCGTACGGCTTGCGGGTGTACGGCCGGCGCTCGACGGAACGGACCGCGAACGAGGCGCCCTGGAGCCGGGCGGCCAGCTCACCGGCGGCGGCCTCCGACAGGTGCAGCACGTCGGACGACTTGAGGGTGCCCGTGCTGGCGAAGTCGCGGCCCTGCGCCACGCGCCTGCCGTCGACCCCCGTCAGCGTCGCGGTGAAGTCACGCGGACGCTCCTCGGGCTTGTTGCTGTCGAACAGCGCCTGCAGGTCCCAGTAGTGGGCGGGTGTGAACGCCAGCCGCTCCCGCTCGCGCTCCACGACCAGCCGCGTCGCGACCGACTGCACGCGCCCGGCCGATAGGCGGGGCTTGACCTTCTTCCACAGGACCGGGCTGACCTCGTAGCCGTAGAGGCGGTCGAGGATGCGCCGGGTCTCCTGGGCGTCGACGAGGCGCAGGTTGAGGTCGCGGGGGTTGGAGACCGCGTCGCGGATCGCCTGCGGGGTGATCTCGTGGAACACCATGCGGTGGACCGGCACCTGTGGCTTGAGGACCTCACGCAGGTGCCAGGCGATGGCCTCGCCCTCGCGGTCCTCGTCAGTGGCGAGGAACAGCTCGTCGGCGTCACGCAGCAGCTGCTTCAGCTTGTTGACCTGCGCCCGCTTGTCGGGGTTGACGACGTACAGCGGCTCGAACCCATGATCGACGTTCACACCCAGGCGTGCCCACGGCTCCCCCTTCAACTTCTCGGGGATGTCGACGGCCTTCTCCGGCAGGTCGCGGATGTGGCCGATGCTGGACTCGACGATGTAGCCGCGCCCGAGGTACCCGGCGATCGTCTTCGCCTTGGCGGGCGACTCGACGATGACCAGGCGTGTTCCGCCGGCGCTGCCGTTGTTGGCTGGCACGCTGCTTCCTACCTCGCTGTTCGCTTGCAATTCCCCCTGCCGGGAGCCGGCACAGATCTGAAAGGTAACCCGACTCGCGGAATTTTCCTTCCCCCGGGGCTACCCACTAGCTTTCGGGTCCACCCACAAGCACGCAGAATAAGGCCCAACGAGCGGCACCGCGCCCTGACTCACCCTGGAGACTAATCGTTGTGCTCGACTACTCCTACATGGATATCTTCATTCCGCGCGATCTCTCCCGCGAAGCCGCACGTCAGCTGCTGACCGAGCACGCGGAGTACGGCCAGTGGGAGCTCTCGCGGGTGCGCCTGCACCCCGACGGGAGCCGGCAGGTGCGGCTGCGCCGCAAGGTCATGCGCGTCCGCCGCACCCTGTGACTTTCCTCAACGTACGCCACCTCCTGGTACGCGCCCGTCCCGACGCGCACATGGCTTTGCCCGTCCCGGGCCGCGCCCCCGAGACGGGCAAAGCGTCTGTGGACCCGCCCGCCTCCTGGTGCGGAGACGGGCGGGGTTTTCGGTCCGGCCGCCCATGGCGTGGGGGCCTGACCGTACCTCTTCTTCTTATGTGCTTGCGGCTGCCGTTCCGGGTGCTCTTACCGTGGAGTGAGAGCCCCGGGACGTGAGGTGAGATCGGCCACGTACCCCGGATCGAGGCCCACGCGGGGGACCGCCCACCTCCGGCACTTCACGCCGGGCGCTCACTTCCCGCCGAAGGGGAGCGGCGGGCCGCTCGTTCCCGGCCGAAGCGGGTGCTTACCTCCGGCCGAGGCGGAAGCGGCGGGGTGCCTACTTCCCGCCGAGACGGAAGCGGCGGGTGGCCGCGAACAGCGTCGCCGAGGCGGCGCACATCGCGCCCATCAGCAGCGCGACCAGGGCGCCGAAGCTCATCCCCGTGACCCCGGCGGGCCGCGCGGCGCTCATCAGGCCGATGTCGCCGACCGGAAGGGAGCGCGCGGCCGAGGTGGCGGCGCCACCGACCGGCGTGGCCGCGACCAGCGAGGTCGCCGGGGCGACCGCGGACAGTGGGCCGGACGTGTTGGACGCGACCTCCTTGGCGTGCTTGGCGCGCTTGACCGGCTTGGCGGGCTTGGCGGGCTTGGCGGGCTTGACCGGCTGCACGGCGGGCCGGGCAGGACGGTCGGGCAGGCCCGGCAGCGACGGCAGGACCGGCAGGCCCAGCGAGTCGGACATGTCGCCCACGACCGGGAGGTTACCGGCGCCCTGCATCTGACGCGCCACGTTCCCGGCGCCCTGGAGGCCGCCGACGGCCGGGACCGCCGGGAGGGCCGGCAGCATCCCGCCGCCCTGTGCGCCGGGAGCCGCGTACGGGTGACGGATCGGGCCGCCGTGGCCGGGGTGGCCGCCGTGGCCGTCGTCGGCCGGCTTGCCGACGTGCGCCCCGCCGAGGCATCCGGCGGCCGCGTCGCCCAGGACGGCGACCGCGTTGCCGCACACGTTGATCGGAGCGGTGATCGGCGCGACCACCTGGTTGCCGGCCAGCACACCCGAACGCCCGGAGGTGGTGTTGCCACCCGCGCCGGAGCCCTGCTGCGGCGAGACGCCGGCGCCGCCCTTGCAGTGCGCCTCGGCCAGGCCGAGGGCCGCGACGGCGTTGCCGCAGGCGTTGATGGGAGCGGTGATCGGCGCGACCACCTGGTTGCCGCTCAGCACGCCCGAACGCCCGGAGGTCCGGTTGCCGCCCGCGCCCCGGCCGCCGTCGTTCTTCACCGACGCGCCGCCCTTGCACCCGGCGAAGGCCCCGCCGAGCACGGCGACCGCGTTGCCGCACACGTTGATCGGAGCCGTGATCGGCGCGACGACCTGGTTGCCGCTCAGCACGCCCGAACGCCCGGACGTGGTGTTGCCACCCGCGCCCGTCCCGCGGCCGGTGTTCTCCACGGACGAGCCGCCCTTGCACCCGGCGGCCGCGTTGCCCACGGCGTTGCCACAGGCGGTGATGGGCAGGCTGATCGGGGCGATGACCTGGTTGCCGCTGCCGGCGCCGAACCGCCCGTCGGTGTCGTTGCCGGACGAGCCCGATCCGCCGTGCCCGCCGTGGCCGTGGCCGTAACCGCCGCCGGGGTGCCCGCCCGGGCGCCCGGTCGTGACGGACGAGCCGCCCTTGCAGCCCGCGAACGCCTCGCCCACCACCGCGACGGCGTTGCCGCAGACGTTGATCGGGGCGCTGATGGGCGCCACGACCTGGTTGCCGCCGAGCACGGAGTTACGGCCCGAGGTGGTGTTGCGGCCGGTGCCGGTACCGCGGCCGGTGTTCTTGACCGACGCGCCGCCCTTGCATCCGGCGGTCGCCTCGCCGAAGACGGCCACCGCGTTGCCGCAGGCGTTGATCGGCGCGGTGATGGGCGCCGTCACCTGGTTGCCGCCGAGGACGCTGTGCTCACCGGAGGTACGGTTGCCGCCGGGGCCGCCGCGCCCGTTGTTCTTGACCGTGGCGCCGCCCTTGCAGCCGGCGTCGGACCTGCCGAACAGGGAGACGGCGTTGCCGCAGGCGTTGATCGGGGCGGTGATGGGTGCGTTGACCTGGTTGCCGCCGAGGATGCTGGAGTCGCCGGACGTCTTGCCGGGGATGCTGGAGCGGCCGGTGTTCTCCACCGACGCGCCGCCCTGGGAGACGGCGTGGGACTCGCCGACCGCGGCGACGGAGTTGCCGCTGATGTCGATCGGCAGGGTGACGGGCAGGTTGACCTGGTTGCCGCCGCCGATGGAGTGGTCGCCGGAGGTGTCGGCCAGGGCGGTGCCGCTGCCGAACGACATGACCGCGACCGCGAGCAGAGCCGCGGGTGTGGAAGCCTTCGCCCACGTACGCATGATGAATGCTCCTATGACTTCTGGGGGGAATGAATTGCGCCTGACGGTTCGCGGCGGCGAGGCCGTACGGGAGCGTGACGCGTCGCCGTACAGCGGGACCTCGCGACCGCGAACCAGTGATGACTGACGTGTCGCCCGCCGGCGGAGGGGCTCATGCCCCGCCGATTCGGTGGAGCTGTGCCCTGCCGATTCGGAGAGGCTCGTGCCCCGCCGATTCGTGAGAGCGGGCTTACTGCGCCGCCGGCCTGTCGCCGGCGAGCCCGGCCCGTCGCGGACGGAAACCGTGGCTCCCGTCCCTCGCCGACCCGTCGCGCACGCGAACCACGACTCCCGCCTCTCGCCGGGCCCGTCGCGTGAGCGGCCGTCCGGCCTCTTCGGCCGGCCTCGCGCCTTCGTGACGGGTGCGGGCCGTGCCGGCCCGGTGGCGAGTGAGGCCGTGTCGGCCCCCGGCGGGTGCGGGCCATGGCCGCGCTCCGCCGCCGGCCCGTGAGGACCGGCATCAACGGCGTGGATCAGTCAGGTGAGAAAGAAGGGTCGTCCGCCGCTGTGCGGACGACGGGGGGAAGCACGCGCGCCACGACGGCGCGTCCAGCCTCGGGCCGCGGGTCGATGAATGACCTCGCGACGTCCCCCATACCTGGCCCGAACGGGCCGCCACCGCCGCCCGGCACCAGTCCATCGGTGCCCAGGATCTTGCTCGCGGTGGAGGAAGGCGGCAGGCCGGGGTCGGACTGGCTGGTCAGCCCGTCGACCGTGCGCCCTGCCATCGCCTCGGCGTTGTCCGCCGCCGAGACGGCACCGTCGCCCGTGGGGAAACCGTCCGCGAAGGACCCGGTGACGGCGTCGGGGGTGACGGAGTGGGAGCCGCTGACTCCCGTGGCTGCTTCTGGCACCGCCTCTGTCATTGCCACTGTTGTCATTGGCACTGTCGCGGCCGTCGCGGTCGCGCCGGTGGCGGTGGAGCCCGCCGTCCCGGTGCTCGCGGCGGCCGGAGCGGCGGAGAGAAGCGTCCCGAACAGGACGGCGAGCAACCAGCCGGCGGCGATCACGCCGCCTACCACTGCTGCCCGCGCGACCACCCGGCGGGCACCGGCCGCGAACCGCGCCATCCGGTGCGCCCGCTCGGTGATCGCCTCGCCTGCCGGAACGGCTACGGGCACGGGCACGGGCACGCGGAGCACGACTCGGGCCATCGCCCTCAGTCGTCGCACCGGCGTGCGTGTCACGTGACCTCCCCGTATCCGGAACCGACCTCACGTCATGAGGCCGGTCCCTGGACTCACCCCTCAACGATGCGTAACCGTACCAGCACCCAAGGTGATCGCAAGCGGTTTTCAGCGGAGACCCATGAATCAGTCAAGCTTCGGACCCTCGAACCACCGCGCTCCCCCGATTCACCCGCAGTTCCCTCCCATGGCGCGGCGACCGGCGCGGAGCCGGAGCCTGGGCGGAGGCGGGCCGAAATGGGGTGGAGGCGGCCGGCCGGGGCTGAGGCCGACAGCCTGGGCAGCTCCGGCAGCTCCGGCAGGAAGACGCGTCGACAGCGAGACGGCTCGAAGGGGAGACCGGGGCCCTGGCGACGCCTCTGGGCGGCGGGCGGCCTGCACGTGCACGCGACCACGGCTGCTCGTGTACGCGACCAAGGAAAAGGCCGCCGCGACAGACTGCCTGGAACGGCGCCACCCGGGCCCGCGCAGGCCGTCGGACGCCGCGCCACCCGCTCTCCGGGATTCGCGGTATCACGCACCCCTCAGAGTTTGCTAACCTTACTGAGCCGACGCGGGATGACGGTCCCACGTGCAGGCACCAAGTCCGGGTGGCGGAATAGGCAGACGCGCTAGCTTGAGGTGCTAGTGCCCTTTGCGGGGCATGGGGGTTCAAGTCCCCCCTCGGACACAGACCCGTACCCCATATGGTCCTGGTCGCTGGAGACGGCGACCAGGACTTTGTGTTGTGAGGGGTGGTAGACCAGCTCCGGGCCGAGACTGGCGTAGATCTTGGCTTTCCGGGTTTGGTCCGCCTAGCATCGCGCGAGCGTTGCCGAATTACTCTCTTAAGGATCAAGCGGCGGCGCGCCGCGCCGCCGTACTCCTGGCCCTTCGCCCGCCCGCCGTCCGGGCGTGCGGGCTGGGCCGGTCCCAGACGGCGGCGGAACACCGGGCCGGGCACGGCGCGCCGGCCCCGCCGTACCGACCGAACGCATCGACCGGGGTTGCCGCACCGCCGCACAGATGCAGCCCTACGATCGCCACGGCATGGCTGTCCGCCGTATGTGCCTGGGGGCGATCGAAGGTCCGGGGCATCGTGCTTCAGCCCCGGCCCACCGGATTACGGGTATCTCTGCGTGGCCCGAGTCCGAGGCGGATCGCTGGTAGATGATCAGGCATGCGCGGGCATCGTCACCTGCTCCAGCGAAGAAAGGCCAGACCTGGGAACGCTTCCCCGCCTGGCCTGATCTTTCCGGGCTTCTAGTCGATTTTCCGTGTCCGTTACGGGTTACAGTTCGCGGCTGGCGAAGAGTTCCAAGTGGGAGCACTGCGAGCAGCGATAGGCGTCCACCAGCCATTTGGGGCGGCCCATCAGCTTGGCTCCGCCGAATACGCCCCGTTCCAGTTCCCCTTCCACCCAGACGCCGAAGCCGGGCTGTTGACGGTCGGCCAGGAAACCCGGCTCCAGGCCCTGGTGGCCGCAGTAGGTGCACTTTCCATCAGACATTGGGCGATCATACGGACAAGCGGGTTTCTCGGCCATGGGCGATCGAGGAGGGGATGACTCTGCGGAACGACATGCACCATCGAGGTCATGCGGGGCCGTGGTGGCTGCTTCCTAGTTGCAGTTCTAGTTGCAATCCAGCGCCGACCAAAGCCGTCCCGGACGGGGCAGGCCGCGCATGTTGGTCCAGGTGGAACTGATCGGGACGAGTGAGATCCGAGCTGTTAATGCGGTTCGGCTAGCATCCGTACTTGCTGAACAGACCCAGGGGAGACAGCGTGGTGATCGTGCAGCGGATCGTGATCCGGTGGACAAAGCAAGCGCGTGGCGCCGCTGAGGCCAAGCGTCGACGCGAGATTCCCTTGGCGTTCGAGCTGCCGCCGATGCCCGACGAACCCCTCGTCGTCCACGATCTCCTTGCCGAGGAACGGACCAGATACGCGCCAACTGCTGTCATTGGCAGCCACCCTCTTCCAGCACAGCTCAATGGGCTGCTGTTTCAGTTGTCCGAAGCAGCCGTTGAAGCGGTGCGGACACCAGTGTGGTCGGCGTACCCGACCAACCGTTTCCCCGGCCGTGTGTTCTTGCTTGAACCAGGAGAGTGTGCCCGTTACCAGGCCAATTTCCGCTTCAGCGGCTACAGCACGGACTGGTACTACGAGCAATGGGTCATCAACATCGCCCATAAGCCGTGGCGACGCGACTTGTTCCTCACAGGGAAGATCGACCATGACAAGGACGAGCGAGTGTCTTTGTACGGCAGCCATCGCTAACTCGACTGTCCTCCGCGCAGGTCGAAGCCGTTGTCCTCGATGATCGGGCCGTTTTGAAAGCAGGATGTCAGCAGTTCAATCTCTTGGGCTCCACCAGCCGAAACACCCCGACACTGATCTGAGGTGGGACCCTACAGGGTGGGACGACGGCGACGGGACGATCAGGCTTGTGTGACCGGTGTGGGAAGTGCCGCTGCCCTAATCTTGTTCCGTCTTGATCGCTCAGGGGGACTATGTGCGCAAGCTCGTTTGGGTCATCGCCGCCATCTCGCTCTTAGCTGGTTGCGCAGTTTCGGGTCCTGGGCAAGGCGATCAGGGTGGCTTGGTCGACCCACCCGCAACCATGCGCCCCCTCGCTGATCTTGCGCGAGGCGTCAAAGGCAAGGTGTTGCTTCACCACGTCGATGACAAGGGCAAGAACTCTGGCTGGAGCACAAAACTCAAGATGAGGGCGTCGTTCCGCCTCGCCTTGGACTGCGTTGGAGCAAGCGGGACGATGATTGTTCATGTAGATCGGTCACAACTGCCTCGCCAATGCTCCATCGGGCCTGGCAACGTTCGGATCAGCATGATCCCTGACGAGCCAGCTGTACGTCGCGTCACGGTAGAGGTGCCCACAGGCGCCAAGTGGGCCATTCTCATTTCGAGGCCACCGCAAAGCTAGATCACCCTATCCACTCGCGCTAGGGCCGGCCTTGCGGGTGCTGCAGAGCGTAGAAGCCAGCACGCAGGTCATCCATCAACTCGGCGAAGGAACCGTGCCGCTCCGGTCCCTTATCGGACCAGGAGAACAGCTCGTAGGCAGCCCATTCTCCGTGCTCGTCCGCGTCTCCCGGGTCGAGGAACAGCACGCCGTCATCCGCCCCTTCCGAGAGCAGCAGCGCCCGCTGCATCAAGGCCGTCCCCTCATCGCTGTCGAAAGCCTCGACCCACCACGGCTCCAGGTCACGCAGCCACCCGAGTTCACCGGTACCGCGCACCTCGCCCCCAAAGCAGCCCGCCCTCTGCCAGCCGTCGCTTGTTAGGAGAAACTCACGAAGCGACGGCGGCAGCGCGCACCCCAGTCGCTTTTCCGCTGCGTCCACCTGCTCGATGGGGGCCGGCGGGAACCCGAACCAGCTGTCGATGACCGGCTTGTCCAGCACCGATTGCGGCCTCATGTCAGGGACGGTAAACAGGTCTTCGTTCCAGCGCTCCAGGAACGATTTCCAGGCGGTACGGTTCATGCGGGACTGCCTCAGCCAGTTGATCTACAGGGTTCAGCGTCTCACGGTGACGTCGGGGGAACCGTGCAATATATGTGCAAGATCTTGCTGGTGGAGACGGCCGGACAGGATGGCGCCGCAGGTCAGAAGCATCGAGCAGTAGGAACGGTCACGCGCTGTAAAACCGTCGGCTCTGCCTAGTCGAGCTCAAGCCATCGTTCTCCCTGCTCAAGAAGATGGGCGAACGGTTCAACACGCCCCTCGGACACGTACTCAACACACATGTGGAGGCCGGGTTGAACCCGAGCCTCCACTGGTTGTTTCTGCGGGTAGTACGTCAGACGTAGGCCCATCTGCGCGTCCAAGCCGCGCGCGGTGATCATGGCACGGCCGTCCGCCGCCATGGGCGCGGGCGGCGCTCGCCGCGCAGGCACGCCAGCCGCAGCATCACTTCGTCATGGCGTGCTGGGTTCTCGGCCCTCCGCTCGGGTCGCCGTCACCAGGGGCAAGGTAGCTGTGCGTGATGGGCGCATGTTCGAGGTCTGCCCGGCGAATGAGCGTCTGCCCGGCGAGTGAGCGTGTGCCCGCAGGGCCTCATCGACGCCTTGGCCTGCTCCGACTCGCTACACGCGAAGCAAACCGCTAAGGAACTCTCTGGCGTCAGTTGATTACTGTTGGCAATATTGGGTGGGCGTCGTCCCATCACCACGCCATCGCTGATGGCGGCCCCGGGGAAGGAATCCCATGTACCGATCCGCCGTGACCGCAGCGCTCCCGTTCCTGGCCGCAGCCGGGGTGATGCTCACCGCAGCGGCCCCGGCCAGTGCCGACTCCCGCGCTCAGGGGGTGGCCGCCGGCAGCCCGGGAGTCATCAGCGGCAACGTCATCCAGGTGCCCATCCAGGTTCCGATCAACCTGTGCGGCAACACCATCGACATTGTCGGGCTGCTGAATCCGACCTTCGGCAACACCTGCGTCAACGCCGACTAGAGGGCCCGGAGCCCCTGTGGGCTGCGGCGAGCCGCCACGTAGGTCACAGGATGCCGGTGAGGCAGCGCCGGTCGGGCGGTGAGGGCGTAGCGGCGGTAGGGCGGCACCGTGGCCAGGTCCGTGCCGATCTCGTCGGCGAAGACGGCCAGGACGTCCGGGGCCTCGGCCTCCGGCAGATACGCCGGTGTGATCTCCAGGCACATCCGTCCGATCTCGGCGGCCATCACGTACAGCTGCTCCACCAGGGCCCTGCCCACGCGGATACGAGGATCGCCGGCCGGTGGCCGGGTCGGGGCGCTGACCTGGGCGATCGCGCGGCGCAGCAGCTCTGCGGCGCCGGCCTCGATCAGCTCGCGGTCGGCGCCTCGTGCCTGTGCGGCCAGGCGGGCCGGCACCGCGGCGACCTGCTCGACCTGGCCGCGGACGTCGAGCAGAGCGCGGCCGGACAGGGCGAGGCTGTCTCCCACGGGAGACAGCCCGGTCGCGGCGGCGGCGCTCGACAGCAGCCGGTCGGCGGTGATGGCCATGTCGATCAGCCGGTAGGCGTGGGCGCGGCGATCCCTGGTGCTCTGAGGTAAGCGGTCACACGGCGCGGCAGAGGGCGTGTTCGGCGGCGCGGGCCATCAGGGCGGCGACGGTGTCGGCGGACAGTGATCGTCCGGTGAACAGCAGGTCGAAGGCGTCGAAACTACTGTGGAGCCATAGCAGGTGACCGGCCTGGTCGATGCTGACGTCGTCGCGGAGGGCGCCTTGATCGTGGAGGCGCTGGGCCAGGTCGTTCATGCCCTGGGCGCGGCCGTCCTCAAGCCGGCGGACGGTGCCGCCGACGGCGTCGGCGTCGAGTTGCGCCATGGAGAACAGGGCGCGCAGTACGTCTCGGTGCGCGGCGTACATGTGCACGTTGCCGGTGATCCCGTCGCGGAGCCCGCGCCGGGCGTCGGGTTGCAGGACGGCGGTGACCATGTCGGTGAACCCGCCGCGGTGGAGCAGGTCCATACCGAGCGCGTCGAACAGGCCGGCGCGTGATCCGAAAGCGGTGTAGATCGTCGAGCGGGACACCTCGGCGAGCTTGGCGACCTTGTCCATGCTGACCTGCTCGAAGGGGGCCTCGACGAGGCGCTGGTAGACGGCGTCCAAGATGCGGCGCCGAGTCTGGTCGGCGGCCTTGGCCCGCAGCCGCTGGTCGTACTTGCGGGGAGGGGGCATGCCCTTGAGCCTACCGCTTCGCTTGACAGCAAGTCCGATGAAAGACAACATGTCCGACGAAAGACAGGCTGTCCGACGAAAACAGCCTGCGCCGTTGTCGCGCCATCAGGAGTCAGCATTGCGTGTGATGATCCGCTACGCCGTCAAGCCGGAACTGGTCGACCACAGCCTCGAGTTGCTGCGACAGGTCTACGCGGACCTGGAGAGCAGCCGACCGCCGCGACTGCGCTACGAGACCTTCCGCCTTGAGGGCACCGGCCAGTTCATGGCCATCATCGAATCCGACGGCGGCCCGGCCGAAGCCGCCCACCACCGCCTGTCGTCCTTCCAGCGCTACCGGACCGCGCTGAACGAGATCTGCATCCAGCCGCCGACCGTGACCCACCTGGAATCGGCCGGTGCCTACCAGTCCCGGTGAAACCCACCCTGCCACTCACCCAAGGAGCCCCCTGGCGATCCCGCACGTTGATCAACTGTCTGTCAGGAAGGCGAGTGCGTCGGGGGCGAAGCGCTTGTCGGTGAATGTGCCGCTGTGGTTTCGGCCCGGGTAGACGACGAGCTGGGCGTCGGGGATGCCCTCGATCGTCTGCCTGGCCAGTTCCAGCGGGTAGACGAGGTCCTTGCCGCCCTGGATCAGCAGCGTGGCCGCCTTGATGTCGTGCAGCCGTCCGCGCAGGTCGAAGCCATCCTCTGCATTGAGCACCGTGACGGCGTCGGCGTAGTCCTTGTGGCTGCCGTCCGACAGCCAGAGCAGGCCTTTGAGCAGTCTCCGGCCGATCGCTGATTCGGTGACGATCTCGGCCAGCGCGGGGCTCGGCCGCTTGCCTTGGCGTGCGCGCTGGATGTAGGCGCGCTGGGCTCGTCTGCCGACCTGGCCGAGAGTGAAGGCCGTCCCCGCAAGGACGAGGCGGTCGACCAGGTCGGGGTGGTCGGCGGCGAGTTGCAGGGCGATGGATCCGCCGGTGGAGATGGCCAGCATGTGCACCGGGCCGTCGAAGGTGGTCTTGATCGCTTGCGCGAAGAGCGCGGCGAGGTCGGCCATCGTCGTGGTCGATGGCAGCCCGGGTGGACGGTTGACGACGTACACCGTGAAGTGCTTGGTGAACGGTCGCACCATGCGCATCGTGGACCAGCGCGCCAGGCCCGTCGGATTGGCCGCCTGCGGAGTGTAGAGCAGGACGACCAGGGGTGGTCCATCGCCGGCCGACAGGTACGGCAGCCCGTTCATCATGCGGTGATCCCTTCTGTGACCGCGTCGATCAGGCGGTCCATCGCGGCCGGGTAGATCTCTGCGCCCAGGTGCTCGGCATGCAACGGGGTCAGCAAGACCGCACGCAGCACGCCGAGCAGTACCTGCGGGTCGCCTTCCAGATGGGCGTCGAGGAACTGGAGCAGGTCGGCCATCGGGCCGTCCTTGGCGGCGGCCATCCGCTCCGGGGTGAGCTTCGCGGCGACCGCGGCCATCTCCTCGGGATGGGACATCAGCCGCCGGTAGAGCGGGTTGGTGTCGAGTTCGGCGACCGTGGCGCGCAGGAAGCGCCGCAGCGCGTCGCGAGTGTCGGTACCGCGGTTGAGCCCCTCGTCGATCACGCGCCGCCGCACCTGCTCGCTCTGCCGCAGCACGGCCTCGAAGTACAGGTCCTCCTTCGAGTCGAAGAAGGCATACAGCGACGATTTGGCGATGCCCGCCGGAGCGGTCAGCTCGTCCAGGGACGTCTTGCGCAGGCCCTGGGTCGAGAAGAGGCGGGTGGCGGTGTCGAGCAACTGCTCGATGATCCGTGACCGCTCTTCCTCGGAGAACGCCGCCGGCATAGTATCTCCATATGAACAGATTGGTTTTTCGTTCACAGCATAGTCGTCGGTGGGTGGGCGGACGCAAGTCGTCCGTCCGCGTCCGCAGGTCTTCGGACGATGCATTCCGGCGCTCGGCGGGTCCCGCGTTCATCGTGAACGGGGAGACGGTTGCGCGGCCGCTCTCACCTTGCTGGAGATCGGTATGAAGTCCCTGTCCGCGGTCGCCCAGGCCTTCCGCATGACCGACGAGGCATGGAAACGGCACGCCAACCCGTGGAGCGTCTACACGCGCTTCGCCGCGATCCCCGGCATGATTCTCGCCATCTGGAGCCGGACCTTGATCGGCTGGTGGTCGCTGCTCCCGGTCGCCGCCGTGATCGTCTGGCTGTGGCTCAATCCCCACGTCTTCCGCCCGTTCGAAGCGGCGGACAGCTGGGCGGCCAAGGGCATCTACGGCGAGAGACTGTGGCTGCAGGAGCGGAACCGGGTGCCCCAGGAGTACCGAACCCTCCTACGGTGGCTGATCCCGGTCGGCCTCGCCGGATTCCTCCTGCTGGCATGGGGGCTGATCGCACTGCAGGTTTGGCCCACCGCCTTCGGGGCGACGCTCATCGTGCTCGCACAGCTATGGCGGATCGATCGGCTCGGCCTGCTGTATGAGGACAACCAGTGGCGGGGCCAGGAATCGTCGTAGGTGCAGGCCGGGAAACGATCACCTGCCGCCCCGGGAAGCGATCTTCCGGACTGCATCTCGCCCCAGGTCACCCCCACTCGTGAACACCCCGGCCGCTGGTTGCTTCCTCCGGACGGAAGCGAGGGGAAGCCGTTCAACGATCCGCGAAGGCGCCGCGCCTGGAGACGAAGATGCAGAAGGGATGTCCGGCCAGGTCGGCGTACACCCGCAGGGGCTCCTCGGCGTCGTCCATGCGGTCCAGCAGGAGCCGGCCGCCGAGGCGCATGACGCGTTCATGCTGGGCCCGCAACTCCTCGACCGATGCCACGGTCAGGTCCAGGTGCAACTGCTGCGGCACCCCGTCCTGTGGCCAGGTCGCCTCCGGCAGTTTGTCGACCTGCTGGAAGGCCAGCTGTGGAGCGCCGTCCGGGGTCCTCAACACCAGCCAGTCGCGGCCCCGCTCGTCGTCGACCGTCGGTTCCGGCGGCTCGTCGCCGGGCCGGTAGACGAGGCCCAGCAGGGACCGGTAGAACTCCGCCAGCGCCCTGGCGTCGGTGCAGTCGAGCACCACCTGACACAGCCTGAGCCCGCTGTCCTGATCGGCCACTCGAACGTCGCCCCCCTGTGGTCATTCCGCATCCGCGTCATGCCCTCTGCACGCGGCGCCAGGGGTTAAACGTGGAGGGCGGCGGTCTGGACGCCGTCGGCGAGCCAGGGCACGAACGCCGTCCACCTTCTGCGCGGCGCGCGCCCATTCCTCGCGGCCGGGCCCGCACAGCAGAGTGAAGGCGTCGTGGAACAGGTCGGGGTGGACTCTCCCACCGCGGGAGGGTCCACCATGATGGCCGTGCACCCGGCCCTGACCATCGCCCTGATGGCCCGGCTGATCATCCCCGTTGAGGAGAGCATGGCATGACGAAGGTGAGAGACGTCGACACCCGCGGTACGCAGCACTGCGAGACGACGGCTCTGGGGGTGCTGCTGCGGCACCAAGGAGTCGATCTGTCCGAGCCCATGCTCTTCGGCCTCGGCTCCGGTCTGTCCTTCGTCTACTGGGACAGCAAGAGCATGGACTTCCCCTTCCTCGGCGGACGGGTCAAGCCTTTCGAGCTCACCAGGAACCTGGCCACCAGGCTCGGGCTGGAGCTCGTGGTACGGGAGACCGCCTCCCCCCGCAGGGCATGGGAGAACGTGGCGGCCCCCATCGACGCCGGCCACCCCGTCGGGTTGCAGCTCGACAGCTACCACCTGGACTATTTCGGGTCGAAGGTGCACTTCGGCGGTCATGTCGTCGCCATGTACGGCTACGACGACCATGACGCCTACCTGGTGGACACCGACCAGCAGGGCGGAGCGGTATCCACCAGCCTGACCAGCCTCGCCCGGGCCAGGGCCGCGCGCGGCCCGATGACCGCCAAGCACCGGTCCTTCACCCTCACCGCCCCGAAGGATCTGCCTTCCCTGCGGGACCTGGTCGTTCCCGCCATCACCGCCTGCGCCGGCGCCTTCCTCGACCCGCCCATCGCCAACCTGGGGCACCGTGGGATCGACAAGGCCGGCAAGCTGGTACGCACCTGGCTCCAGCGGACCGACGACCCGCGGCGGGACCTGCCGCAGGCCGCCCTCCTGATGGAGAAGGCCGGCACCGGCGGCGCCCTGTTCCGCAATCTCTACCGCGACTTCCTCGCCGAGTGCATCCAGCTCCTCGACAGCGGCCACCTGCGCACCGGCCACGAGCTGTACACAGAGGCCGCCACCCTGTGGACGGAAGCCGCGGCGCTGATCACGAAGGCCGGTGAGGCAGGCGATGCGCGGTGCCTCGTACAGGCGGGCGAGGTCCTGTGCGAACTCGCCCGCATAGAGCGCGCGGCCATGCAGGCGCTGAGCCGGATCCAGCCCTGACACCCGAGGGTCAGGCGGCGGCGATGGGGCCGAGATACGTTCCGCCGGAGACGTCGATGGTCTGGCCGGTCACCCAGCGGCCCTGCGGTCCGGCCAGGAAGGCGACGACGTCGGCGACGTCCTCCGGCTCGCCGAGCCGTCCGAGCGCGGTGATCGCCTCCAGTCCGGCGACCACCTCCGGGATGGAGGTGTAGCCCGCGGTCAGGTCGGTGCGGACCGCGCCGGGCGCGACCGTGTTCACGGTGATGCCGCGCCGGCCGAGCTCGTTGGCCAGCGAGGGGGCCATCGACTCCAGCGCGGCCTTGCTAATGGTGTAGCCGATCTGCGTGGAGACCGCGAAGCGGCTGGCGGTGGAGCCCATGTTGACGATGCGGCCGCCGTCGTTCAGCAGCGGCAGGGCCCGCTGGATCACGAAGAACGGCGTGGTGACGTTGATCGCCAGCAGCAGGTCCAGCTCCTGCGGGGTGACCTGCGCGATCGGGTTGCCGGAGCCGATGCCCGCGTTGTTGACCACGATGTCCAGGCCGCGCCCCGCCAGCCCCGCCGTCAGGCCCTCGAAGAGCCGGTCCACCTCGCCGTACTCGCCGAAGCGGGCCCGGACGGCGAACGCGCGGCCTCCCGCCTCCTCGATGCGGGCCACGGTCTGCTCAGCCGCCTCGTCGTTGCCGCCGTAGTGGACGGCGACCTCGGCGCCCTCGGCGGCCAGCCGCAGCGCCACCGCCCGGCCGATGCCCCGCGACCCACCCGTGACCAGCGCCGTCTTGCCTGCCAGGAAACCCATGTCAGCTCCTCAGTTGCGGGGCCGGTCCTCGGTGCGGACCCGGCCATGGGTCAACCGTGGCGTGGGCGGCTCACCGCACGCTCACCGGCCGCTCACCGCATGTCGCCCAGGTCGCCGCCTCGGCTGTGGCGCCGGTACTCGGAGGGTGTCAGTCCGACCAGCGTCCGGAAGCGGCGGGCGAAGTACGTCGGGTCGTCCCAGCCGACGGCGGCGCCGACCCGGGCGGCCGGCAGGGTCGAGTGCGCCAGTAACGTGGCGGCGCGCTCGGCCCGCAGCCGGGCCAGGAAGCCCAGCGGCGTCAGCCCGACGTACCGTCCGAACAGCCGGCCCAGATAGGCGGGATCCAGGTTGACCGCCCGGGCGAGATCGTCCAGCCGCCACGGCCGGGCGGGATCGGCCTCGAGGCGGGCGACGGTGGCGGCGACGGCGGGGTGAACGACGGGCTCGGACGTCTGCCGTCCGGGGTCGCGGCCGTCGGCCAGGATGCCGAGCACGGTGACCAGCCGGCCCAGCACGCGGCCCGGCCGGCTCCGCGCGCCTCCGAGGTCCCGTTCCAGCAGGCTGATCTCCGCGATGGTCTCCTCGGCGGCGGCCGGATCTACGGTCGTGACCGCCACGCCGTGCGTGCCGGACGCCACCGGATCGGTCCACAGCATCCGGCGCAGCATCGGGATGTCGTACAGCGCCGCCAGCTCGGCTCGTAGCGCCTGGGCGGACAGGCAGCAGTTGGCGACGGTCAGGTCGCTGCAGTCCCGGAAGCCGTGCCAGGCGCCGGGGCGGAGCACGATGACCTGCCCGCGCCGCAGTGCGTGCTCGCCCTGGCTGGTCACGTGCCGGCCGTGACCGCCGCCGATCACCGCGATCTCGAGGAAGTCGTGCGCGTGCGGCTCGATGTCGAGATCCACGTGGTGAACGCCTCCCAGGACCGGGCTCCCGGCGAACAGCGCGTGCTCGTGCAGTGTGGCAGGCATGTCGGGATCATACGACTGCTCGCCGGAATCGGCCTAGCCCGTGGCGGCACCCAACGGCGACGCTTGCAGCAGCCCAATGGCATGACCATGGAGGTCAGTATGGACACGACCACGATCGAGCAGCCCGGCAGCGACGTCGGCGCCGACGGCCGGGTGTCGGACGAGCTGGTGTCGGCGTACCGCGAATCCGGTTTCGTACGAGTACGAGGCGTCCTCGATCCCGGCGAGGTCGAGCGCTTCCGGGCGAGCGCCGAGGCGTTCCTGGAGACGCATCGCGCGGAGAGTCTGGAGAAGCGGGGCGTCTTCAGCCAGCTGGTCAACGTCTGGCAACACGACCGGACCCTGCGGGAGCTCACGTTCCACCCGCGGCTCGGCCGGATCGCCGAGCAGCTCGCCGGGTTCTCGCTGCGGCTCTGGCACGACCAGATGCTCGTCAAGGAGCCGCACAACAACGCCGCGACCGAGTTCCACCAGGATCGTCCGTACTGGCCGCACGCGGGTGACCGGCTCCCGCTGTCGGCGTGGATAGCGCTGGTCGACGTTCCGCCGGAGCGGGGCTGCATGACCTTTCTGCCCGGCACCCAGGATCGCACCGGCCTGCGCCCGCAGGACCTCCACCATGAGGAGGACCTGTTCACGATGGACCCGTCGCTGCGCTGGATCCCCCGCGTCACCGTGCCGCTCCGCGCCGGCGACTGCACCTTCCACAGCGGCTACACCGGCCACATGGCGCTGCCCAACCGCACCGACCAGGCCCGGCTCGCGCACGTCACCATCTACATGGACGAGGCGACCCGCTACAGCGGGGGCGGGCACGTCGTGACCGACCCTCTCGGGCTCGCCGCGGGCGAACGGTTGGACGGCGACGCCTTCCCCCGCCCCTGGGCCTGAGCGGGACCGGCGGCCCGGGGGGGAGCAGGGGGGCGTCAGCGCGTCCACCAGCGGGCGGTCGAGCCGGTGTCGCGCAGGGCGTTGGTGGCGCAGTGGACCTCGCCGCCGAGCAGGTGCGCCCACGACAGGTCCGCCACCCAGCGCACGCGCACGCCCTGGGCCGCCAGCGCGCGCCGCGCGGTCTGCCGGAACAGGTCGTGCCCGCCGACGACCGGGCCGTGCGGGTCGGGCGCGGCGAAGTCGCGGGCCGTCAGCGACAGCCCGTTGGGGATGCCGGGCGTGTACGCCCTCAGCAGCGACGGATCGGCCTGGCTCGCGCCGAACAGCACGGGCACCCGCACGATCTCCGAGCGCCGCAGGCCCGTCGCGGCCAGCATGGTGTCGAGCTGCGCGTCGATGTGCCCCGCGGCCCGGTCGTTGGCGGTCATGAGCGCCCGGTCGCCCAGCAGCCCCTCGACCGTGGAGGAGCCGGGGAACAGCCGGGTGCCGCCGGCGCCGGCGGCCCGGGCCCGGCGCAACAGCCGCGCGGCCATGCGGGGGTCGGCGACCATGAGGGTCCATCCGCGCGCGTTGCCTGCGCGGACGACGTGCATGGTCTCGTCCACGTGGCCGACCATCAGCCAGCCGGTGTCGAGCACCACGGGCGGCTGGAGTCCCTGCCCCATGCCGGTCAGCAGGCGGACGAAGGCGGGGTCGGGGCGCCGGGTCCGGCCGGTGCCGTACACGAGCCGTCCCTGCGGGTGGCCGGCGTACGGCGGGAGCGATTCGACGTTGCCCGTGGAGTTGCGCAGGTCGGTCAGGTGGTCGCGGCGGGTGAGGGTGAGCTGCTGCACCACGGCGACCCCCGGCCCGCGCAGGTCGCGGAAGAGCAGCCGGGCCATGGGCCGGGGCGTGGGCGCGCTCGCGTCGCCCAGGTCCAGCACGTTGCCCGACCTGACCAGCACGCGCATCGTCCTGACGTCGCCGGGCACGGGCATGGAGGCGGTGGTCGGCTCGAAGACGTCCTGCCACCAGGTGTCCTTCCACCACTGGGACGTGCCCGCGACGAACCTGGGCGAGCGCACGCCGGCCGCGCGCGTGGCGCCTCGCAGATCGCGGGCGAACTCCCGCCACCCGCCAGGCAGGCCGTCGGGGAAGGGCAGCGCGGGCGGTGCGCCCGGGCCCGTACCGGGCTTGCCCGCCAGCACCTCGACGGCCGGCTGCAGGTCGTTCTGGAGCAGCAGGGGCGCCTCGCGCATGCGGACGCGGACGGTGGAGCGCCGGCCGCGGTCGGCCACGGTGAGCGTGATCGTCACCCGGCCGTCCCATCGGGTCCTGTCGCGGACGATGTCGCGTCCTTCGACGCCGAGCTCCAGGCCGGCGCGCAGCTCCGCGGCGGTGAGCAGGCCGCCGCCCTCGGGCAGCGCGGGCCGGAAGCCGCCGGCCGGGCGGTCGCCGTCGCGCCGGGCGAAGATCCGCACCTTGTCCGGGGCGTCGACGCTCAGCCGTCCGGTGGCGGCGTCGCCGAGGCCGGGCATGGCGGGCAGCCGGAGCCGCGCCAGGTCGGCCGCGTCGCGCTCGCCGTTCACGCGGGCGTCGGCGGCGTCGTGGCAGGCGGCCAGCCGGGCGTCGGCCGCGCAGCCGGGAGCGTCCAGGTCGGCGTCGTCCACCCGGCAGCGGCGCTCGCTGTCGTCGAGGTTGGGCAGGAAGATCGCCTCCCCGGCCGCGGGCGCGGCGTCGACCTCGCCGTCGTGGTCGGCGTCAGCGAGCAGCACCGGTGTGGGGAAGCCGGTGACAGGGACGGCAGGGGTGGCGAGCGGCCAGGCTCCGGTGAGCGTGGCCACTGCCGCGCAGGCGGCGGTCGTCGTTCTCGCGGGCATCATCACGGCCTCCCAGAGGATTTATCACAAGCGAGATAAAAACAAACTATCACAAGCGTGATATAAAAGTGCGATGCCGAAAGTGGTCGATCCCGTCGAACGCCGTCGCGAGGTGGTGGACGCCCTGTTCAGGGTCGTCGTACGCGACGGGCTGCAACGCGCGTCCTTGCGCACCGTCGCCGCCGAGGCGCGGCTCAACATCGGCTCCCTGCGCCACTACTTCGCCACGCAGGAGGAGCTGATGCGCTTCGCGATGACCTCGATGATCGAGCGGGTGAGCGAGCGGTTGCTGGCGGCGGTCGAGGAGGCGGGCGACCTGGCGGCGCTGTCAGCGGAGGAACGGCTGGAGCTGGCCGTCCGGCTGCTGGGCGAGCTGCTGCCCCTCGACGGGCGGCGTCGCGCCGAGGTCACGGTGTTCCTCGACTTCGCCACCGCCTCCAGAACCGACCCCGCGCTGCGGGACCTGGCCGGGCGGGTCGCGGTGGGCACGCGCGCGTTCGTCGGCCGCGTGCTCGAACGCCTGGAGGCGGGGGGCGCCCTGCGCCGGGGGCTGCGGCTCGACGTGGAGACCGAGCGGCTGTCGGCGCTCGTCGACGGCCTCGGCATGAACGCCGTCCTGCATCCCGAGCTGGTGAGCGGTCAGGACTGCCTGGACGTCGTGCGCGCCCATCTCGGCGCGCTGGCCGCGTAGGGTCGCACCGCCGCCGACGGCTCAGTCACGCGGTGAGGAAGGCCTGGTCCAGGAAGGCGCGAACCTCCTCGGCCTCCGGAACGCCGAGCTCCCCGTAGAGGACGAGAGCCAGCCGACCGTGCTCGCAGGCCTGCTCCGCGTGCCCGAGCGCGAGGTGGGCGCGCGCCAGCCCGTCGTGAGCACGCGCCTGCTCCGGCCGGTTGCGGGTCCGGTCGGCGAGCGCGAGCGCGGCCGTGTGCTCCTCGACCGCCCGAGCCGGGTCGCCCGCCGCCTCGGCCAGCCCGTTGATCGCGGCCGCCTCGTCGGCGGTGTCGCCGAGCTTGCGGTAGAGGGCCGCGGCCTGCTCGTGCCGGGTGCGTGCCTGGACGAGCTCGCCCTGATGCCGGAGGACGACGCCGAGGTGGTCGAGGGTCGCCGCCGCTCCGGCCGGGTTGCCGACCTTGCGGTGGAGCGCCAGCGCCAGGTCGAGATGGCGCCGGGCCTCCTCCGGACGGCCGGCCCGCTCCAGCACGAGGGCCAGGATGCCGAGCACGTGGGCCTCGCCCCAGGTGTCGGCGCCGATCCGGGTGAGGTCGAGCGCCTGCTTGAGGAACTGCTTCGCCTGCGTGTCCTGCCGCCGGCGCAGGGCCACGTTGCCCAGCGTGAGCAGGGCCCGAGCCCGTTCGTACGCCTCCTCGCAGGCGTCGAGCGCCTGGCGGGCGTGCTCCTCGGCGCGCTCGTACTCGCCGAGCCGCCAGTACGTCCAGGCCAGGTCGGTGAGCGCGCGCGCCTCGAACTCGCGGCGGCCCAGCTTGCGGCTGCGCTGGAGCGACAGGGTGTGGAGGGTGATCGCGTCGTCGTGGTGCGCCTGCCGGTCGAGATAGGGGCGCATCGCCAGGGCGAGCATGCCCAGGCAGATCTCGGGTCCGTGGACGGCGGTCGCGATGATGTTGGAGCGCTCGGCGTCCAGCCAGGCGATCGCCTCCGCGGCGTCGCGGATGGGGGCGATCGGGGCGTCCGGCTGGGGGATGCCCTCCCGCTGGCTGAGGCTGTCCGGGAACAGCCGGTCCACCGCCGCGCGGGAGCGGTGCAGGTAGTAGGTGAGCAGCCGCAGGACGGCGCCGTCGTCCTCGGCGATCGAGCGCGCGTGCTCGCGGAGCAGGTCGTGGAAGGTGTACCGGCCCGGTTCGAGCTGCAGGAGCATGTGGGCGTCGAGGAGGGCTTCCAGCAGCTCCTCCGCCTCCTCCTCCGGGATCCCGGCCAGCGCGGCCGCGCCGTACGCGTCGATGTCGCGCCCCGGCACCAGCCCGAGCAGGCGGAACATGTGCTGCTCGGCCTCGTGGAGCTGCTCGTACGAGAGGGTGAAGGCCGCCGACACCCCGTCCAGGAGCCGGCGATGGTCCCGCAGCCGGCCCGCCAGGTACGACACGGTCCAGCGCGGGCGGTGCTGGAGGCGGGCGGCCGAGATGCGGATGGCGAGCGGGAGGTGCCCGCACAGCCGCAGCACCTCGCGTACGGCCTCCGGCTCCTGGCGAGCGCGTTCGCCCACGATGCGCTCGAACAGCTCGGCGGCGTCCGCCTCGTCCAGCACGTCGACCGACAGGGCGTGGGCGCCGTCCAGGTCGACGAGCCGCCGCCTGCTGGTGACCAGGACGAGGGTGTCGGAGTGTCCCGGCAGCAGGGGACGTACGTGCTCGGCGTCGAAGGCGTTGTCCAGGACGACGAGCACGCGGCGATCGGCCAGCTCGGCGCGCCAGAGGGCGCTTCGCTCGGCCGGCGTGACCGGGATGCGGTCGGCGGGCACCCCGAGCTGGCGGAGGAGGGCCTCCAGCGCGGCGGCGGCGTCGACCGGCTCCCGGCCCGCGGTGTGGGCTCGCAGGTCGATGAAGAGCCGGCCGTCCGGATAGCGGGCGGCCAGCCGGTGGGCCACGTGGACGGCGAGCGTGGTCTTGCCGATCCCGGCCATGCCGTCGATCGTGACGACCGCCGGCCCGCGGTAGTCGTCCACGAGCCGCTCCAGCTCGGCGGACCTTCCGGAGAAATCGGGAATGTCGTAGGGCAGGAACGTGGAGCGACGCGGCGGCCCGGAGACGACCGGCGGCGCGTCGGCCGGCCGCAGGGACGGATCGTCCGCCAGGACCGCCCGCTCAAGCTCGATGAAGGCGCGCCCCGGGTCCAGCCCCTGCTCGTCCGCGAGAGCCGCCCGGTAGGCACGCGCCGCGGCCAGGGCGTCAGCCTGCCGCCCCGCCCGGTGCAGGGCCAGGACGAGGTGGCCGTTGAGCTTCTCGCGGAGCGGATCGGCGGTCACCTGGGCGGCGAGCTCGTCGAGCAGGTCGTCGTGCCGCCCGGCCGCCAGCTCGTCCTCCACCAGGCGCTCGTACGCCGACAGCCGCCGGTCGTTCCAGAGCTCGCGGACGCCGGCGACGTAATGCGCGTGCACGTCCTCCAGCGCCTCACCGCTCCACAGGTCCAGGGCCGCGCGCAGCTCGCCGGCGGCCACCAGCTCGGTGAACTCCTGCGCGTCCACCTGCCCGGACTCCGGTTGTGCGACGTAGCCGCCGGCCCGCGTCTCCAGGAGACGTACGGCTCCCGCGGCACGCAGCACCTTGCGGATCGCGGTGATCGAGGCGTGGATCTGCGATCGGGCGGTGTCGGGCCGGTCGTAGCCCCACATCGCGTCGATCAGCCGCTCGATGCTGATCACCCGGCCGGCGTTGAGCAGGAGGTAGGCCAGCACCGCCCGGTGACGTGGGGCGATGCCGGTCAGCGGCGCGCCCTCGACGATCATCTGAACGGGGCCGAGAAGGGTGAAGCGCAGCATCGTCCCCTCCATCACCATCGCATCGTGCGCGCATAGCGAATGTATCAATCCGGGCGGCCACTCTGATCTCAGACGAACCGAGCACGACCCGAGACGGAGAAACACGATGGAAGCCCGGATGAAGAACCCCGCCACGGTCATCCCCACCGCGATGAAGCCGATCATGGAGTTGATGAAGGCCGCCCAGTCGCAGGGTCTGCCCCAGGAGCTCATGGAGCTGATCCACCTGCGGGTCAGCCAGATCAACAGCTGCAGCTTCTGCGTGGACGCCGGACTGAAGAACCTGCGCAAGCTCGGCGAGAGCGACGAGCGCATCGGGCTGGTCGCCGCCTGGCGCGAGGCTCCGTACTTCACCGACGCGGAGCGGGCCGCGCTGGAGCTGGCCGAGGCCTCGACCCGACTGGCGGACCGCACCGACGGCGTCTCCGACGAGGTCTGGAACAACGCCGCCGACCACTTCGACGAGCAGCAGCTGGCCTCGATCCTGCTGATGACCGCCGTCACCAACCTCTTCAACCGCCTGAACGCCCCGGTCCGGCAGGTCGCCGGCAGCTGGTGATACCCACCCCCTACCTGGAGAGAAATCCCCACCCCTACCTGGAGAAGGAGACACCGACATGTCCGTCGTCCGCTCGCACCGCTACTCCGTCGCCGAGGCCGACCTGGAGGAGTTCCTGGCCCGCCGCAGCTCGCTGATCGCGACCGTCCGGGAGGGCCACCCCGGGCTCACCCACGCCGTGCTGATCCGGCTCGAGGACGGCAGCTACGCCGACACCTGGCACTGGGAGACCGGCCGGCAGATGGGCGCCGCGCTCGCCGCCATCCCCACCTTCCCGGAGGCGCCGCTGACCATGGCGCTCACCAAGGACGCCACCGTCCTGAACGGCCAGGTCCTCGACGAGCGCTGAGACCCGATGCGCGGCGAACCGGGCGCGGTCACCAGGTGGGGACGAAGCCGCCGTCGATGACGAGGTCTGTGCCGGTGATGTTGGCGGAACGGTCGCCGGCCAGGAACAGGAGGTGCTCCGCGATCCTTGAGCCACGGGTTAATGGGACGTTGCCGAATCCGTCACTGATGCGGGATCGGGCGGTCCGCACAGTCGAGGTGCCCGAGTATCGGCACACCTTGAAGGACGTCACACATGCGGAAGATCCTCAACACCGCCCACACCTACATGATCGTCGGCCTGGTCAGCGGCACCGCTACCGGACCACCCGGTACGTCAGGTGGGTGACGAGGCCGGTGCCCGAGGGGGCGCCGAGGGGTTCGAGGGTGATCTCGCCGACGTCGCGGAGCAGCCGCTCGCCTCCGCCGAGGATCACGGGCGCGACGTGCAGGCGCAGCTCGTCGATGAGCCCCGCCGCCAGGTACTGGTTCACCGTCGCGGCGCCGCCCGCGACGGCGACGTCACGGTCGCCGGCGGCCTCACGCGCCTGGGCCAGCGCCGCCTCGATCCCGCCGGTGACGAAGTTGAACGTCGTGCCGCCCTTCATCGTCACCCGCTCGCGCGGGTGGTGGGTGAGCACGAAGACCGGCGCGTGGTACGGCGGCTCGTCGCCCCACCAGCCGTTCCAGTCCAGGTCCCAGGCGCCGCGGCCGGGGCCGAACATGTTGCGGCCCATGATGAAGGCTCCGGCCGCGGTGATGCCCGCGAGCTCCGCGGCGTGCCGCTCGGGCTCCTCGAACATCCACCGGTGCAGGCACTCTTCCGCGCCCTCGCCCAGCGGGTTCTCCAGGCTCTGGTGCGGTCCGGCCACGAAGCCGTCGAGGGACATCGCCATGTCGCACGTGACCTTGGTCATCTCACTGCCTCCCGCGTCCGCGGCGCCCCTCCGGCGCCGCCGTCACGGGAAGGTCGGAGCCGTCCGCCCGTTCTTCACATCCGGCCGGAATCTTTTCGGAGACTCGCCGGCCTCAGGCCCGCCGCGTCAGATCCACCTGCCTGACCCGCCCGGCACGACGGGGACCGCGGGTGGCAGAGGGGTGGCCGCCGCGGGAGACAGGGCGTCGAGCACCAGGGTCAGGTAGCGCCGCCAGCCGTCGCTCTGGGGGTCCATCGTCGGCAGCACGCCGACGAGCATGGCGATGGCCCTGAGCAGGTCCTCGGGGACCAGGTCGGCGCGGATGACGCCGGCCTGCTGGCCCCGGCGGGTGAGCAGGGTCAGCGACTCGAAGAACCGGGCCCCGGCCTTCGCGGTGAGGGCGCCGACGTTGGTGGCGGTGGCCAGGACGTTGCGCTCGCGGATCGCCAGGGACAGGGCGGCCTCCAGAACGGTGGCCAGGCTGCGCCGGGGGTCGTCGTCGGCCAGCGCCTCCTCGATGACGGGCGCGATGTGCTCGGCGAAGGTCTGGTCGAGGATCGCCCGGATCAGGGCCGCCTTGTCCGGGAAATGGCGATAGAGCGTGGCGTTGCCGACTCCGGCGCGCCGGGCGATCTCTTCGAGCTGGGCGTCGGGGCCACGTTCGGCGTAGACCGCTCGCGCCGCTCGCACGATCTTGTCGTAGTTGCGTGCAGCGTCGGCGCGTTGGGGTCTGGGGACATCGTTGGCCACTCCGTCAGCATAACAACCGAGATACAGCTCTCATTTGGTCTGCTAGTGTCCTTTTGGGAGTTGACTCTCATTACCGGAGTCCTCCCCACCGCGATGCTCTTGAACGGAGGAGGACCCGATGAAGGTGACGGTCGACGCCCCGAAATGCGTGGCCGCGGGGCAGTGCGTGATGATCGCGCCCGAGGTGTTCGACCAGCGTGAGGAGGACGGCGTCGTCGTGCTGCTGGAGGACGCGCCCGCGCCCGAGCTGCACGACGCCGTCCGCGAGTCGGCCATGGTCTGCCCGGCCGCGGCCATCCACGTGGTCGAGTCGTGAACCGGATCGTCATCGTCGGAGCGTCCGCGGGCGGGCTGGCCGGCGCCGAGGCGCTGCGCCGGGCGGGCTACCAGGGCGTCCTCACGCTCGTCGGCGAGGAGCCGCACCTGCCCTACGACCGCCCGCCGCTGTCGAAGCAGATCCTGACCGGCGTGTGGGAGCCCGGCCGGCTGCCGCTGCGGCCCGAGGCCGACATCCACGGCCTCGACCTGGACCTGCGCCTGGGCGTGGCCGCGAGCGGGCTGGACCTGGCCGGGCGGGCGGTGGCACTCGCCGACGGGACGCGCGTGCCGTACGAAGGGCTGGTGGTGGCGACCGGTGTCCGCCCGCGTCGCCTGCCGGGGAGCGAGGGCGTGGCGGGGGTCCACACGCTGCGCACGCTGGAGGACGCCCTGGCGCTGAAGGCGCGGCTGCTTCCGGGGCGGCGGCTGGTGATCGTCGGCGCCGGGTTCATCGGCGCCGAGGTGGCCGCCGTCGCCCGTGGCCTGGGCGTGGAGGTGACGATGCTGGAAGCGGGCCCGCTCCCGCTGGCGCAGGCGATCGGCGAGCAGGCCGGCCGCTTCCTGGCCGACACGCACCGCGAGCACGGCGTCGATCTGCGCACGAACGCCGCCGTTCGCGAGATCACCGGCTCCGGAGGCTCGGTCACCGGCGTACGGCTGGCCGACGACACGGTCCTGCCCGCCGACGACGTGCTGGTGGCCGTCGGCTCGGCGCCCAACACCGAATGGCTGCACAGCAGCGGCCTGACCGTGGCCGACGGTCTGGTGTGCGACGAGTTCAGCGCCGCCGCACCCGGCGTCTACGGGGTCGGGGACGTGGCGCGCTGGCACAACCCGCTGTTCGGTACGACCATGCGCGTCGAGCACCGGACCAACGCCGCCGAGCAGGGCATGGCCGTGGCCCGCAACCTGCTCGACCCGGACTCCAGGCGGCCGTTCGCCCCGGTCCCGTACTTCTGGTCCGACCAGTACGGGATGAAGATCCAGGCGTACGGGCACCTGCGCGGTCACGACGAGGCGGTGGTCGTGGACGGCGACCTCGCGCAGCGGCGCTTCCTGATCGCCTACCGCAGGCACGACCGGCTGACCGCGGCGCTCGCCGTCGGCATGTCGCCCAGGACCCTGCGCACCTGGCGGGGCCTGATCGCGGCCGCCGCCACATGGACGGCCGCGCTAGGCACGGCCACCGTCTGACCCGCTCACCTCACCGTCCGATCCCGGAGCCGCGCGTGATCGACCGCTCGCCGCGGCCCGCGGACGGCGCCGGTCCGAGGTTGGAAACGAAGGACATGAACCAGGCACCAGGCATGGTGGACGTGGCACGCGAGGCAGGCGTGTCACACGTCACCGTATCCCGCGTCCTCAACGACCACCCCTCCGTCCGGCCGGAGACCCGCGCCCGGGTCGAGGCCGCCATCGAGAAGCTCGGCTACCGCCGCAACAGCGTCGCCGGGCTCAAGGGGCAGGCCCTCCGCTTCTCCCCGGCGGGTTACGGCAGGGTGGGCACGGCCGGCCCCGCGTCGGTCCAGCCCGCCTCGAGCACGGTCTCGGTGCTGGTCTTGTCCAGGAACGGCTTGTCGTCGAGCAGAGTCGTCTGGCCCTTCGACAGCATCAGCATCGTGCCGGTGTCGACGATCAGGTCGACTCTGAGCCCCATGGCCTTGCCCTTCTCGCCGGTGGCCGGGTAGGCGATCGAGAGGGCCGCGCCGGCTCTGCCCACGCCGTCCGTCGCCTTGCCCCCGGATTTGACGCTGGGCATCGTCAACAGGGCCTGATAGGCCGCGGCGCGGACCTCCTTGGGCGCAGGAAGCAGATAGAGCAGCTCGGGCAGCGCCTCGGTGACGGACATGTCCACGTTCATCTCCCGTGAGACTCGTGCGGCACCGGCGAGCCAGGACTTCAACCTGTCCGGGTTCGCGGGCAGTCGCTGGACCTCGTCGTACGTCAGCTTCTGCCCGGCCAGGGAGAAGGTGTTGTCTCCCCGTACAGGGCTGACGTGGCCCTTGTCCGGTTGGGTGGACAGCGACACGGTCTGGCCGTCGGCCGCGCGGGTCCACCTGGCCGGCGAGCCGTCGCGGCGCCACGCCTTCCGGTCCGCCGCGCCCTTCGGGTACGTCCCCGGATTCCTGGATCCCAGCCAGGATCTGCCGTCGGGCGTGCTCCATTCTTCGGCGAGCAGCTGCTCCACCACCCAATAGCGGTTCTTTCCGCTGCCCAGTTGGCGGGGATGGGTCTCCTTCCACAGCACCTTCGTGTGCCAGTAAGTCCCTCCGGGGGGAGCCGAGGTGGCGGCCGTGAAGCGCATCTCCGGTGCCTTTGCGAGGCTCGGCAGGCCCAGCAGAGCGGCGGCGCCCACCGCGGCCAGGCCGGCCCCGAGAGCGATCAGCGGCCGGACCGGTGCGCTCGCGAACTTCATGTGTTCCTCCAGAGGTCAGAAGTGACGACCATCAATACGCCTGGGCCCTCTCGGAGGTTGCCCGCGGCACCGGGCAACGGTCGGGGCCACCGAGGCGTATAAGGAGGCGTGAAACCGGACAGACAGCCGTGAGCGGCGCGGAGCACAGTTTCGGCGACTTCGTGGCAGCGAGGGCCACGAGCCTGCTGCGGGTCGCCTATCTCGCCTGCGGGAACGAGGCGGAAGCAGAGGACCTGCTGCAGACGGCGCTGGAGCGCACCTACAGGAACTGGGAGCGAATACAGAAGGACAGCCCCGAGCCCTATGTACGCCGCGTCATCGTCAACACCGCCATCAGCCGGGCCCGCCGCCGGAAGATCCTGAACATCATCCCGACGCGCGTCCTGCCGGAGGCGCCGGCGCGCTCGACCGACGTCGACCTGCGCCACGTGCTCATGGACGCGCTGCGCGACCTGCCTCCCCGGCAGCGCGCGGTGGTCGTCCTGCGCTACTGGGAGGACCTCAGCGAGGCGCAGACCGCGGAGGTGCTCGGCTGCTCGGTCGGCACGGTCAAGAGTCAGGCGTCGAAGGCGATGGCCAAGCTCCGTACGGCGCTCGGCGAGGAATCCATGGAAGGAGTGATCCGCAATGCCCACGCTTGAGGACCAGCTTCGCCAGATCATGGCGGCCGAGACCGCGAGACTGCACGCCGCGCCGGACCTGGCCTGGCGGGTCATGCGGTCCTCCCGGCGAAGAAGGGGACGGGGCAGGATCGCGGCCGTGGCCACGTCGCTGGCCGTCGCCGCGGCGGCGCCCCTCTACCTGACGGTGGCCCCGGGCGCCACGCAGGCGCCCGCCGTCGTCGAAACGACCGCGGTCTCGGAGGCACCGGCCGAGCCCGCCATCGACGAGACCCCGCCCATGCCGTCCGATCCCCCGAGCCTCGGTGACCTGGGCGACGGGAAGGCGTTCGGGCGGGTCAAGGTGGGGTACCTGCCCGACGGCCTGCGGTGGTCGCACTGGTCCGCCGACTTCGGCGACGCGTACACGACCTCGTGGAACTACGACGGCGACAAGCGCGGCTTCTACTGCGTCAAGATCTACGTGTACGAGAACCAGGCCGTCCAGGAGGTCGACGACAGCGTGCAGGCGCACCGTGACGAGGGTGAGGGCGAGGAGGTCACCGTCGGCGACCGGACGGGCTACGCGGTCGTCGAGGGGGTCGGCGAGGACGGCATGAAGGGCACCCCCACGCTCTTCCTGAACATGGGCGAGCGGCTGCGGGCCAGGATCGCGTTCAGTCCCGTGTACGTCAAGAAGTTCGACGGCCCCGAGGCCGTCAACCGCGAGCTGAAGAAGATCGCCGAAGGACTCACCGCGGTCGACTAGGTCCGCATCGCCTCCGGGACCGGCTGGATCCGCCCCCACCGGCCCGGAGGCGCCGCTCAGCGGATGCGCCGCCGGCGACGATCAGCGGGTGATGCGCGTCCGGGCGCGGAGCAGGGAGGCCACGATCACTTCCTCCCGCTCCGGGCTGAGGCGGACGAGGGGGATGGAGCAGCTCAGGGCCTCGTTCGGGACGGCGGAGCCGAAGTGCAGCGCGACGGCGAAGCAGCGCAGCCCGATGGTGGACTCCTGCTCGTCCACGGCGTGGCCACGGCGCCGGATCTCCTCCAGCTCGCCGCACAGCACCGCCCGGTCGGTGATCGTGTGAGTGGTGCGCGGCTCCAGGGTCTCCGGCAGGAGCTCGTCCACCTCCTCCCAGGGACGCTCGGCGAGGATGGCCTTGCCGAGGCCGGTCGCCCATGACGGCAGCCGCCGGCCGGGCCGCGAGACGACGGCCAGGGAGTGCCGGGAGATGTTGGTGGCCAGGTAGACGACCTCGGATCCGTCGAGGCGTGCCAGGTGCACGGTCTCGTCGAGCTCGGCGTTCAGCTCGTTCATCACCGGCTGCGCCCGCTGGACGACGTCGTCCCGCTCGACGTACGCCGCCCCGGCGCGCAGCGCGCGGATGCCGATCTGGTAACGGCCGACGCCGTCGGTCTCCACCCATCCCGTGTTGACCAAAGTGGCGAGGAGCGCGTAACCGCTGGCCCGGGGCATGTCCAGGGCGGTGGACACGTCGCGCAGCGAGCACGCCTCCTTGGCGGAGCTGAGGTATTCGAGCACGGCGATGGTCCGCTCGGCCGATTTGACGCTGCGGACGCCTCCGCTGGTCTCGGTGGGGCCGGTCGATGCATTGGGGGACATGATCCCCATCTACACCCCTCTTGACGTTTGTGGAAACACCAACTTAATGTCTCGGCTACAAATATAGATGCTGTCTCCATATGTAGACAAGAGGTAGCCGTTGATGTCCCCCTCCGTCCCGCGAGTCGCCGCCACGCTGACCGGTCTGCTCGCCTTCCCCGTCACTCCGTTCACGGAGTCGGGGGACGTGGACCTGTCCCGTTTCCGATCCCACCTCACCGACGTGCTCGCCGCGAAGCCGGGTGCGGTCTTCGTCGCCTGCGGGACCGGTGAGCTGGCGTCCCTGACCGCCACCGAGCACCAGGCGGTGGTCAGCGCGGCCGTCGAGCATGTCGCCGGCGCCACCCCCGTGCTCGCCGGCGTCGGCGGCGGCACCCGGACGGCCGCGGAGTTCGCCCGTGCCGCGCAGGACGCCGGGGCCGACGGCGTGCTCGCGCTTCCGCCGTACCTCCAGGTCGGGCCGCCGGCCGGGCTCGTGTCGCACTACCGCGAGGTGGCCGCCGCCACGGACCTGGACGTGATCCTCTACCAGCGCGGCACCGCGATCTTCTCGCCCGAGGCGGTGGCCGAGCTCGCCGAGGTGGACAACATCGTCGCGCTGAAAGACGGGCACGGCGACATGGAGCTGCTCCAGCTCATCCAGGTCGCCACCGGCGGACGGCTCCCCCTGCTCAACGGCATGCCGACCGCCGAGGTCTTCGCCCGCTCCTACGTCGGTCTCGGCGCCCGCGCCTACTCCTCGGCGGTGCTGGCGTTCCTCCCGGAGGTAGCCGTCGCCTTCTTCCAGGCGTTCGAGAACGGCGACGAGGCGACCCAGGACCTCCTGCTGCGCGAGTTCTACGCCCCGCTCGCCGAGCTGCGCCAGACCACTCCCGGCTACGCCGTCTCCCTGGTCAAGGCCGGGCTGGAGATCCGCGGCCGCTCCGCGGGACCCGTCCGCGCGCCGCTGGCCCAGGTCTCCCCGCAGCACCGCGAGCAGCTCGCCCGCATCATCGACCGCGGCCTCGCCGCCCTCAGCGCGACGCCCGTCGCATAGCACGTCGCCTGCCCGGTACCGGCAGCAGGCGTTTTCGGAGGAACCATGACCACAACACCGCGCGTGTTCAACACCCCTCACCGCCGTCAGGCGGCCTCAGCCCTCCTGGCCCTGGGCACGATCCTGTCGGCCGGCGCCTGCTCGGTCGCGAACAGCGGCCCGGAGCCCTCGTCCGGAGCGGCGGCGGCCACCGTCCGCATCGTGCTGCCCGAGGAGCCACCGACGCTGGAGCCGTGTGACGCCTCCCTCACCGCGACCGGGCGCGTCACCCGGGCCAACATCACCGAGGCGCTCACCGAGCGCGACCCCGGCACCGGGGCGCTCCAGCCGGCGCTGGCCACGGAGTGGAAGCAGGACTCGCCGACCGAGTGGACCTTCACCCTGCGCAAGGGCGTGAAGTTCCACGACGGCACCGCGTTCGACGCCAAGGCGGCGGCCTTCTCCATCGACCGCACCCTCGGCTCCAAGATCGACTGCAACGTGAACGGCTACGTCTTCGGCGGCATCAAGCTCACGGCCACGGCCGTGGACGACGCGACCCTCAAGGTGAAGACGGCCAAGCCCGACCCGATCCTGCCGCTGCGGCTGTCGTTCGTCGAGGTCGTGCCGACCACCACGAGCACCACCGGCAAGGTTCGCGAGCCCGTCGGCACCGGCCCGTTCAAGCTCGCGAAGTGGGACACCGGCCGCAGCCTCCGCCTGGAGCGGTTCGCCGGCTACTGGGGCAAGGCGCCCGAGTTCGCCGCCGCGGAGTACGTCTGGCGTACCGAGGGCAGCATCCGCGCGGCCATGGTCAAGAGCGACGAGGCGGACGTGGCCATCGGCCTCGCCCCGGAGGACGGCGCCGGCGACTCGGCCGTGCAGTTCCCCAACAACGAGACCTCCTACCTGCGCATCGACGCCACCAGGCCGCCGCTGAACGACATCCGCGTGCGCCAGGCGATCAACTACGCCATCGACAAGAGCGGCCTCGTCGCCTCGGTCTTCGCCGGGCTGGGCAAGCCGGCGGGGCAGCTCGTCCCCGAAGGGGTGACCGGTCACAGCACGGCCATCCAGCCGTGGCCGTACGACATGGCGCAGGCCAAGAAGCTGATCGCGGAGGCCAAGGCGGCCGGCGTCCCCACGGACACCCCCATCAAGATCATTGGCCGGAACGGGATCTACCCCAAGGCCGCCGAGGCGATGGAGGTCGTGCAGAACTCGCTGATCGAGGCCGGGCTCTCGGTGAAGATCGAGATGCTCGACGTGAACGCCTGGCTGGAGTACCTGCTGCGCCCGTTCCCCAAGGACCCCGGTCCCACCCTGCTCCAGGCGCAGCACGGCAACCAGGCCGGTGACGCGGCCTTCACGATGGGCCAGATCTACGGCAGCAAGGGCGCCCAGAGCAGCTACGGCACCGCCGAGCTGGACGACCTGATCAACGCCGCCGAGCAGGCCTCCGGGGAGGAGCGCCAGGCGGCGTTCGCCAAGGCGCTGGAGTACCAGAACAAGGACGTCGTGCGGGACGCGGTCATGGCGCACATGACCGGCATCCTCGCCCTGTCGCCCAAGGTCTCCTACAAGCCCAACGCGGCCACGAACGACGAGATGCGCCTCGCCGACATGCACCCGGCCGGCTGAGAGGAACGCGTGTGCTGACCTTCCTGCGGCGTCGCATCGTCTCCAGCGCGATCCCGCTGGTCATCGTGGTCCTCGGGGTGTTCTGCCTGGCACGTCTCACCGGTGACCCGGCGAACCTCTACCTGCCGCTCAGCGCCACCCCGGAGATGCGGGCCGAGTTCTCCGCCCGGCACGGGTTCGACCAGCCGCTGCTCGTCCAGTTCGGCGAGTACCTGGGCCAGGTCGTACGGCTGGACTTCGGCGAGTCGCTGCGGACCGCGCAGCCGGCTGCCGAGGCCGTGCTACGGGCGTTCCCGGCGACGCTGCAGCTCGCGGGGGCGACCATGATCCTGGCGATCCTGGGCGCCGTCGTCGTCGGGAGCTGGGCGGCCTACCGTCCCAACTCCGTCGCGGACCGGGTCGCCAGCTTCACCTCGACCACCGCGGCGAGCATGCCGGACTTCTGGTTCGCCATCATGGGCGTCCTGGTCTTCGCCGTGGCCCTCGGCTGGCTGCCCACCTCGGGCACGGAGGGCGCGGCGGCGTGGGTGCTGCCCGTGCTCACCCTGCTGATCCGGCCGTTCGGCGTGCTCGTGCAGGTGGTGCGGGGGGCGATGGTCACCGCGCTGTCCGCGCCGTACATCAAGGTGGCGCGGAGCAAGGGCGCGGGCGAGATCCGGGTGGTGTTCGGCCACGCGCTGCGCAACGCCGCCCCTCCGGCGCTGACCGTGGCCGGAGACCTCACGGTCGGGCTGGTCAACGGGGCCGTGGTCGTCGAGACGATCTTCGGCTGGCCGGGCATCGGCAAGCTGATGATCACCTCGATCCTGCAGCGTGACTTCGCGGTGCTGCAGGCCGCGGTCCTGGTGACCGCGCTCACGATCTTCGCGCTCAACATCGTCATCGACGCCTGCTACGCGATCCTGGACTCCCGTGTCCGCCAGGGCGTGACGACATGACCAACGGAGACCTCATGTCCACGACTCAGGCCGGGCCGGAGCGGCCCGCCGAGACCCCCGCCGCGGGGCCCGCCGCCGTCCGGCGGGTCACCTGGTGGCGGCTGCTGCTGCGGGACCGGTTCGCCTGCCTGGCGGTGGTGATCCTGCTGGTCGTCGCCGCCTGCGCCATCATCGGGCCGATCCTGCTCGGCGACCTGGCCACCCGGCAGAACCTGCGGGCGGTCAACCGGCCGCCCTTCAGCCTCGACGACGGCTGGGCGCTCCTGCTCGGCAGCGACTCGCTCGGGCGCAGCGTACTGGCCCGGCTCATCGTGGCCAGCCGCACGACGCTCTCCGTCTCGGTCCCGGCCGTGCTGATCTCGCTGGTCATCGGGTCGGTCTGGGGCATGTGGGCCGGCTACCACCGCGGCCGGCGCGAGAACGTCTCCATGCGGATCGCCGACGTCATCCTCAGCTTCCCCTCGCTGCTGCTGGCCGTGGTCGTGCTGTACGTCTTCTCGCCCAGTGCCATGAACATCGTCCTGGTCCTGGCCGTCGCCCGGATCCCGATCTACCTGCGGGCCGCGCGGGCGGAGTCGGCCGAGCTCCAGAGCAGGCTGTTCGTCGACGCGGCGCGGACCTTCGGCACCGGCAGCTGGGCCATCATCGGCCGGCACGTGGCGCCGACCGTGCTGCCGACCCTGTTCACCGTCGCGACCCTGGACTTCTGTTTCGTGATGCTGACCGAATCGTCGCTGAGCTTCCTGGGCATCGGCATCCAGCCGCCGGACATGAGCTGGGGCCTGATGGTCGCCCAGGGCCGGCAGGTCCTCCAGAGCGCCTGGTGGATCGCCGTCTTCCCGGGTCTCGCCATCGTGGTGACCACCGTCTCGGCGACCGTCCTCGCGTCGTGGGCGCGGCTGGCCATGGACCCCGGACAGCGGTGGCGGCTCACCCTGCCCCGCTCCCGGCGCAAGATCAAGGAGGTGCGGGCGTGAGCGAGTCGAACGGCACGGCGACCGCCGTCGCGGAGCCGGGACGGCCGGTGCTGGAGGTCGACGAGCTGGCTGTCGACATCAGGACCCCCGCCGGGACGGTCCGCGCCGTGCGCGAGGTCAGCTTCTCCGTCCGCTCCGGTGAGACGCTGGCGCTCCTGGGCGAGTCGGGCTGCGGCAAGAGCATGACGGCACAGGCCATCGTCGGCCTCCTCGACCCGGTGGCGCACGTCGCCGGCGGCGCCGTGCGCCTGGACGGGACCGACATCCTCACCCTGTCGCCGGCACAGCGCCGCAAGCTGGCCGGTCCCGGCCTGTCCATCGTGTTCCAGGACGCGCTGACCGCGCTGAACCCCGTGCAGACGGTCGGCGCCCAGCTCGCCGAGCCGTTCCGGATCCACCAGGGCCTGTCGCGCCGCGCGGCGCGGCAGCGGGCCGTCGAGCTGATGGAACGGGTCGGCATCCCCGAGCCGGGCGCCCGGGTGAGCGCCTATCCGCACCAGTTCTCCGGCGGCATGCGCCAGCGGCTGCTCATCGCGCTGGCGGTGGCCCTCCACCCCAAGGTGCTGCTGGCCGACGAGCCCACCACCGCCCTCGACGTCACCGTGCAGGCCCAGATCATGGAGCTGCTGCGCGAGCTGCGCACCGAGCAGCAGACGGCGCTGATCCTGATCACCCATGACCTCGCGGTGGTGGCCGAGCAGGCCGACCACGTGGCCGTCATGTACGCGGGCGCCGTCGTCGAGACCGGCCGGGTGGCGGACGTCTTCTCCCGCCCCCGCCACCCCTACACCCGCGGGCTGCTGGACTCGGTGCCGGCCGAGGTGGCGCGCGGCACCACCCTGAAGTCCATCCCGGGCAGCCCACCCGACCTGCACTCGGTGCCCTCGGGCTGCGCCTTCCGCGCGCGCTGCCCGCTGGCCGGCGACGTGTGCGCGGAGCAGCGCCCGGTCCTCGTCGAGACCGGCCCCGGCCGCCTGTCCGCGTGCCACCACTGGAGGGAGCTGACCGATGACTGAGCCCGCCACGCCCACCCTCGCGGCGAAGGAGACGGCCGTTCCCCTGCTGGAGGTGACAGGGGTCAGCAAGTCCTTCCACGTGGCCCGCGGCGCCTCCGGCCGTAACCGGCTGCGCGCGCTCGACGGGGTCGACCTGCGGCTCGGACACGGCGAGACGCTGGGCCTGGTCGGGGAGTCCGGCTGCGGCAAGTCGACCCTCGCCCGGGTGCTGCTCATGCTGGAACGCCCCGACCAGGGCACCGTCCGGTTCGAGGGAGTGGACCCGTTCGCGCTGCGCGGCAAGGAGCTGCTGAAGTGGCGGCGCCGGGTGCAGATGGTGTTCCAGGATCCGTTCGCATCGCTCAACGCCCGGCTGTGCGCCGAGGACATCGTCGGCGAGCCGTGGCGCACGCACCGTGACCTGGTGCCGGTGAAGGATCGCGGCAAGCGGGTGGCCGAGCTCCTCGACATGGTGGGGCTGCGCGCGAGCGACGCCCGCCGTTATCCGCAGGAGTTCTCCGGCGGCCAGCGTCAGCGACTCGGGATAGCCCGCGCGCTGGCGCTCGAACCGGACGTCATCGTGTGCGACGAGCCGGTGTCGGCGCTGGACCTGTCGGTCCAGGCGCAGGTGCTCAACCTCCTCACCGACCTCCAGGCCCGGCTCGGGGTGTCGTACGTCTTCATCTCCCACGACCTGTCCGTGGTGCGCCACGTCGCGGACCGCGTCACGGTCATGTACCTCGGCAAGATCGTCGAGACCGGCCCGACGGAGCAGGTCTTCGACCGGCCCCGCCATCCCTACACCGCCGCGCTGATGTCCGCGGCGCCGGTGCTCGACGTCAGCCAGGGGGCGCGGCGGGAGCGCATCCTGCTCAAGGGCGAGGTGCCCTCCCCGCTCGACCCGCCGTCGGGGTGCCGGTTCCGGACCCGCTGCTGGAAGGCGGAGGACGTCTGCGCCCAGGACGTGCCGCCGCTGGAGCCGTCCCCGGGCGAGCCGCTGCACGCGGCCGCCTGCCACTTCCCGCTCCAGGAGGCGGCCACCGGGTGACCGTTGCGGGAGACGGCCGCGGAGTGACCGGGCCTCAGTGGTGCGGGCGCATCCAGCCGAACGTCCGCTCCACGGCCCGGCGCCAGTTGTCGTACTCCTCGTCGCGGCGCTTCGGGTCCATGGCCGGCTGCCACTGGGCGGCGCGGTGCCAGTTGCGGCGCAGGCCCTCCAGGTCCGGCCAGTAGCCGACGGCCAGTCCGGCGGCGTACGCGGCCCCGAGTGAGACGGTCTCGGCCACCATGGGGCGGACGACCGGGACGTCCAACACGTCGGCGATGCACTGCATGAGCAGGTTGTCGGCGGTCATGCCGCCATCGACCTTGAGAACGCGCAGGTCGAGCCCGGAGTCGGCGTTCATGGCGTCGACGACCTCGCGGGTCTGCCAGGCGGTGGCCTCCAGGACCGCCCGCGCGAGGTGGCCCTTGGTGATGTAGGACGTGAGGCCGACGATGACGCCGCGGGCCTCGCTCCGCCAGTGCGGGGCGAACAGCCCGGCGAACGCGGGCACGATGTAGCACCCGCCGTTGTCGTCCACCGTCTTGGCCAGCGTCTCGATCTCCGGAGCGCTGTTGATCAGGCCGAGGCCGTCGCGGAACCACTGCACCAGCGCACCGGTGACGGCGATCGGCGCCTCCAGGGCGTACACCGCCGGCTCGGCCCCGACCTGGTAGCCGACGGTCGTGAGCAGGCCGTGGGTGGAGCGGACCGGCTCGTCACCGGTGTTGAGCAGCAGGAAGCCGCCGGTGCCGTAGGTGCACTTCGCCTCGCCGGGCGCGAAGCAGGTCTGGCCGAACAGCGCCGCCTGCTGGTCGCCCAGCGCGGCGCCGATGCGGACGCCGGGCAGGACGCGGCTGGCCACCCCGTACGTCTCGGTCGAGGGCCGGATCTGCGGCAGCATGGCGCGCGGGATACCGAAGAAGTCGAGCAGGTCGTCGTCCCACTCCAGCGTGGTCAGGTCCATCAGCAGGGTGCGGCTGGCGTTGGTGACGTCGGTGAGGTGCAGGCCGCCGTCGGAACCGCCGGTGAGGTTCCAGATGAGCCAGGTCTCCATGGTGCCGAACAGCACCTCGCCCCGCTCGGCGCGCTCCCTCAGCCCGGGGGTCTCGTCGAGCAGCCAGCGCACGCGCGGGGCGGAGAAGTAGGTGGCGAGCGGCAGGCCGCAGCGCTTCTGCACCATCGAGGAGTCGGGACGGGCGGCCAGGTCGTCGACCAGCGCGTTGGTCCGGGTGTCCTGCCACACGATCGCCCGCTGGACGGGCAGGCCGGTGCGCCGGTCCCACAGGAGGGTGGTCTCCCGCTGGTTCGCGATGCCGACGGCCGCGAGCTGGTCCAGGCCGACCCCCGCCTGCCGGAGCGCCGCCGGGGCGATGCGCTCCAGGTTGCGCCAGATCTCGACGGCGTCGTGCTCGACCCATCCGGGGTGCGGGAAGTGCTGGCGATGCTCGCGCTGCGTCACCGACACCAGGCGTCCCTGCTGGTCGAAGATGATGCACCGGGTCGACGTCGTACCTTGGTCGATGGACATCACGTAACGCGCGGCCATGGCGTTCACCTCGGTATGTATGAGTTACGTGTCACCAGCGCGAGGCACCGAGGTCCCGGGAGACCGCGCGTGCGGCGTCGCGCACGAACGTCACCAGGACGGTGTTGGGCTGGCCTTTGGCGTCGCATATCCGTTCGACGGCGCCCGAGATCCCGATGGCTCCGACGACGAGCCCGCCGTGACCGCGGATGGGGGCGGCGATGGCGGCCTCGCCGACGGCCATCTCCTCCACCTGGGAGGCCCACCCGACCTCCCGGATGCCCGCGAGGCTGCGGGCCAGATCCCGGGGGGCGACGATGGTCCGGCGGGTGTACGCCTCCAGCGGTCCGTTGCCGAGGGCGGCGCTCGCGCCGGAGTCGAAGGCCAGCAGCACCTTTCCCAGGGCGGTGGCGTGCATCGGCATCAGGGAGCCGACGTCGAGGGTCTGCAGGGTGTCGTCGGGACGGAAGACGTGGTGCACCACGAGGACCTGGCCGTCGAGGACGGTGCCGATCTTGACGGATTCGCAGCTCCGCGCCGCGAGCGCGTCCGCCCAGTTGATCGCGCGTGAGCGGAGCTCGTTGACGTCCAGGTAGCTCGTGCCGAGGTGGAGCAGGGCCGCTCCGAGCTGGTACTTGCCCGTCGCCCCGTCCTGCTCCACGAAGCCGACCAGTTGCAGGGTGCGGAGCAGGCCGTGGGCGGTGCCGCGGGGCAGCCCGAGCGATGTGGCGATCTCGCCCACGCCGAGTCTTCCCGAGCTGCGCGCGAGGAGGCGGAGGATCGCGGCTCCTCGCTGGATGGACTGCACTGGACCAGGCACGGCATCGAGCCTAGTCCTCTGCGGCCGGCGTTCGACAATGTCGGCAGTGGTCAAGAAAAGATTTACACATATCACCTCATACAGGGCGCGATGTGCGCTGCCCCACGCAACAGACCTTAATCCGGCATGTCATAGCTGACTAGTGTTCGACATTGTCGGCACCATGTCGTTGACGCTGTGGTTTTCCTCACTTAACTTCCAGTCATCCGTGAGGTGGCGGTCGCCTCACCGGACTTCATGCCTTCGGCGGCATCTGTTCCTGCCCGAGGACGGCGATGCGGCCAGGCACTTCGAGGAGGAGACATGGCGGAACGGTTGAAGGCCCGTAGCATGCTCGGCGAGCTGGCCGCCGAGTTCGCGGGCACCCTGATCCTCATTCTGTTCGGCGTCGGCGTGGTGGCCCAGGTGGTCGCGGGCGGTTTCGGTGACCACGACAGCATCGCGTGGGCCTGGGGGCTCGGCGTGACCCTGGGCGTCTACGTCGCGGCGCGGATCAGCGGCGCGCACCTCAACCCGGCCGTCACCATCGCCATGGCCGTGTTCAAGGGCTTCGAATGGCGGAAGGTGGCGCCGTTCTCGCTGGCACAGATCGCGGGGGCGTTCGTGGCAGCACTCATCGTCCGCTTCAACTACACCGAGGTGCTGGCCAAGGTCGATCCCGGCCACACCGTCAAGACGCAGGGCGTCTTCTCCACCCTGCCCGGCAACGGCGTGCTTCCGGTCGGGACCTGGGGCGCCTTCCGCGACCAGGTGATCGGCACCGCGATCCTGCTGTTCCTGATCCTGGCCATCACCGACGTCCACAGCACCCCGCCGCTCGCCAACCTCGCGCCTCTCATCATCGGCCTGGTCGTCGTCGCCATCGGCATGGCCTGGGGCACCAACGCCGGGTACGCCATCAACCCGGCCCGTGACCTCGGGCCACGTCTGGCGTCGTTCATCACCGGGTATCACACGGCCTGGCGAGACCAGTACGGACAGCTCTACTTCTGGGTGCCCATCGTGGGTCCCATCGTCGGCGGTCTGCTCGGCGCCGGCCTCTACCAGGTCCTGGTGGGACGGTTCCTGCCGATCGCGGAGGGCCCCGAGCCCGGCCGGGTCCCGGGGAAGGACTCGCTCGAGAACGCCTGACCACCACCCCATCCCGTTGAGGAGGCACGATTCCATGCCGGACTTCGTCGGAGCCGTCGACCAGGGAACGACGAGCACCCGCTTCATGATCTTCGATCACAGCGGCAACGAGATCGCCCTTCACCAGCTAGAACACGAGCAGATCCTGCCGCGCGCCGGCTGGGTCGAGCACAATCCCACGGAGATCTGGGAGCGCACCCGGGCGGTGATCGAGACCACGCTCACCAAGGCGAACCTCGTGGCCTCCGACCTGGCCGCGCTCGGCATCACCAACCAGCGCGAGACCTCCGTGGTGTGGAACCGCGCCACCGGCCGGCCGTACTACAACGCCATCGTCTGGCAGGACACGCGCACGGACAGGATCGCCTCGGCGCTGGACCGCGACGGCAGGGGCGACGTCATCCGGACCAAGGCGGGCCTGCCGCCCGCGACGTACTTCTCCGGCGGCAAGATCCAGTGGATCCTGGAGAACGTCGAAGGGGTGCGCGAGGCCGCCGAGGCGGGGGAGGCGATCTTCGGCAACACCGACACGTGGCTGCTGTGGAACCTGACCGGCGGCATCGACGGCGGCCGGCACGTCACCGACGTGACCAACGCCAGCCGCACCATGCTCATGAACCTCGAGACCCTGGACTGGGACGACGAGCTGCTGTCGTTCTTCGGCATCCCGCGGCAGATGCTGCCGAAGATCGTGCCCTCCTCCCACGCCGAGGGGTTCGGGCACACCCGCGCCGACGGCCCGCTGCGCGCGGAGGTCACGCTCGGCGGCGTCCTCGGCGACCAGCAGGCCGCCACCGTGGGCCAGGTCTGCTTCGGGGTCGGCGAGGCCAAGAACACCTACGGCACCGGCAACTTCCTGCTGCTCAACACCGGCACCACCCCGGTCCGCTCCAAGCACGGGCTGCTCACCACGGTGTGCTACCAGTTCGGGCAGGAGGCTCCGGTGTACGCGCTGGAGGGCTCCATCGCGGTGACCGGCTCGGCCGTGCAGTGGCTGCGCGACCAGCTCGGCATCATCTCGGGCGCCGCGCAGAGCGAGTCCCTGGCCCGGCAGGTCGAGGACAACGGCGGGGTGTTCTTCGTGCCCGCCTTCTCCGGCCTGTTCGCCCCGTACTGGCGCTCCGACGCCCGCGGCGCGATCGTCGGTCTGTCGCGCTACAACAACAACGCGCACATCGCGCGGGCCACCCTGGAGGCCATCTGCTACCAGAGCCGGGACGTGGTCGAGGCGATGCGCCAGGACTCCGGCGTCACCCTCGACGTGCTGCGGGTGGACGGCGGCGTCACCGCCAACGACCTGTGCATGCAGATCCAGGCCGACGTCCTCGGCGTCCCCGTCTCCAAGCCCGTGGTGGCGGAGACGACCGCGCTGGGCGCCGCCTACGCCGCCGGGCTCGCCGTGGGCTTCTGGAAGTCCACCGACGAGCTCAAGCAGAACTGGCAGGAAGACCGCCGCTGGGAGCCCTCCTGGTCGCAGGAGCGGCGCGACGCGGGCTACGCCACCTGGAAGAAGGCCGTCACCCGCACCCTCGACTGGGTCGACGTCGGCTGAGCCGCACGACCGCCCGGACCGTGGTCCCGCACGCCCATGCGGGGCCGCGGCCCCGGGCACGCACGATTCTCTGAGATGAGGAGCCTTACTGTGACATCTGTACCGCTGGGACCGGCGTACCGCGCGGAGACGCTGCGACGGATGGGCGACGACGAGTTCGACGTCCTGGTCGTGGGCGGCGGCGTCGTGGGCGCCGGCGCGGCGCTCGACGCGGTGTCCCGTGGCCTGTCCGTCGCGCTCGTGGAGGCCCAGGACTGGGCGGCGGGCACATCGAGCCGGTCGAGCAAGCTCGTCCACGGCGGTCTGCGCTACCTGGAGCAGCTCGACTTCCGGCTGGTCAGGGAGGCCCTCAAGGAACGCGGTCTGTTGCTGACCAGGCTCGCGCCCCACCTGGTGCGCCCCGTGCCGTTCCTGTTCCCGCTGCGGCACCGGCTGTGGGAGCGGTTCTACGTCGGCGCGGGGATCGCCCTCTACGACATGCTCGACGGCAGGCGCGTCCTGCCCCGCCACCGCCACATGAGCCGGCGCCGCGCGCTGGCCGCCGCGCCCTCCCTGCACCCGGAGGCGCTCGTCGGAGCGGTCCAGTACCACGACGCGCAGGTCGACGACGCGCGGTTCGCGATGACGCTGGCACGCACCGCCGCCGTGTACGGGGCGGCCGTCTCGACCCGGACGCGCATGACGGCGCTGGAGCGCGACGGGGCACGGGTCACCGGCGCCCGGGTGCGCGACCTGGAGAGCGACCGCGAGATCGTCGTGCGCGCCCGCCAGGTGATCAACGCCACCGGCGTCTGGACCGACGAGACCGCCGAGATGGCGGGCAACGAGAACGGCCTGCGCGTGCGGGCGTCGAAGGGCGTCCACATCACCGTTCCGCGCGACCGGATCACCCTCCACACCGGCCTGATCCTCCGTACGGAGAAGAGCGTGCTGTTCACCATCCCGTGGGGACGGCACTGGATCATCGGCACCACCGACACCGACTGGAGCCTCGACAAGGGCCGTCCCGTGGCCAGCCGGGCCGACATCGACTACCTGCTCGACCACGTCAACCAGGTGCTGGGCACGCCGCTCACGCACGAGGACATCGACGGCGTGTACACGGGCCTGCGACCGCTGCTGGCCGGGGACGCCTCCGACACCGCCAAGCTGTCCAGGGAGCACACGGTCGCCCGGCCCGCGCCCGGCCTCGTCGTCATCGCCGGCGGGAAGTACACCACCTACCGGGTCATGGCCAAGGACGCCGTGGACGTGGCCGTACGGGAGCTGGACGCGGCCGTGCCGCCGTCGGTGACGGACCGGCTGCCGCTCCTGGGGGCGGAGGGGTACGAGGCGCTGCGCAACGGCCGCACCCGGCTGGCCGCGCGCGCCGGCATCGACGTCGCCCGCGTCGAGCACCTGCTCGGGCGCTACGGCTCGGCCGTCGAGGACCTCCTCCAGCTGATCGAGTCGGACGCCTCGCTCGGTGAGCCGCTGACCGGGGCGGCGGACTACCTCCGCGCCGAGGCGGTGTACGCGGTCACCCACGAGGGCGCGTTGCACCTGGAGGACGTGCTGGTGCGCCGTACCCGCATCTCCATCGAGGAGCGTGACCGGGGGCTCGCCGTCGCGTCCGAGGTGGCGGAGCTCATCGCGCCCGTGCTCGGCTGGGACGAGGAGGACGTACGGCGGGAGACGGACGGCTACCGGACGGCGGTGCACGCCGAGATGTCGGCGGAGCTGCAGCCCGACGACCTGTCCGCGGTCGCCGCCCGCGAGGAGATCTTCGACGGGGCCGGTCCGCTCGAACCCTCGGCGGGCCGGCTCTGATGACCCCCCGCGGGCCAGGCGCCGGCCGAGCCGCTGCATGGGCCGCAGCGCGTCCAGCCAGGCGAGCCTGCGGGTCACCGGCCGGATCGCCTCGGAGGGGGTGGTTGGGGCGAGCGATATATCGGCAAACGTACCGAAATGCGGGGGTTTCAGGGCGACGACCGTCTCAGTTACGCCAAGACGTGGAGCGCGGCGCGGGCGTGCGGATACGCTGGACAGCATCCCCGCTGGTGCCCGTCGCGGTGGCGACGGCACCGACGCAGCGACGGAGAGGCGGCGACATGACACGCCTTGTGATCGAGACGGAGCGGCACGGCGATGTCGCGGTGGTCCGCCTGACGGGCGAGCTCGACCTGAGCACCCAGCACCTGCTGGCCGATGCCCTCGCCGAGCCGCTGTCCGCCGAGCGGCCCAGGATCGTGGTGGACACGGCGAGGCTGAGCTTCTGCGACTCCAGTGGGCTCTGGCAGCTCATCAACTGCCAGCGCCAGGCCGAGGCCCGCGGCGGCGGGCTGCGCCTGATCGGCGTGCACGGCATCATGGCCCGTCTGCTGGTCATCACCCAGCTCGTCGACCAGTTCCCGCCCTACGGCACGCTCGAACGCGCCTGCCAGTGGTCCACGCTCCCCTGATCGCCCGCCTCCGCTGAGTCCCGGCGCTACGATGGCCGCCCGTGATCATCAAGGAGGGTGCCGTGGCGGGCTTCGGAGTGCTGTGCGTCCATGCCCATCCCGACGACGAGGCCATCTGGACCGGCGGCACGCTGGCCAGGTACGCCGACGAGGGCGCCAGGACGGCCGTCGTCACGTGCACCTGGGCCGGGGGGACTGTGCGGGCCGGCGAGCTGGAGCGCTCGCTCGGCATCCTCGGCGCGGGCGAGCCGCGGCTGCTGGGCTACGCCGACGCGAACAAGCCCGAGTCGGCGCCCGGCGCCCCGCGGTTCCTGGACGTGCCGTTCGACGAGGCGGTGGGCCGGGTGGTCGGGCACATCAGGCAGTTCAGGCCGGACGTGGTGCTCACCTACGACGCGTACGGCTCCTACGGGCATCCCGACCACGTCCACGCGCACCGGGTCACCATGGCCGCGGTGGAGGCGGCCGGGTACGACCAGCTCCACCCCGGCACGGGCGAACCGTGGCGGCCCCGGGCCCTCTATCTGTCGACCGTTCCGCGCTCCGTCGTGGTGTCGCACTGGCGGTCGGTGTTCGGGACGGACCCGGAGCCGGGCCAGACGCTGCCCGGTGTCCCGGACGACCAGGTCACCACGCGGCTCGACGTCGGGCGATGGGCCGAGCGCAAGTGGGAGGCCATGCACGCGCACGCTTCGGAGGTGGGACGCGGCGCGTCGATGACCCTGCTGACCGGCCTGCCCGAGCAGGCGCGCGCCCAGATGCTGGCCAACGAGTGGTACCGCCGCGTCGGCCACACGGGCCCGCCGGAGACCGCTCTCGGCGCGTAGCCGAGTCTCCGCGGGCCCGTTCGCGACAGCGGGGTCAGCCGGTCGGGAAGTTGTCCGGGGTGCGGATGCGGTCGCGCATGTACGTGCCCGACTGCGTCAGGACGGCCGTCCCCGCGTACGTGCTGCCGGAGCAGGTGCCCGGCTTGAAGGCGGCGCTGCTCTCGTCGGCGTCGGAGTACGTCCAGTTGGCGTAGCTGATCTTGTACTGGTCCAGCAGGTTCAGCCAGGTCGTGGTGCTGGCGAGGTCCACCGTGCCACCGCCGGTGTAGGTGACCGTGCCGAACTCCGTGACGAACAGCGGGATGCGGCCGGCCGCCCGGCTGACCGCCGCCCGGTAGTTGTCCCCGTGGGCGGCGGCGTAGAAGTGGAAGGTGTACATGACGTTGGCGGCGTTGACCGGGTTGTTGACGACCTCGCTCTCGTTGCCGCCCTCCGACACGCCCAGCGACGACCAGCCGCGGGTGCCGACCACGACGACGGCGTCCGGGTCGTTGGCGCGGATGACGGGGATGACCTGCTCGGCGTAGCTCTTGATGGTCGACCAACTCACGCCGTTGGGCTCGTTGGCGATCTCGTAGATGACGTTCTTCTTCGCGGCGTTGCGGGTGGAGACGGCGGCGAAGAACGTCTTGGCGCGGGCGAGGTTGTACATGGGGTCGCCGGGGGTCAGCGTGTGGAAGTCGATCAGGGCGTACATCCCGCGCGCCTCGGCCATGTCGACCAGGTTGTTGACCCGGGCGGTGAAGCCCGGCGGGTCTGTCTCGTAGCCGTCCTCCTGGACGTACATGGAGATCCGGAGCAGGTCGGCCTTCCAGTCGTCGGCGAGCGCGTCGAGGGAGGCGGTGTTGTAGCACTTGGCGAACCACTGCAGGCCGTGCGTGCTCATCCCGCGCAACTGGATGGGCTTGCCGTACTGGTTGCAGAGGTTGACGCCGCAGACGCGCAGTTGCCCGTTGACGCCGACGGGGGTGCCGTCGGAGGGGGTCGGGCCCGGGGTCGTGGAGCCGGTGCAGGTCACGCCGTTGAGCGTGAACGAGGTGGGCGCCGGGTTGGCGCCCGTCCAGCTCCCGTTGAAGCCGATGGTGGTCGAGGCGTCGGTGGCGAGCGAGCCGTTGTAGCTCAGGCTGCGCGCGGTGACGGCGGCGCCGCTCTGGCCGTACGTGGCCGACCAGCCCTGGACGACCTTCTGGCCGGAGTCCGGGAAGGTGAAGCCGAGCGTCCAGCCGTTGACGGGGTCGCCGAGGTTCTTGATGGAGATGTTGGCGCTGAAGCCGCCCTGCCAGGTGCTGGCCGTGTAGGTGACGGCGCAGCCGGTGGCGGCCGCGGCGGTGACGGCCGGGGTGACCGCCACTCCTCCGAGGGTGAGCGCGGCGACGGTGCCGATCGCGAGGGCGGCACGTCCGCGGAGCGGGCGCGGGAGCAACTTCACGGTGGTGGCCTTTCGGGTTCCGAATGAGCCGGTGGGGGATCGCGGGAGGCGTGCTGACGGGGGGCGCGCGATCCGGGGCAAAGTATCAACGTGGGTGCTCTGAGCTGTAGGAACGCGTCCGTTCCGGCCATGCGGTAGCCGGGGAGATCGCGGGTGTTTGTCCTGTTCGGCGGGGTCGGCGCGGGGTGCCCGGTGGTTGAAAGTTTCAGGTCGGCCGAAAATCTACGGGCGTTGAATTCTGGCGGGCGCCGTCCTAGCGTGAAGTCGTCACGTCGACGACCACGGTTAGGGAGAGGGACATGCTCGAAGTCATCGGCGCGGGTCTGCCGCGTACCGGGACGACGTCGATGAAGGCGGCGCTGGAGCGCCTCGGCTTCGGCCCGTGCTACCACATGTTCGAGGTCATGACCCATCCCGACCACGTGGACCGGTGGCTCTCGGTCACGGCCGGCGAGGTCCGCGACCGGGAAGGGTGGGACCGGGTGTTCGCGGGAGGCTATCGGTCGGCGCAGGACTGGCCGGCCAGCCACTACTGGCGCGAGCTGGCCGAGGTCTATCCCGACGCCAAGGTGGTGCTCACCGTCCGCGACCCGCGCTCCTGGTATCCGAGCATCAACATGCTCCTGTCCGGTCCCGGGTCCGCCGCGGCGACCATGGACGGCCGGCCGTTCGAGGAGCTGCCCGAGCCCGTGCGCGCGATGCTCACCGGCATGGGCCGGATGAGGCCGGTCCTGGAGGCCATCGGGCGGCCCTACTTCGGTCCCGACTGGAGCTTCGGGCACGGCATACCCGACGAGGAGCACGCCGTCGAGGCGTTCGAGCGGCACGTGGCCGCCGTCAGAGCGGGTGTGCCCGCGAAGCGCCTGCTCGTGTTCGACGTGCGCGAGGGGTGGGAGCCGCTGTGCGACTTCCTCGGCGTCGAGGCGCCCGCGGAGCCGTTCCCGCACCTCAACGACGCCGACTCGATGCGGCAGATGTTCGAGCGCATGATGAGCGGCGAGCCGCTCACCTTCCCGTCGCGCCGGCCCGGGGACTGACGGGACCCGCCTACGAACCGGCCGCGACGCGGCGCACGGCCGCCACGATGTCGATGTTGGGCAGGCCCTTGAGGAGGTACTCGGTGACGCCCGCCCGGCGCATCTCCTCGACGGCGCCGGAGTCGCCGTAGGTGGAGAACGCCATGACGCGCGTGCCCGGGCAGCGTTCGCGGATCACCCGGGCCGCGTGGGCGCCGCCGCCGGGCATCCGCACGTCGAGGATGGCGACGCGGGGCGTGTGGCGCTCGGCCAGGGCGATGGCCCCCTCGGCGTCCTGGGCGAGCGCGACGACGCTGAGGTCGGGCTCGGCCTGGAGCACCTCACGCAGCACATCACGGATCATGGGCTCGTCGTCGCCGATGAGCACGGTCAGCCGCGCGCCCGCCGGCGTACGAGCGGTCCGCCCGCTCATACGCGACCGTCCTCACCGCCCGAGGCCAGTGCGGGCACCCAGAACTCGACCGTCGTGCCGTCGTCCGGCCGGCCGCGGATGCTCCACCAGCCGCCCGCCATCTCGGCGCGCTCGCGCATCTCGATGAGGCCGAAGTGGTCGGGCACGGCGAGGAGACCGGCGGGGTCACTGACCCCGACGCCGTCGTCGGCCACACGCGTCAGCACGCCGTGGCCGCTGGAGGTCAGGGACACGGTCACCGCCTTCGCCTGTGCGTGCTTGCGGACATTAGTGAGCGCCTCCTGACATATCCGAAATATCGTGATCGCTGTCTCGGCGGGTGGCTCCCGGACGAGCTCGTGCCGCAACGTGTACGTCAGCCCCGCGCCGGTCACCACCTGGTCCAGGTACGAGGTCAGCCCTTCGACCAGCCCGTCCCGGTCGAGGCCGGGCGGCCGGAGGCGGAAGGTGAGGTCGCGCAGCCGGCGGATGGCCGCCGACACGGTCTCGTTGAGCCGCAGGGCCCCCACGGCGTGCTCGCCCTCCAACTGGTCGGCGAGCAGTTGCAGGCGCATCCCGACGGCCACCATCGACTGGATCGTGTCGTCGTGCACGTCCCAGGCGATGCGGCGCCGCTCCATCTCCTGCGCGTGGACGAGGTGGGTCAGCAGCCTGCTGCGCTCGTCCAGGGCCCGCTCGGCGGTGCGCCGCTCGGTCATGTCGCGGGTCACCTTGCCGAACCCGCGCAGCTCGCCGGTGTCGTCGTACAACGCCGTGATCACCACGTTCGCCCAGAACCGCGTGCCGTCGGCCCGCACCCGCCAGCCCTCGTCCTCCAGCCGCCCCTCCGCCGTGGCGATCTCCAGCTCACGGGCCGGCTTGCCCGCCGCCACGTCCTCAGGCGGATAGAACGCCGAGAAATGACGCCCGATGATCTCTTGCGCCCGGTATCCCTTGATCCGCTCCGCGCCCGCGTTCCAGCTCACGATCCGGCCCTGCGGGTCCAGCATGAAGATCGCGTAGTCGACGACGTTCTGCACCAGCAGCCGGTAGTCGGCCTGGGTGACCTCGGCGGGGCTTGACTCGGGCATAGTGCAGCTTCGCACGCCCAGATGTCAGTTGGCCCGGATGGGGGCGGGAACGGCGGCCAGCTCGCACCAGACGACCTTGCCGCTCCCCTGGGGAAAGGACCCCCAGCGGATGGACAGGCGCTCGATGACGTTGAGGCCCCAGCCACTCTTCGGCCCAGGCTCGCGCGGCTCGGGCGGCAGGGGGCTGGAGTCGCGGACCTCGATGCGCACCCGGGAGGGGCCGACGACCAGGTGGAGCGCCGGCGCGCCGGCGCCGTGCACCAGCGCGTTGGTCACCAGCTCGGAGACGACCAGGAGCGCGTCGTCGTGCAGGCCGGTGTATCCGCTCTCGGCCAGCGCCAGCCGGGTCAGGTCACGGGCCAGCGTGATGCTGTCGAGCTCCTCCGTCAGCTGGTGCTCAACCGCATACACCGAACCCTCAGTGCCCATCCTCTCAGTTTCTCCTGTGCACGCCGGTGCCACGAGAGTCACCGGCTCCATCTGGTCTGGTGCAGTCGCCGCGTCCGGAGTAGTGCATCTGCGTCAGTCGATGAGGCCCTCGCGGCGGGCGATCGCGACCGCCTCCAGCTTCGAGCCCGCGCCCAGCTTCTCCAGGACGCGCTGGATGTGGTTGCGGGCGGTGTTGTGCGCCACGCCGAGCCGCTCGCTGATCCGTACCGTGCTCGCCCCCTCGGCCAGCAGGAGCAGCGTCTCCCGCTCCCGCGCCGTCAACCCCGCCCCCGCGAGCCGGATCCTGCCGGTGAGCCTGTCGAGCACGCCGGCCAGCAACTCCGGCGCGAACGCCACCCCGCCCTCGGCCACCTGCCGCACCGCCGCCTCCAGCTCGTGCAGCGCCGACGACTTCAGCACCAGGCCCACCCCGCCGGCCTCGGCCACCCGGGTGGCGGCCGACGCGGACGCCTCGCCCGTCAGGATCAGCACCCGCGTCTCCGGGGCGGCGGCCATGAGCCGGCCGATCGCGGAGATCCCGTCACCGTCCGGCAGCCGCCGGTCCAGCAGCACCACGTCCGGCTTGAAGCGCGCCGTGTCGGCCACCGCCGCCGCGATCGACGCGGACCGCCCCACGACCTCCACACCGTCCGTCTGCCCCAGGGCCAGGCCGATCGCCTCGGCCACCATGTCGTGATCCTCGACCAGCAACAAGCGGATCGACGGGGACGCCGACCCTGCGGGGGGCGGAGACATCACGGGAATCCTCACGACGACGATGCGCGGCGCGGCCATGCCGGCACGACCATTGTCCCGCGTCCGAAGCCTTTCAATCTCGCCGGGTGCCACGACGGTGACATCCGGATGTGCCCGTTACGACATGCCCCCCGGTCAAGGTGTGACGGACCCACTCTGACGAGGACGAACATCATGACCCCGCCTTCGGCGGGTCCGGTCCCGTGGAGGCCGGCGCGGGGTGCGCCCACCGCTGGTGGGCCGGGTTCCTCGGCGGCTACTCCGCGTAGGGCTGGTCCGCCCCCTGGGCGCTGTAGCCCAGACTCCAGATGTAGCCGTCCGGGTCCGCGAAGGAGCCGCCGTACCCGCCCCACGGCAGGGCACCGGCCGGCTTGAGGATCGTCGCGCCGGCCTTCTCCGCCTCCGCGATGATCTCGTCCACCCGCGCCTCGCTCCGGACGACATAGGTCAGGACCAGCCCGCTGAAGCCACTCCCCTCCGGGCTCGTGCCCACCTGGCCGGCCAGGCCCTCACGGCCGTAGAAGCCGACGGGCGAGGCTCCGTCCGACTCGAAGAACACCGAGATGCCGTAGTCGTTCTTGATCTTCCAACCGAGCCCCTCCGTGTAGAACCGCTTGGCCCGGTCCATGTCACGGACGGCGAGCAGGATCGAGCTGACGTGCGCCTTCATGCCTTGTCTCCTTTGTGTTCCAGGGCTGCTGCCCATGGAGGCAACGCTACGGAGGGCTCCATGCCCGGCGCTTCTTCATTCCTGACCGGTTGGTCGCCGGTGTCCGCCGCTCAGGTGGCAGGCGCCGCTCCTGGGCCGAACAGCCGGCCGCCGCGTCCGGCCTTGATCGGTACCGGCAGGACGACTAGCCTGATCGCCGTGCTGCCGGAAGGCGGGCGAGGCGATCGCGTCACACGGGAAGAGCCCCGACCACGCCGCCATGGAGTTGGGGACCGACGACGATGAGCGCGGAAGAGGATTTCAAGCAGGTCGGCGACGAGCTGGCCGACCTGGGTGTACGGGTCTCCAGGATGATGGGGAGTCCCGCGCTCAAGGATCAGGCGGGGAAGGTGTTCGCGAGCCTGCAGCGCGACGGCGCGATGGTGTTCCGGCTGGTCAGGGACACCCCCGAACACACAGCCGCGCTCCAGCTGGCCGGGGCGTCCCTGTTCGACCCCTCGGGACGGGGCAGGGTGATGAAGGACTGGGTGGTCGTGCCCCACTCCTCGGCCGAGATATGGACGGATCTGGCCGAGGCGGCCCTCAGCCGCCCACGCTGATCAGCGGGCCACGCCGACGCCGCCGCACCCGCACCTCCCGGCCGTCGGGTCCCGGCCCGGTCAGGCGGCTGCCTCCACCCGGGTGAGGGAGCCGCTGATCGCCACCGGGTTCCTGATCAGGTTGAGGATCGGGCAGACCCGCTCCACCTCGGCGTGCAACCGCGCCAGCTCCTCGTCCGGCGCGGGCGAGGACAGGCGCACCTCGTACCGGAAGTCGTACGGGTGGACGGGGATGCCCGTGGCGTCCGGGGCCTGGGCGCGCGGGTCGTACTGGGCCTGGACGTCGGCTTCGAGCGAGTCGAGCGGGATCTCCAGCTCCGCCGCCTTCGACACTTCACATGTAAAATGAGTAGGAACAGTAGGGAATAGGCAGACGAACAGCCCTCGCAAAGGATGCGGTCAGTCGGGCGGGGCCAGGGCGGTGGCCGGCAGTGGGATGGCCGGGAACGGGTTGTCGGGCAGCAGGATCACGCGGCGTGCCCGGGCGGCCTGGCCCGCGGCGTCGAGGTGGAGCAGCGCGGCGCCGATGCCGGCCGCGCCGACCATGTAACCGGTGTCCGCGCTGACCTCCTCCGGCCGCAGCCGCCGGTACGCCTGGTACCACCGGTAGCCGTGGCCGTCGTGGTCGCTGGCCCGGCCGATGAGGTTGCCGGCCAGCGTGCGGGCGAAGTCCAGGTGGGCCACGCGCCCGGTCGCCGCCCACAGGCCGACGAACAGCTCGATCAGCCCGGCCGCGCCGCAGCACTGGCAGGCCACGTTCCAGTAGCCCTCGGTCTGCCGGTACGGCACGCCGCTGCTGGTGATGCCCCGCGCCAGGCGCTCCACCCAGTCGAGGTCGCCCGGGTCGCCGGCCACCTGGTGCAGCTCGTAGAACATCCGCGCCACCCCGGCCGAGCCGGAGCAGAAGCCCAGGTAGTGCAGCCCGCGGGCATGCGGCACGTGGTGAGGCACCACCGCGGAGTCGCCGCTCACGATGCTGACCTCGCGCACGAAGTCCGCCCCGCTGCGCGCCGCGCGCAGGAAGCGGTCGTCGCCGCTGACGCCGTACAGTCGGGCGAGCAGGAACGCCGTGCCGGCCGTACCGGCGAGGAAGCCCGGCGTCACCGCGTCCACCGGCAGGTCGGCGCAGTCGCCGAACAGGTGGCCCGGCACGGGCAGCCGGGCGATGCGCAGACCGGCCTCGACGGCGAACTCCTCGTAGGCCGGCACGCCCAGGTGGGCCCCTGCCCTCAGCAGGCCGAGCACGATGCCGCCGTCGCCGCGCTGCGCCGGGTCGGGCGACCAGCCGACCTCGCCGTCGGCCGTGCGTCCCCTGCTGACGATCAGGTCGGCGATGGCCCTGGCCTCGGACTCGAAACCGGCGTCGCCGAGAGCCCAACCGGCCTCCATGAGTGCGATCATGACGCCGGTCAGGCCATGGTAGAGAGAGAGGTCGCCCTGGTCACGCCAGGTGGCGGCGAGGCGGCGGGCCCCGGCTCGGGCGTCGTCGAGGTACGCCTCGTGACCGGTGGCGGCGGCCAGCTCCAGGAAGAACAGCACAATGCCCGCGCCGCCGGAGTACAACGACCAGGACTCCTCGGGGGTGGCCGCCGGCCGGCCGCGGGGGTCGGGGTTCGCCCGCCAGTGCCGGCCCTGCGCGTCGTCCACCGCCGCCGACCTGATCCACCGGCCGGCCAGGATCGCGGCGGTCAGGGGGGATTCCGCGCGGGCGCTCGGTGAGCGGGTCCTGTCCAGACTCATGACTAGATTATCCCACACATTTGGTAGGAAAATAAGGATTGAAGGAGCATGGAGAGAAGGAAGGACGAGGACGATGCCGCTGCCCCACTTCCTGGTGATCGGCGCCCCCAAGGCCGGCACCACGGCCCTGCACGCCGCGCTCCAGCAGCACCCAGGACTCCACCTGCCGCACGTCAAGGAGCCGAAGTTCTTCCTGACCGACGGACCGCCCCCCACCCGCGGCGGCCCCGGCGACGCGCCCACCTACCGGGAGCACGTCTGGCGCAGGGCCGACTACGAAGCTCTCTTCGCCGGCGCGCCGCCCGGCGCCCTGCTCGGGGAGGCCACCCCGTTCTACCTGTACGACCTGGACGCGCAGCGGCGCATCCATGCCCTCGTCCCCCACGCGAAGCTGATCGCCATCCTGCGCGACCCCGTCGAGCGGGCCCACTCCAACTGGACGCACCTGTGGTCGGCCGGGCTCGAACCCGTCGGCGACGTGGTGCGCGCCTGCGCCGACGAGCGCCGCCGGATCGCGGCCGGGTGGGCGCACTTCTGGCACTACGTCGGCCTCGGCCGGTACGGCGAGCAGCTCGCGCACCTCTACACCCTCTTCCCCCGCGACCAGGTCCTCGTCTTCCGTTACCGCGACCTCGTCGACCGGCCCGCCGAGACCCTCGACCGGATCTCCGGCTTCCTCGGGGTCGAGCAGGGCCTGGTCACCGAGGTGCCCCGCGAGAACGTCACGGCCCACCCCGAGCGGGACGGACGGCACCGCCTGCTGGCGGCGGCGGCCCGCACGGCGCGCTTCCTGCCGCACGGGCTGGAGCAGGCGCTGAACGGCCGCCTGGAGCACCTGATCCAGCGTCGCGGCAAACCGCGCCGGCCGCTCACCTGGGAGCAGCGGCGGGCGCTGATCCCGTACTTCGCCAAGGACGTCGAGCTGCTGCAACGGGTCACGGGCGCGGACTTCAGCGACTGGCTGCAGCCACGGGAGCGCTCCGGCGGCCTGGTGGGCGCCCGCCCGCCGGGCCAGCGCCAGGCTCGCAACGGCCGCCCGAAGCAGGGCTGACCCCACTCGTCGTCCCCGCCCACGCCTCGACGACGAGACGCGGGCGGGGCTCATGCCCGGCGCGAACGCGGTCGCGGCTCAGGCGGGGCGGAGCTCTGTGCGCAGCTCGTGGCTGCCGTCGGCGCAGGTGTACTCGTAGTACAGGCGCACCCCGCCCTCCGGCAGGTCCACCACGTCCAGGTAGCGCAGCCCGCCGCCCCCGTGCGGGGAGGAGGCGGCCGGGGCGTCGCCCAGGGGTGTCAGCGCCGCCGGGTCCGTCCCGGTCGCGATCCCGGTGCGCTCCTCGTAGTTCTCGGCGGCGCTCGCCCGGCCGTCGTAGAAGGCCAGCACGCCGGCCGGGGTGAAGCGGACGGCGCTCACGCGGGTGCCGCGCGAGTCCCAGCTGCCGGGGCGGCCGCTCAGGGCCGTGCCCTGCCACGTCCAGGACAGGCCGTCGTCGCTGGTCGCGTAGTCGGTGACCATCTGGTCGGCCTCGTCGGGGTCGGCCAGCGGGTGGGAGGAGGCCCACAGGTGCCAGGTGCCGTCCCGCCGTACGATGACCGGGTCCTTGACGCCCGTCTTGGGGTCGCCGGGCAGGACGGTGGCGCGCGTGGCCGGGTCGAAGGAGCCGGGGTCGTCCGCTTCGAGGACCTCGACACGCCAGTGCTTGGTCCCGTACGTGGCGCAGCTCAGGTAGAGGCGCCAGCGCCCGCCGGGCAGGCGGACGAGCGTGGGACGCTCCAGGGACTCGGCGTCCATCTCCTCACGCGTGATCGTCAGCATCGGCTCGAACCGCTCGCCGTCGGTGGAGCGGGCCACGACGACGGCGTGGCCGCGCCCTTCCCCGATGGGCCGGCGCAACCGGTACGCCAGGTGGATCGCTCCGTCGTGGGCGACCGCGCTGGGGGCGCCCACCCAGTGCCCGGCTCCGGGCGACTCGGGCACGACCGCGGCAACCGAGTGCTCAGGGGCGGGGAGGAGCGCCTCCACGGCCGGGGCGTTCCCGTCTTCGATCAGCATGGGCACGAGGGTAGGCGTCCGGACCGGGAGATTCATGAAGATTCGCCCTTCATTGGTGTCGAGATCAAGACTCCTTGACCATTCCACATAATCCCTATTGCTTTCATGGGAAATGTAGCGCATGATCGAGGCCGCTGACGGGATCGGCGAACGGCGGGTGGAGGAATGGGGTGCCTCCGCCCGCCTCCCGTCCCGCGCATCCCCCGCGGAAAGGCACTCCCATGAGCACTCCAGTGTTGCGCGAGATGCCGAACTCGCGGGCCGGCACCCCTCCAAGGGGAGCCGGCCGCGTGGCCGGCATGGCGCTGACCTGCGGCTCAGTCCAGCAGGCGGCACGATCTGCCACCCCCGCGGCCCTTCCGGGTCAGGCGAGGTGCTGCCTGACGGCGGCGACCTCCTCGCGCTGCTCCTCGACGAGCCGGCGAGCGAGCTTGACCGTGGGCGCGTGCTTGCCGAGGGCCTGCGCCACCTCGGCCATCTTCACGCCGGCGTCCAGGTGGTCGGCCAGGGCCTTCAGCCACGCCCGGTCGAACGCGGGCCCGGACAGCTCCTTGAGCGCCGCCAGGTCCTCGGCCGACACCATCCCGGCCATGTTCGTGCCTGACTCCATGCCCGGCATGTCATGACCGGCGTGGCTCTCGTCGGGCACCTCAGCCTTCCACGAGCGCAGCCACGACGTCATCTGCGTGATGTCCTTCTGCTCGGCGGCGACCAGCTTCGCGGCGAGGTCGCGCACGTACGCCGCGTCGCCGCGGTCCGGTGCCAGCTCGGCCAGCCGGATCGTCAGCCGGTGGTGCGTGATCATCTCCTGCGAGAACGAGACGTCGGCCTCCGCGTGGCCGTCCTGCGTCGCCGCCCCGGCCGTCGTGGCGGGCGGCGCGGGCTGGGCCGCCTGGGAGGCGGCCGCGCATCCGGCGACGAGCTGGACCCCCAGCACGGCCAGGGCGGCCACGACGCGCTTCTGAGGCATGCTCGCTCCTCGGGATCGGCGGGGTTCGGGAGTTCGGGCTCGTTCCCAGGTACGCGCCCCTCGCCCCGCCGGTTCACGCCTCGGGTTAGTCTCCCGCTGTGACCTCGGTTCTGATTCTCAACGGCCCCAACCTCAATCTCCTCGGCACCCGCCGGCCGGAGATCTACGGCTCGGCCACGCTCGCCGACGTGGAGGAGCTGTGCCGGCAGGAGGCCGGCAAGCTCGGCCTCGACACCGTCTTCCGGCAGTCCAACCACGAGGGGCAGCTGGTCGACTGGATCCAGGAGTTCGGCGCGGAGGTCAAGGCGGGCCGGTGCATCGGCGCGGTCTTCAACGCCGGCGCCTACACCCACACCTCGGTCGCGCTGCACGACGCCATCGAGGGCGCCGAGCTGCCCGTGGTGGAGGTGCACATCTCGAACGTCCACCGGCGCGAGGAGTTCCGGCACCACTCGTACCTGTCGCCGGTCGCGCGCGGCATCGTGGTCGGCTTCGGCGTGTACGGCTACGCCTTGGCCGTCAACGGCCTGTACCAGGCGACCAGGGCGTAGACCGCCGGACCCCTACCCGGGCAGAGCCGCCAGGCCCTACCCGGGCAGGCGCCAGGCGGCCGTCCACAGGCGCGTGCCCGACCGGCGGTCCAGCCGGCGCAGGAACGACAGCACCCCGGCGGTCCCCGTGGCCCAGGTGTACCCGGCCTTGTCCAGGTCGTTGCCCGGGAACACCGGCCGCTCCGGCTCTCCCCCGGCGCGCACCAGCATGAGCTCGGCGATCTCCTCCGCCCCGCGCCAGTGGCGGTCGTCGCCCGTGACCAGGGCCAGGTCGATCAGCGCCTCGCCCATGCCCGCCAGGCCGCAGCACTGCGAGACCACCCACGCCTGGGGGGCGACCGTCAGACCGGCCAGCGCGCCGCGTTCGGCCAGCGCCAGGTAGCCGTCGTCGCCGTACGCCGTCGCGGCGTGCGCCAGCGCGCTCGCGATGCCCGACACGCCCTGGCACCAGGACGCGCCCATCGGCCGCGCCTCCGGCCCCGCCAGCTCGGCCAGCATGGCCTCGGCCCGTACGGCCAGGCCCGCGAACCGCTCCCTGGCCGCCTCGCCGGCCGCCGGGTCGCCGGTGGCCTCGTGGTAGGAGAGCAGGAAGTCCGCGCAGCCGGCCTCGCCGTGGGCGAACGCGGCGTCCACGGCCACCCCCGACCCGGGCGGCGGCGGCACGTCCTCCTCGGGCGCGGTGACCTCCCCCGCGAGCAGGCGTCTGGCGCACGCCGCCGCGACCTCCAGATGCCGGGGATCGTCGCCGATCGCGGCCAGCGCCAGGTGGCCGGCTCCGATGCCGGCGACGCCGTGCGCCTGGTCGGCGCGCTGGGGGCCGTCGAGCGTGACCGGCTCGGGCACGGCCAGCTCCGGCACGGCGGTCAGCCGGGCGGCGGTCAGGAACAGCGCTGTCCCGGTACGGCCGAAGTACAGGGACGGCGGGAGCACGGCCGGCGGCATGACGCGGGCCGTCCAGCGGGCCAGGTCGGCGGCGACCTCCTTGGCCTCGGGGTGGTGCAGCAGCTCCATGCCGACGCCGGCGCAGCCGCCGTAGACGTTGGTGACCGGCGGGCTCGCCCGGCGCGCGTCCTCGGGGGCGTCCATGAGGCGCTCGGCGAAGGCGACGCACTCGCGGGTCGTGTGGTCGAGGACGCTCGCCAGCAGGTCTCCGGTCAGCCTCGGCGGCACGGGCCGCGTCCGGGCGGGGGACGCGGACGCCCCGCCCGGGCCCGACCTCAGCGCGGCCGCGGCCTCGGTGCGCTCCTCCGGGTCCAGGCTGAGCAGCGACGGCAGCAGGCCGCGCACGCCCCCTGGGGTGCCGGGGGACATCCGCGCGAGGCACATCAGCGTGCGCTCCAGGTTGCGGACCGGGTCGGGGTCGATCATGACGGGGTTCATGCCGGTGGTGGCGAAGAACAGGGTGGCGCCGAGCGAGAAGTAGTCGTCGGCGGGCCCGGACTCCCGGTCGGTGTGCTGGTCGGGCACGCTGTAGCCGCGGCTCCAGCCAGGGAGCTGGAGGCCGTCGTACCGGCTGTTGCCGAAGTCGATGAGCGTGCAGCGGCCGTCCTCGCCCAGCACGACGTTCTTGGGCGACAGGTCCCGGACCACCACCCCGCGCGCGTGCACGGCGTCCAGCACCTCCAGCAGGCGCGCGGCCAGCGCGCCGAGGTCGCGGTCCGATGGCGCGGCCCCGGCGGGCCGGTCGGTGAACAGGCCGTTCTCGGCCACGAACCGGTTGAGGTCGCGGCTGCCCGCGTCGGTCATGACCAGGAACTCGTCGTCGCCGTGGCGGAAGTGGTCGATCGGCTCGGGCACGCCGGGCACGCCCTTGAGCGCCTGGAGGACACGCAGCTCGTTGCGCAGGTACATCCGCAGGTCCCAGCCCTGGGTGTTCTCGCCGACGTACGCGCGGGCCTCCTTGACCACGACGGGCCGGCCGGCCGCGTCGGTGGCCCGGTAGACGTTGCCCCGGGGGCCGCGCACGACGCCGGAGGTCACGCGGTATCGCCCGCCGATCAGCTTGCCTCCGGAGCCGGCCTCGCCTGCGGACGAGCCGGAGCCGGCCTCGCCGGCGGGAGAGGCGGACGCCGGGGCGGGTGAGGGGTCGCCGGGCCGGAACGGGTCGGTGGCCCAGGGCGGGCAGGAGTACTCCGGGCCCGCCGCCCCCGGCAGCCGCTCCCCGTCCGGCCCGACCACCACCAGCTCGAAGTCCCCGTTGTCGTCCACGCGGTACTGCGGGGCGAAGGGCGCGTACCGGTAGTAGACCGGCGCGTCGCTGCGGACCCGCCGGTCACTGACGATGCGCGGCGCGGCCATCCCGGCGAGCGCGCTCGCGAGGGCGTGGCCGATCTCCACCACCGCGTTCTGCGCCGGGTAGACCGTCATGGCCTTGCCCACGGCGCCGGGGTCGAGGTCGCCCGAGTTGAGCTCCATGAGCGTGTGCGCCGAGCGGGCCACCTTGAAGGCGCACCCGGCGGCGGCGAGGACGGGCAGGGCCCGGTCGAGGGTGTCGGCGAGGGTTCCGGGACGTGCCGAGACGTGGAGCTTCCAGCCTTGGACCGGGGTCTCCGCCTCAGGGTCGTGAACGCTGATCCACGTGTCGTCCTCGTAGATTTCCCTACCATACGAATCGGCAAATCGGGTAAGGCGGTCGCGCACATTGACGTCCATCGTGACCCTTCGATCGCGGAGCGCTTATGACAACGAAAGAAAAGGCCACCGGAACTGCGCCGATGGCCTTTCCACAGCGCTTTGCACGGCCACGCGTCCCCGCGTGGCCGTGAGCGGGTTACCGGACGGAGCTACACGATGGACGGGCAGCAGGGGAAGCTGCTGCAGACCGTGCGCTTGCAGGTGTTGACGCAGGCCTGGGGGCCGTGGAGCAGCTTGCCCAGCTCACCTTCGAAGTCGACCACGAGGTCTTCGAACTCGAGGACGCCGGCGTCGCGGGGCTCAAGGGCCAGCACGGACATGGGGGCTCCTTCCTTGGCCGTCGATGGACGGCCGCTGTAGGGATCTGAGCCTCGGGATGACGCTGGTAAGCGCCTTTTCCCGTGCCCTGTGCGCCGCCGAGAATCGTGTTCACCACCAAGGCGACGCACAAACGGTCGCATTATGGGCATATATCCGGATGCATGTCCAGAGGTAACTCGGATCGCCAAAAATGCATTTACTTCGACCTTTACAGTGCCTCGATGGTCACTTAGATTGACTCCGTGATTCGGGGAACTCCGCCGTGCCGGCTGTCACGAGAGGGCCTCCCCGCGTGAGGCTGTGGCGCAGGCGGGGGCCCGGCGTCCCGGACGACAGGTCCGGGCTGGTGGTCGCCTACTGGGAGAGCCACGACGAGCATCTCCTGACCACGACGCTCGGCACCATCGCCCGCCGCCTCCCCTCGCTCGTCGCCGCCGCTCTGCGGCTGGCCTGGCAGGCGAGCCGCCGGGACACGGCGGTGGCCGTGGCGGGCAGCCTCGCGGCCGGCGTGTTCACGGTCTTCGGCCTGGTGGCGACCTCCGAGGTGCTCGCCTCCCTGTTCGCCGCCGGGCCCACCCCTGAGCGGGTGCGGGCCGCGCTGCCCTCGCTGCTGCTCGTCGCCGCCGCGGCCGGGCTGCGCGGCGCGCTGCTGACGGCCGCGGGCTGGGCGCAGGCCCGGCTGAAGCCGCTGGTCGAACGGCTCGCGGAGACCAGGCTGTTCGAGCTGACCACCCGCGTCGACCTCACCGCGTTCGACGACCACGACTTCCACAACGGGATGCGGCGCGCCCGCGACAGCGGCGTGCCCGACAGCGCGACCGTGGTCGAGACGGCCATCGCCGTGCTCACCGCCGCCGTCGGCGTGCTGGCCTCCGCCGCCGCGCTCGGCCTGCTGCACCCGGTCCTCATGCCGCTGCTGCTGGTCACGGCCGTGCCCGCCGGCTGGGCGGCCGTGCGCGCCGCCCGCCTCGGCTACCAGGGGTTCTACCGGCTCTCCGCCGCGCGGCGGCGCAAGTTCATGCTGTCCGACCTGATGGCCGAGCGGCTGCCCGCGGCCGAGGTGCGGGCCTACGGGCTGCGCGACTTCCTGCTCGGCCAGTACGCCAAGGTGGCGGACCTGGAGCAGGAGGTGCAGCTCGACGTGGCCCGCCGGCGCACCGCCGCCAAGGCGGCCGGCGACCTGCTGACCGGGGTCGCCACGGCCGGCGTGTACGTGGCCCTCGGCGCGCTGCTCGCGGCCGGGATCGTCCCGCTGGCGGTGGCCGGGGCGGCGGTGCTCGCCGTCAGGACCGGCCAGGGCTCGCTGACGGGCCTGGTCCAGGCCATGAACCGGCTGTACGAGGCCGGCCTGTACTTCGGCGACTACCTGGCCTTCCGCGAGCTGGCCGAGGACCGCGTCGCCCGCACGGACGGCACGCTCCCGCCCGCGCCGTTCCGCCGGCTGACCGCCGACGACGTGACCTTCACCTACCCGGGAGCCGGCCGCCCCGCGCTGTCGGGCGTCAGCGTGACCGTGAACCGCGGCGAGGTCGTCGCCCTCGTCGGCGAGAACGGCTCGGGCAAGACCACGCTGGCCAAGCTCCTGGCCGGGCTCTACCGGCCGGACCAGGGCGCGATCCGCTGGGACGGCGCCGACCTCGGCACGCTCGACGCCGACGCGCTGCGCCGGCACGTCTCCGTGATCGCCCAGGACCACACGCGCTGGCCGCTCACCGTCCGGGAGAACATCGTCATGGGCGAGCCCGTGGACGAGCACCGGCTGGCCGCCGCCGCGGAGGCGTCGGGCGCGCACGAGGTGGTGTCCGCGCTGCCGGACGGGTACGACGCCCTGCTCGACCGCCGCTTCCGCGGAGGGCACGACCTGTCGGGCGGACAGTGGCAGCGCATCGCCGTGGCGCGCGGCTTCTACCGCGACGCGGCGCTGGTCATCTTCGACGAGCCCACCTCGGCGCTGGACGCGCGGGCCGAGCACGCCCTGTTCGAGCGGATCAGGAAGCACGCCGACGGCCGTACGATCGTGCTCATCACCCACCGGCTGGCCAGCGTCCGCTACGCCGACCGGGTCTACGTGCTCGACCACGGGCGCGTGGCCGAGCACGGCACACACGAGGAGCTGATGGCACGCGACGGGCTCTACGCCGACCTCTACGAGCTGCAGGCGTCCGCCTACCAGGGGGTTCCGTGATCGTCCTCGCGTCCGCGTACCTGGCGGTGGCGGCGGTGCTGCTGGGGGCGGCCCTCGGCAAGGTCCGCGACGTGCGCGGGTTCGCGGCGACCATCGACGGCTACCGGGTGCTGCCCGCCCCGCTGGCCCTGCCCGCGGCGGTGACCGTGCTGGCCGTCGAGGTGGGGGCCGCGGCGCTGCTGCTGGCGCCGGGCCTGCGCCGGTGGGGGGCCGTGGTCGCGGCGCTGCTGTTCGCGGCGTTCCTCGCGGCGATGGGCTCGGTGCTGCGGCGCGGGCTGCGCGTCGGCTGCGGCTGCTTCGGCGGCCGGGACCTGGTCGGGCCCGGGACGATGGTGCGGACGGGGGTGCTCCTGGCGCTGGCGCTCATGGCGGTCGCGGCGGGGCCGTCGCCGTTCGCGCCGGCTCAGGTCGCGGTGGCCGCCGCGCTGCTCGGGCTGGCGTTCGTGCTCCCGATCCTGCTGCCCGGTGCCGGACGACACGGCTCGTCCGGGGTGCGTACCGACACGTCCGGTCGTACCCACACCACCGGACGGATCGAGCACGGGCCGCGGCCCGGTACGCCGTTCGCGCTGGAAGGGGCGCCGGAGCGGGCCTCGGACCGGGTCCTGTACGCGCTGGTCTCGCCCGGGTGCGGGCTGTGCACCACGATGCTCCCCCACTTCGTGGCCATGGCCGCCCGGATGGAGGTCGTCCTGGTCACCGCGGCGCCCAAGGACGGGGCCGACGGGTTGGACGGGCTGCCCCGGGTGGTGGACCCGGACGTGTACGAGCGCAACGACATCCCGTGGCCGCCGTACGCGGTCGTCACGGACCGCCACGGCGTCGTCCTCGCCGCCGGAGGCACGTCCGAGCCGGCGCAGCTCCAGGCCGTCCTGGACAGCGCCGCGTCCGCCCGTCCCGCCTGACGGGCGGGCGGGCGTACGAACAGCCGTCAGAAGCGGCGGGAGCGGCGCATGTCCGAGGGACGGCCGTCCGGGTCGACCGCGACCCGGTACAGCGGCATGGCCAGCAGCTTGCGCACCCGCCCCAGCTCCGGCGCCGAGTGCGGCCGCAGGCGGCCCGGCGGACGCGGGCCCCGGCGCCCGCCCCGGTGCCAGGCGTCCAGGCGCCGCGCCGACTGCGCCAACGCCTCGAAGGCCGCCTCCGGGTCGCACAGGTCGTCCATGTCGTCCGGGTCGCGGTCCAGGTGCTCGGCGGCCAGCGTGAGCCGCAGCTCCCGGGCGAACCTGCGGCCACCGGCCGGCGGACGCGGGTCGAGCTCCTCGTCCACGACCGCGCAGCTCAGCTCCGAGTCGTACGTCCACGACCGCAGGTTGACGTTGTCGGACCCGACCGTCGCCCACACGTCGTCCACCACGCAGACCTTGGCGTGGACGTAGACCGGGGTGCCCGCGTGGTTCTCCAGGTCGTACACCGCGACCCGGTCGCCGCCCGCCTGCTTCAGCCGGCGCAGCGCCTCGCTGCGGCCGATGAGGCTGGCCGGGCCGGCCAGCCAGCCGTCCTGGTCGGGATGGCGCGGCACCACGATGACCATGCGGAGCTCTTCCTCGCGCTCCAGCGCCTCGGCGAACGGCTCGATCACCTCGGTGGACCACAGGTACTGGTCCTCCAGGTACACGAGCGAGCGGGCCCTGCGCAGGACCTTCTGGTAGGCGCGGGCGACGCTCCGCTCGCCGCGCGGGGCGAACGGGTACGGGCGGCGCCGGTGCGGGTAGGTCCGCAGGAGCTGCACCGCGTGCGTCCCCGCCGGTCCGGGAGCCGGGCCTGGCGGCGGCAGCGCGGGCACGTCGTCCATCCGCTCCAGATGGTCGCGCAGCCGCCTGAACGGCTGCCGCGTCTCGGGGGCCGGGTCCTCCCACCGCTCGCGGAACACGGTCTCCACCTCCGCGACGGCCGGCCCGTGGATCGCCACCTGCACGTCGTGCCACGGCGGGCTGTCGCCGTACACGTCCGGCATGGGCGCGGCCTGCGGATCGCCGTGGTGGGCGGCGTCGTCGCGGCGGCTGTGGCACAGGTCGACGCCGCCGAGGAACGCCACATCGTGGTCAGGGTCGTCGTGTCGCCGGATGACGACGAACTTCTGGTGGTGCGCGCCGCCGGGCCGTACCCGGGTGTCGAGCACGGCCTGGCCGCCGGCCGCCTCCAGCTTCTCGCCCAGGTGCCGGTTCTCCTCGGCGCTGAAGCGCAGCGCGTCCAGGTGCGAGCGCCAGATCAGCCCGTTGACCAGAGCTCCCCTGGCGGCCGCACCCGACAGCGCGTCGGAGATCTGCGGCCCGCCGTCGGCGAGCCGCTCGTCGGGGTCGCCGCGCCAGTCGGCGAACAGCACCAGGTCGTGCGCCCGCACGCTGTCCAGGCACGCCCTTAAGTCGGCGAAGTAGGTCGCCCCGTGGATGAGGGGACGCACCAGGTTGCCCGTGGTCCAGGCGCCCAGCCGGGTGGCCGGGTTGTCGCGTTCGTCCTCGGTGAGGAACCAGTCCGCGAAGTCCATTCGGCTACGGCTACCCGGTGGACGTGCGCGCATGCGTCAGCAGCGTCCACAGCCGCTCGGGCGTCAGCGGCGTGACTGTGATCTCGCCGGCGACCTCCGGCAGGGCGGCGGCGACCGCGTTGCCGATGGCGGCGGGCGGCCCGATGGTGCCGGCCTCGCCGACGCCCTTCATGCCCCCGGGCGTGATGGGCGAGGGCGTCACCAGCGTCGCCAGCTCGATCGCGGGCACCTCCCTGGTCGTGGGCAGCAGGTAGTCGATGACCGGCTGGCCGTCGGCGGTGTAGACGACCTCCTCGGTCAGGGCCATGCCGATGCCCTGCGCGATGCCGCCGCTGAGCTGGCCCTCGACGATGGCCGGGTTCACCAGCACACCGGCGTCGTTGACCGCCCAGTAGCCCTCCACCTCGACCGCACCGGTCTCCGGGTCCACCGCCACGGCGGCGGCGTGGGCGCCGTAGGCGTAGGTGTAGGCGGCCGGGTCGTAGACGGCCCGCTCCTCCAGGCCGGGCGACGCGCCCTCGGGCAGGTCCCAGCCGCGCCACGCCGACGTGGCGACCTCCCGCAGCGTCAGCGAGGCGCGCGGGTCGCCCTTCACCCGGACGGCACCGTCAGCGATCTCCAGGTCCTCCGGCGCGGCCTCCAGCCGGTGCGCGGCGATGGTCAGGATCTTGTCCCGCAGCCGGGCCGCGGCCTGGACCAGCGCTCCCCCGCCGACGGCGAGCGCCCGGCTGGCGATGGAGCCGATCGGCGAGTAGGGCGTCGCCGCGGTGTCGCCCAGCACCACCCGGACCCGGCCGGGATCGACGCCCATCCGGTCGGCGGCGAGCTGGGCCAGCGTCGTCTCGATGCCCTGCCCGATCGCGGCCACGCCGCAGGCGACGACGACCGAGGCGTCCGGCTCCATGCGCAGCACCGCGATCTCGTACCCGCCGGCCTGCTGCCCCGCGGCCTTCATGTCCTGCGACGGCCCCAGCCCGGTCGCCTCCACGTGGCACGAGAACCCGACGCCCCGCCGGCGCCCGTCGCCGTCGGGGAACACCCTGACCATGTCCCTGAGCGTGCGCAGGGCGCGCGGGTAGTCACCCGAGTCGTACGGCTGCCAGATCCGCGTCACGCACGGCAGCTCCTCCGGCCCGAGCAGGTTGCGCAGGCGCAGCTCCACCGGGTCGAGACCGAGCCGCCGCGCCGCCTCGTCGATCAGCCGCTCCCGCGTGTACGTCGCCTCCGGCTGGCCGAAGCCCCGGTACGAGCCGGTCGGCGTGGTCGTCGTGACGACGCCGCGCAGCCGTACCCCTGCCCGGTCGAAGCGGTACGGGCCGGGCAGCATGATGGCGGTCACCGCGAACGGCGAGATGCCGACGTTCGACGGGTGCGCCCCGAGGTCGCCGACGATGTCGGCGTGCAGCGCCACGAACCGGCCGTCGGCGTCCAGCGCCAGCCGCGCCCGGTGGACGGCGGCCCGGGCCGGCAGGGTGGCGACCAGCCGGTCGCCGGGCGACTCGGTCCAGCGCACGGGCCGGCCGCTCAGGCGCATGGCGGCCAGGCAGACCAGCGTCTCATCGGGGTAGATGTGCTCCTTGCCGCCGAACCCGCCGCCGGTGTCGCCGCTGACGACGCGCACCCGGTCGTGGGTGAGCCCGAGCGCGTCGGCGGCGTGGTCGCGCACGTGGTGCGGCGCCTGCGTCGAGGTGCGGATCGTCAGCTCCCCGTCGGTGAACGTGGCGACGAGCGCGCGCGGCTCCATCGGGTACGGCGACGCCCTGCCGTACCGGAAGGCCAGCTCCACCACGTGCTCGGCGCCGGCGATGGCCTCCTCGCAGTCGGCGTCGCCGAGGACCGAGTCGGTGACCAGGTTGGAGCCCCAGTCGGGGTGGAGGAGAGGGGCGTCCGGCTCCATCGCCCGCTCCACGCCGACGACCGGGGGCAGCTCGTCCAGGTCGAGGTCCAGCAGGGCGGCGGCGTCGGCGGCGGCCTCGGGCGTCTCGGCGACGACCACGGCGAGCGGCTGGCCCACGTACCGGATGGTCTCCTCCAGGACCGGGTAGGAGGTGTCGCGCTGCCCGGCGGCGAGCGTCACGCACGGCAGCCGCACGTCGACGGCGTCGGCGGGCGTGATGACGTCGAGCACGCCCTCGACCGTCCACGCGGCCTTGGCGTCGCAGCCGGTCAGCCGCCCGTGCGCGATGGGGCTGCGCACGACGACGGCGTGGGCCGTCCCGGGCAGCCGCACGTTGCCGGCGTACCTGGCCCGGCCGGTCAGCAGCCGGGCGTCCTCCCGGCGCGGCGCCCGCGCGCCCACCTGCCCGCCCGTGACCCCATCAGTGACGGCACCATCGCTCATGGCCTGATTGTGAGCGCCGTCCCCCGGCGGGTCCATACACGACGCGCCCAGCGGGACGCGCGCTCACTGGGAGGCGTGCTCGGCGGGACGCGCTCAGTGGGAGGCGCGCCACTCCGCGGCGACGCGCTCCACGTCGAACGGCAGCAGGTTGAGCGGCGGGCCGGACAGGCCGGTGCGGATGGCCTCGCGGATCCTCGCGTTGACCTCCTCGACGATCTGCCGCGCCTCGCGCTCGGAGCGGGCGGCGCGGGCCTCGGCCAGCGCCTCCTCGGCGTCCTTGCGCAGGGCAAGCGTCGGCGGCAGCGGCATGGACAGGCCCTCGCTGCGCAGCTTCTGCTTGATCCACCACATGTCGTCGTGCGGCTTGTCGAGGTCGGGCAGCGGCTTGCCCTTGCCCGGCAGGTCGTCGAACTCGCCCCGCTCCTCCGCCTCGCGGATCTGCCGGTCGATCCACGACTCGAAGTTGACTCCGTACGGCTTGCGGTCGCTCAAGATGCGGCTCCCCGGATGACGACGGCCCTCGTTCCAGGCTACGTGCCCCGTGGGGATCATGGACTGGCGCCGTGATGGAATGGCGGGACAGGTGTCATCGAAGGAGGCCCCGTGGCCATCGTCTCGCGCGGCTTTCGCGGCCGCCCCAGAGAGGGCGGCGACCGGCTGCCGCCCGGCCAGTACCTCGTCGAGGACTTCCCCGTGCTGTCGGCCGGGCCGACGCCACGGGTGCCGCTCGACCGGTGGGAGTTCACCATCGACACCGAGGCCGGCGAGACCCACCGCTGGTCGTGGCAGGAGCTCCTGGCGCTGCCGAGCGAGCGGCCGACCGTCGACATCCACTGCGTCACCAAGTGGACCAAGCTCGGCACCGAGTGGGAGGGCGTCTCGCTCGACGTGCTCTTCGAGAACGTGGAGAGCGCCGCCGAGTACGCGCTGGTCCACTCGTACGGCGGCTACACCACCAACCTGCCGGTCGAGGACCTGCTCGACGGCAAGGCGTGGATCGTCCACACCTTCGACGGCGAGGAGCTGGCGCCCGTCCACGGCGGCCCGGCCCGGCTGCTGGTGCCTCATCTGTACTTCTGGAAGTCGGCCAAGTGGGTGCGCGGCATCCGGCTGATGAACGAGGACTGGCCCGGCTTCTGGGAGACGGCCGGGTACCACGACTACGGTGACCCGTGGCGCGAGCAGCGCTACGAGGGCGACTAGTGGGGCGGTCGGCGACCCGCCGCGTGAGCTGGCGGCCCGCCCGGCTGACCGAGGTCCGCGACGAGACGCCCAGCGCCCGCACGCTGCGCTTCGCGGTGCCCGGCTGGTCCGGCCACCTCGCGGGCCAGCACGTGGACGTGCGGCTGACGGCCGACGACGGTTACAGCACGCAGCGCAGCTACTCCCTGGCCGCGCCCTCCGACGGTGAGACGGTCGAGCTGACCGTGGAGAGCGTGCCCGGCGGGGAGGTCTCGCCGTACCTGACCGAGATCATGGAGATCGGCGACGAGGTGGAGCTCCGCGGGCCGGTCGGCGGGTGGTTCGTGTGGCGGCCGGAGAGCGCCGCGCCGGTGCTGCTCGTCGCCGGCGGGTCCGGCATCGTGCCGCTGATGGCGATGCTCCGCGAGCGCCGGCGCGTGGGCAGCCGCGTGCCGTTCCGGCTGCTCTACTCGCTGCGCGGGCCCGGCAGCCGCTACTACGCCGAGGAGCTGCGCCGGCCCGAGCCCGGCGTCGACGTGACCTTCCTCTACACGCGCTCCACGCCCGACCCCTGGCCCCGGCCGGCCGGGCGGGTCATGCTGGACGACCTCGCCGAGGGTGGCTGGCCCTCCTCCTTCGAGCCCGACTGCTACGTGTGCGGCCCGACGGGCTTCGTGGAGGCCGCCGCCGACCTGCTGCTCGCGCTCGGCCACGCCCCCGAGCGCATCCGCACCGAACGCTTCGGCCCCACCGGGGGCTGACCGGACCATCAGGGGACAGGCATGACCGCTGAACACCTCGACGGGAACGCGCTGGCCGGCCCGCTGGCCGAGCTGTTCGCCGTGGACGTCACCGCGGCGACCGGCCGGTGCGCGAGCTGCGGCCTGGCGGGGCCGATAGCCGCGCTGCACGTGTACGGCCCCGAGCCGGGGCTGGTGGGCCGCTGCCCCGGGTGCGAGGAGGTCGTGCTGCGGGTGGTGCGCGGTCCCGGCAGCGCCTGGCTGGACCTGCGCGGCGCCCTGTCGCTCCGGGTGCCGCTGCCGGACTGACCATCAAGCCCGGCCAACCGGATGTTTCGCCATCCTTACGTCACCCATACGTGAGATAAGTACACTCGGCCTGGTTCAACCGGCCGAACATCTGCACCACCAGGCTCCGGCCACGGGCGGTCCCCTCGGCCCCGTCCCTTGGGAGTCATGTGAGCAGCGGGCTTGTCGACGCGCCACCGTCCCCCCCGGCCGGCACGTCCCGGCGCGGCCGGCGGCGCTGGACGCGGTGGGTCCTGGTGGTCGCCGTCACGGTCGTCCTCCTGATCGCGGGCGGCGCGGTCGCCGTGTACGCCCGGCTGACCGGCAACGTCAAGCACACCGACGTGACCTCCGAGGACCTCGGCCCGACCCGTCCGCCGAAGGTCGCGGGCACGGCGCTCAACGTGCTGATCGTCGGCTCCGACCAGCGCAACGGCAAGAACGCCAAGTACGGCCGCGTCGCCGGCGAGCGCACCGACACCATCATGCTCGCCCACCTGTCGTCCGACCGGGGCAACGCGATGGTCGTCAGCTTCCCCCGCGACTCGCTGGTCCAGCTCCCCGCCTGCCGCGCCAAGGACGGCCTGCCCGGCCAGCAGGCCCACCTCGGCATGATCAACGAGTCGTTCAACTCCGGCGGCATCGCCTGCACGTGGCGGACCGTCGAGTCGCTCACCGGCATCCACATCGACCACTTCGTCAAGGTCGACTTCACCGGGTTCAAGGGCATGGTGAACGCCATCGGCGGCGTCGAGGTGTGCCTGCCCGAGGCCGTGAACGACAAGAAGGCCCTGCTCCACCTGCCCGCCGGCCGCCAGAACCTCAACGGCGAGCAGGCGCTCGGCTACGTGCGCGCCCGCTACAGCCTCGGCGACGGCTCCGACATCGGCCGGATCCAGCGGCAGCAGATGTTCATCGCCTCGATGGTCAAGAAGGTGATGAGCGGCGAGACCCTGACCGACCCGGCCAAGCTGCTCGGGTTCCTCGACGCGGGCACCAAGGCCGTCACCACCGACCGCGGCCTCACCCCGTCCGTGATGAAGGACCTGGCGAGCAACCTCCAGGGGCTGAACGCCGGGAAGATCCGCTTCATCACCACGCCCTGGCACTACTCGCTGACCCAGCCCGGCCGGGTCGAATGGGTGCAGCCGCAGGCCGGCAGGCTGTTCCAGATCGTGGCCAAGGACCGCAGCCCGGAGGGCGTCAAGGGCGGCCAGACCAAGGTGGCCCGCTCCAAGGTCCAGATCGAGCTGCGCAACGGCACGTACCGCAGCGGCCTCGGCACCCAGGTGGCCGCCGCCCTCGAACAGCGCGGCTACCACATCACCAAGGTCGGCGACACGGCCCGCAAGCCGTACCCGAAGACCTCGGTCTTCTACTCGCCGAGCGGCGAGACCAGCGTCCCCACGCTGAGCAAGGACCTGCCGGCCGCGACGCCGCGCTCCGTCCCCAAGGCCAGGACGAGCCGGCTGATCCTCGTCATCGGCGACGACTGGAAGGGCCTGAAGCCGCTGCCGCCGGACGACACGGAGGCGATCGCCGGCTTCGACGCCACCCACGACACCTGCGCCGCCACCTGACCCGTCCGGCTCCGCCGCCGCGCCCCAGGCTCCGCACACATGCGCGCGCCCGGCGTCAAGCCGCCTGAAGATCTGGGCGGCGCGACGCCGGGCGCGGTTTGCCCGCCTTTTCCGCTGGAGGGCCTTGCGATTACGGGCGGTGCCTGTGCTTCTGGCTCTGCCGCCTACCAGCACTACGGCGACGGCCCGGCCCGAAGATAACCCCCTTGGGAACTGACGGGAAGGAAGCTAAGGATGCTCACGGCAAACCCCCATTGCCGAATTTCTCTCCTGTCAACGGACCACGCTACCGAGGCGACCTGTGGTCGGACTCAAGCTCTCCTCAACCCCTCAGCGCATCGCTTGAGGGAAAATTATGGATCGGTGGCCGACGCCACCTGACCCGTGCCGCCGAGGTGCAACCGGTCGCCTCATGGCCGCCGAAGACGGGGGCAGGAGGTGGCCATGACCACAGACCATGGCGGTGGGCGGCCCCGGGCCGATGAGGCGTACGACACCGACTGTGTCGTCGTCGGAGGCGGACCGGGGGGCGTCGTGCTCGCGTACCTGCTGGCGCGCGGCGGGGCGCGGGTGACGCTGCTGGAGTCGCACGGTGACTTCAACCGCCGCTTCCGCGGCGACTCGATCGCGCCCGCGGTCCTCGACTACCTGCACACGCTCGGGCTGGCCGACGAGATGCTGAGGACGCTGCCCCACACCGTGGCCGCGGAGTTCGTCTGGCGGGCCGGGGGCCGCGCCTACGTCCTGGCCGACTACCGCCGTGCCAGCCGCCGCCACCCCTACTACGCCCTCATCCCCCAGGCCCGGTTCCTGCCGTTCATGGCGGAGAAGGCCGCCGCCTATCCCGGGTTCGAGCTGCGGATGGGGGCCCGTGTGGGCCGGCTCCTGCGCGAGGGGGACGGCGGCCGGGTGAACGGGGTCGCGTACACGGAGGGCGGCGTCCCGCGCGAGCTGCGGGCCCGCGTGGTGGTGGCCGCCGACGGCCGCAACTCGAAGCTGCGCGGCCTCGGCGGCTTCACGGCGACCGAGCTGGGCGCCGGCCTCGACGTGCTGTGGTACGCGGTGCCGAGGACGCCGGACGACCCGCCCCTGTCGGGCCTGCAGCTGGTCACCGCTCCCGGCGCCTTGCTGGCCGTGCTGAACCAGGACACGAGCTGGCAGCTCGGATACCTGATCGCCGCGGGCAGCCACGGGCGCGTGCGGGAGCGGGGCGTCGGGGCCGTCGTGGAGGCGTTCACGCGGGAGCTGCCGTGGCTGCGCGACCGGCTCTCCTCACTGACCGACGTCAACCAGCTCACGCTGCTCCCGGTGCGGATCACCGCGGTCGACACCTGGTACCGCCCGGGGCTGCTGCTCATCGGCGACGCCGCTCACGTGATCTCCCCGGTCGGGGGGAACGGCATCAACCTCGCCATCGCCGACGCCGCGGCCACCGCCAACGCGCTTCTGCCCTGCCTGCTCGACCCGGCCTCGCCGGCCGCCGTTCTGGACGCGGCCTGCCGCGAGGTCGAGGCCGTCCGCCGCCCGCCGACGGACAGGGAGCAGCGGAGCCAGCGGCGCGCCGAGCGCGCGGCCGCGGCCCGGCTGGCCAAGGGGACGACCGCGCCGCCGTTCCTCTTCCGGCTGTTCGACCGGGTACCGGCGCTGGCCACCCTGAACGGGCGGCAGAACGCGTCGCTCATCCGCGTGCCGTCTCCCCGGGCCGAGATCCTCCGGACGTGACTCAGCACCCCGACATATCGCCGTATAAAGTCCTTTCTCATGCTTTACGGCAGAGCCTCGGAGACCACCGCGATCACCGGCCTCCTCACCTCGGCCGCCGCCGGCGAGGGCGGAGCCCTGGTGCTGCGCGGCGAGGCCGGAGTCGGCAAGTCCGCCCTCCTGTCCCTGGCCGCGTCCCTGGCAGCCTCGCCGGGACCGGGAGACGGACAGGCGATGCGGGTGCTGCGGGCCGGTGGGGTGGAGCCGGAGGCGGATCTGGCCTTCGCCGCGCTGCACCAGCTCCTGCGGCCCCTGACCGGCCTGCTCGACGCGCTCCCCGCGCCGCAGCGTGACGCCGTCGCCGGGGCGCTCGGTCTGGCCGCGCCCAGCTCGGACCGGTTCCTGGTGTCGGCCGGGGTGCTGTCGCTGCTGGCCGAGGCCGCCGTACCGGACGGGCTGCTGTGCCTGGTGGACGACGTGCAGTGGCTCGACCGGGCGTCGGCGGACGCGCTGCTGTTCGCGGCCCGGCGGCTGCGCACCGAGGGCGTCGCGATGCTGCTGGCCGTGCGGGGCGACATGCCCGTGAAAGGGGTGCCGGAGCTGCGGGTGGGCGGACTCGACGCGGCCAGCGCGGGCGACCTGCTCGGGTCGCGGGTGACCGTGACGCTCGGGTCCGATGCCGGGGTCGCGCCGGCCGTACGGGATCGGCTGGTGGCGCTGTCGGGCGGCAACCCGCTCGTGCTGAGAGAGACGGCGGCGCGGCTGACGGCAGGACAGCTCGCGGGAAGCGCGCCCCTGCCGGACCCGCTGCCGGGGGGCGAGCAGCTCTTCGGCGACCAGGTGGCGGGGCTGGGCGAGCCGGCCCGCCTGGTGCTGCTGGCCGCCTCGCTGGAGAGCGACCTCGACGTCGTCCTGCGCGCCGCGTCCCGTCTGACCGGCGAGCTCCCCGACCCCGGGAACGGGCTGGCGGAGGCGGAGGCGGCCGGCCTGATGACGGTGGAGGGCACGCGGGTGCGGTTCCGGCATCCGCTGGTCCGGTCGGCGGTCCACGCGTGGGCCGGTTCGGCGCGGCTGCGGCAGGCGCACGCGGTCCTCGCGGCGTTGGTCGAGGGTGACAGGCGAGCGTGGCACCTGGCCGCCGCCGCCCTGGCGCCGGACGAGGAGGTGGCGGCCGCCCTCGCCGCGTCGGCCGGGCGGGCACGGGCGCGCGGCGGGTACGGCGACGCGGCCACCGCCCTGGCCCGGTCCGCCGAGCTCACCCCTGACCCCGGCCGCCGCGCCGGGCGTCTGGTGGAGGCCGCCACGGCCGCCTGGCTCGCCGGCCGCCCAGGACAGGCCCAGACCCACCTCGCGGAGGCCCGCGAACTCGCCGAAACCCTTCCAGGGCATCCCACGGACCCCGACGGCACCCCGTACGAGACCGGGCGACCGGCGTCCCAGGGCGGGGTGCGGCCGGTGGCGGGGCTGCTCGGGGAGATCGCGCGGTTGCGGGGCCGGTTCGAGCTGAACGGGGGCGACGCGGCCGAGGCCGTGCGCATCCTGGGCGCCGGTGACTCGCTGGAGGCGCTGGCCGACGCGTCCGAGGCGGCCGGCTACGTGGGCGACGTGGACGCCATCGTGAAGCTGGGACGCCGGGCACGGGCCCACCCCAGAGGCTTCCTGCGCGACGCCGTGGCCGGCGTCGGCGCCATGCTCGACCCCGGCGCCGACGACGGCGAGGAGCTGCTGCGGGCGGCGCTGGCCCGTACCGGGGAGCTGCGGGAGGCCGCCGAGTTCCTGTGGGCGTGCGCGGCGGCCAGCTACCTCGGCGAGGCCGACGTGTCGGCCGAGCTGGCCGGCCGGGCGGGCGCCGTGGCCAGGATGTCGGGCATCGCTGGGCAGCTCCCGGTCGTGCTGGAGTTCGTCTCGACGGCCGAGCGCATCAGGGGCCGGCTGGCGGAGAGCGCCGCCATCGCCGAGGAGGGCCTGGCCCTGGCCCAGGAGGCCGGCTACACGAACTCGGTCGGCGCTCACCTGGCGAACCTCGCCGTCGTGGCCGCTCTGCGCGGCGAGGAGGAGAGGTGCCGGCGCCACGCCGCCGAGGCCCTGGCCATCGCGATCCCGCACCGGGTCGGCCTGCGGGCGGCCGTCGCCGCGTACGCGCTGGCCATGCTGGACCTCGGGCTCGGCAGGTTCGAGGCCGCGCACGCCCGGTTCGTGTCGATCACCACGGCGGGGCCGGGCGCGGGGCATCCGACCGTGGTGTGGCGTTCCACCCCGGACCGGGTGGAGGCGGCCGTTGCGGCGGGAGAGCCGGAGGCGGCCCGCGCGGCGGTCGAGGGGCTGGAGCGGTGGGCGGCCGGCGCCACGACCCCTGAGTCGAGGGCGCTGCTCGCCCGGTGCCGCGCGCTGGCCGGGGGCGGCGACGAGCTGTTCGAGGAGGCGCTGCGCCTGCACGGGGAGCCGTTCGAGGGGGCGCGCACGGCCCTGCTGTACGGCGAGCGGCTGCGCCGTGCGCAACGCCCCGGACAGGCGCGGGCGCACCTCCGGGAGGCGATGGAGACGTTCCGGCGGCTGGGCGCCGAGCCGTGGGCGCGGCGGGCGCACGGCGAGCTGCGGGCGGCGGGCGAGACGGCGGCCCGGCCGGAGAGCGACGCGCTCGGGGCGCTCACGCCGCAGGAGCTGCGCATCGCGCGGCTGGTCGCGGCCGGCGCGTCGAGCAGGGAGGTGGCCGCCCAGCTCTTCCTCAGCCCGCGCACCGTCGAGTACCACCTGTACAAGGTGTATCCGAAGCTGGGCATCACCTCACGTACTGAGCTGGCCCGGCTGCTGTGAAGCCCAGTAGTCCTACGGAAGGCGTACGGGCGCCGGTGCGACAGAGTTGCGGCATGCAAACGAACCTGATCGACATCGACGGCGTCCAGCTCCACACCGAGGAGTTCGGCGACCCGGCACACACTCCGATCCTGCTGGTGATGGGCTCCATGTCGCAGGGCGTCCTGTGGCCCGACGCGTTGGTGGGGCGGCTCGCGGCCGGCGGCCGGCGGGTGATCCGCTACGACCACCGCGACACGGGCCGCTCGTCCGTCTTCGATTTCGCCACGCAGCCGTACACATGGGACGACATCAAGGACGACGTGCTGCGGGTCATGGACGCGTACGGGCTGGAGAGCGCGCACCTCGTCTGCCACTCGGCGGGCGGGCTGCTCGGCCAGTTCATCGCGGTCCAGCATCCCGAGCGGGTGCGCACGCTGACCGTGATCGGCTCCTCCCCGCTCGGCGGGCACGAGGGAGCGGTGATCATGCGGGCGCTCATGGGCGAGCCGCAGCCGGAGGGCAGCCTGCCGCCGCCCAGGCCCGAGTTCGTCGACCACTTCCGGAAGGTGATCGCGAGCCCGCCGCCCGCGAGCCGGCGCGAGCAGATCGACCGGATGATCGAGGAGGCGCGGGTGCTGCACGGCACCGCCCTGCCGTTCGACGAGGACGCCGAGCGGCGGCTCCAGGAGCGCATCTTCGAGCGGGCGCGCGACCTCGCCGCCGTCGCGAATCACCGGCTGGCCGCGGCCGCCAAGCCCGATTTCGAGCCGGAGGGCGTGCTGCACCAGGTGAAGGCGCCGACGCTGGTGGTCGAGGGCACGCACGAGCCGGCCAAGCCGGGCCACGGCGCGATCATCGCGGAGCAGATCCCGGGGGCGCGGCTGCTCATGGTCGAGGGCATGGGGCACACCCTTCCGCCCGAGACGCACGAGGAGCTGGCCGGCGCCATCCTCGCCCACACCGCCACCCGGACATGACCCCGGCGAGGCGCGGCCCGGACCACGGTCCGGGCCGCGAGCCGGGACCCCGGCCGCGGCGGCGCGGGGCGCGTGGCAGGTGCCTCAGCTCGCGAACGCCGACAGGGCGGCGAGCGCGTCCACGACCTGGCGGGCGTCGGGCGTGCTCTCCGGGTCGAGCAGCCACTGGAGCATGAGGCCGTCGGAGACCGCGATGAGCACGGACACCAGCGCCTCGGGCGCGACCGGCGGTTCCCCGCCCGCCTCGGCGCCGGCCCGCCGGAGCATGTCGGCACCCGCCTGGCGGGCCCGCGCGTAGGCCCCCGCCAGCTTCTCCCGCAGCGCGTCCTCGCGCAGCGCCGCCGGGTACCCCTCCACGCACACCACGAGCAGGGGCCGCAGCTCCTCGAAAACGTCGACCAGGGCGACCATGGCGCGCTCCAGCATCTCGCGCGGCGTGCCGGCCCCGGCGCCGAAGATCGCCTCCTCCACCCGGTCGGTCCACCGCTCGAAGCCGCCGATGATGGCCTCGTTGAGCAGCGCGTCCTTGCCGCCGAAGTGGTAGCCGATGGACGCGAGGTTGGTGCCGGACGCCGCGACCAGGTCGCGGGCGGTCGTGCGGGCGTAGCCCTTGTCGCGCAGGCAGCTCACCGCGGCGGCCAGCAGTCGTTCCCGGTATCCGCCGGCCTCTGTTCGTGACACGGGATCCATGCTACAGATATATACGAGCGTGTATGACGTACGTATATATAGTGAGGTGCGACATGATCCCACCCGGACCCCGGCTTCCGGCCGCAGCCCAGACCGCCTGGTTCATGGCCGACCCCGTGGGATTCTTCGAGAGCTGCCATCGCCGCCACGGCCCGGTCTTCACCGCGCGCTACCTCGGCTTCCCGCCCGAGGTGTACGTCGCCACCGGGGAGCTGGCCGAGCAGGTCTACCGGACCGACCTCGGCGGCGGCCTGGCCGGCGAGGCCCGGCGTGACTTCCTCGAACCCCTGGTCGGCGCCCACTCGGTGCTCACACTGGACGGCGACCCCTGGTGGTCCCACCGCAAGCTGCTGACCCCGCCGCTGCGCGCCAGGCAGGTGGCGGGCTACCACGACGAGATCACCGAGATCGCCGCCGAGCGCATCGCCGCCTGGCCGCTCGGCCGGCCGTTCGCGCTGCGCGGGCGCATGCAGGAGATCACGCTGGAGGTGATCCTGCGGCTGGTCTTCGGCATCAGCGACGCCGCGCGCCTGGACCGGCTGCGACGGCTGCTGCCCGAGCTGCTGCACGTGAGCAGCTCGATGACGGTCGCGATGGCGCCGCCCCGGCTGCGGCCCGCCATGGGGCGCGTGCCGTTCCTCCCGTACGGGCGGTTCCTGCGGCTGCGGGCCGCCGTCGACGCGATCCTGTACGACGAGATCGCCCGCCGGCGCGCGGAGCCCGGCGGCACCGACGTGCTCGGCCGCCTCCTGGAGACGGAGCTGGGCGACGCGGAGATCCGCGACGAGCTGATCACCATGCTGCTCGCCGGGCACGAGACGACGGCCACCGGCCTGGCCTGGGCCTTCGAGCGCCTGCTGCGCCTGCCCGCCGTGCTGGAGCGCCTGCCGGACGACGAGGAGTACCTCGACGCGGTCGTCAAGGAGGTCCTGCGCGTGCGGCCGGTGGTGTACGAGGCGCCGAGAATGCTCGACGCCCCGCTACGACTGGGCGGCTACGAGGTGCCCGCCGGATGGTACGCCGGACCCAGCATCCCGCTCGTGCACCATGACCCGGCGGTCTGGGACGAGCCCGAGGAGTTCAGGCCCGAGCGCTTCCTCGGCGGGCACCAGCACGCCCGGTCGTGGATGCCGTTCGGCGGCGGCAGGAGGTTCTGCGTCGGGGCGCAGCTCGCCCTGCTGGAGATGCGCGTCGTCATCCGCGAGGTGCTGCGCCGCCTGGACCTGTCGGTGACCGATCCGGCCCCGGAGGCCAGGCGGCTGAAGAACGTCACGCTCGCGCCGGCCAGGCACGCCCGCGTCACCGCGCGGGCCCGTGCCCGTGCGCGCACCTGGTGACCCGCGTGACCCGCCGCGAGGGAGCAGTCCGGACCCGCCTCAACGGGCGGGCTCGGACTCCTGCTCGGACGACGTCACCGGATGCATGTCGTCACGCCTCGAGTCGACGCCGAGCTCCTCGCGCAGCCGGTCGTAGTCGATGGTGTGGCTGGTGTACTTCAGCTGGCGAGCGACCTTTGTCTGCTTCGCCTTGGCTCTTCCTCGGCCCATGGCAACTCCCTAGTCCCCGCTGTCATCCTAGCCAACAACGTTACGACTTGAAGAATTATGCAAGTGAACTGGATTAGTCTGTCACTATGCACGTGGAGGTCTACCAGGCCAAGGCCGACTTCTTCCGCACTATCGGCCACCCCGCTCGCGTCCGAGTGCTGGAGCTGCTGCAGGAAGGACCACTCCCCGTAAGGGATCTCCTGGCCCAGATCGACATCGAGGCGTCGAGCCTGTCCCAGCAGCTGGCGGTGCTGCGCAGGGCCGGGATCGTGAGCGCCATCCGCGAGGGCAGCACGGTCGTCTACACACTCGCGACCCCCGAGCTGTCCCAGCTCCTCGACACCGCCCGGCGCATCCTCACCGACATGCTCGCCGACCAGGGCGAGCTGCTGGCGGAGCTGCGAGCCGAGGTCACCTGACCCGCTCACCTGAACGGGGCGGCACGAAGGGGTTCGGTTAGGCTCTGGCGCATGGTCTCCGAGCTGTTCGATCCCAAGGCGTGGCAGGCGGTCGAGGGATTCGACTTCACCGACATCACCTACCACCGGGCGGTCGACCAGGGCACGGTCCGCGTCGCGTTCAACCGCCCGGAGGTGCGCAACGCCTTCCGGCCGCAGACGGTCGACGAGCTCCACCGCGCGCTCGACCACGCCCGGCAGACCACCGACGTCGGCTGCGTCCTGCTCACCGGCAACGGCCCGTCGCCCAAGGACGGCGGCTGGGCGTTCTGCTCGGGCGGCGACCAGCGCATCAGGGGCAAGGACGGCTACCAGTACGCCGACGGCTCCCCCTCCACGGGCCGCCTGCACATCCTGGAGGTGCAACGGCTCATCCGGTTCATGCCGAAGATCGTGATCTGCGTGGTGCCCGGCTGGGCGGCCGGCGGCGGGCACAGCCTGCACGTCGTGAGCGATCTCACACTGGCCAGCGAGGAGCACGCCCGCTTCAAGCAGACCGACGCCGACGTGGCCAGCTTCGACGGCGGCTTCGGCTCGGCGTACCTGGCCCGGCAGGTGGGCCAGAAGTTCGCCCGCGAGATCTTCTTCCTCGGCGACACCTACTCGGCGGCCGACGCCCACCGGATGGGCATGGTCAACGCCGTGGTGCCGCACGCCGAGCTGGAGGCCACGGCCCTCGACTGGGCCCGCAAGATCAACGGCAAGTCGCCGACGGCGCAGCGGATGCTGAAGTTCGCCTTCAACATGATCGACGACGGGCTCGTGGGGCAGCAGGTCTTCGCGGGCGAGGCGACCCGGCTCGCGTACATGACGGACGAGGCGGCCGAGGGGCGCGACTCGTTCCTGGAGAAGCGGGCGCCCGACTGGTCGCCGTTCCCCTGGCACTACTGATCCAGCCGGCCGCCGTCACCAGCCGCCGGTCCGGGCGCGCCGCACGCGCGCGACGAGGGGGCGCCCCGGCACGCGGCCCTTCGGCTCTGCCTGCGCTCCCTCAGGAAGTCGATCGCCCCGGACCCGTGACCCGCACCGGTGGTACAGGCTGGGGCGATGCAGATCGTTGTGCCGGAGGCGCTGACCGCGCTGCATGTGAAGTTCGACGGTGAGGCCGGGCGGGCCTGGTCGGCTGGGCTGCCCGCGCTGGCCGAGCGCTACCTGGAGGAGTGGGGGCTGCGCCTCGACGGCGGGCCGTGGCACGGCATGGTCTCGCTGGTGCTGCCCGTGGTGCGCGCCGACGGCACGCGGGCCGCGCTCAAGCTCCAGCCGGTCACCGACGAGAATTCCAGCGAGGGCCCCGGCCTGCGCGCGTGGGCCGGGCGCGGCGTCGTACGGCTGCTGGAGGAGGACCCGGGCACGGGCACGCTCCTGCTCGAACGGCTCGACGCGGACCGGCCGCTGTCGTCCGTGCCCGACGACATGGAGGCACTGCGAATCCTGACGGGGCTGCTCGGGCGGCTGGTGGCCCTGCCCGCGCCGCCGGGGACGCGGCGGCTGGGCGACATCGCCCGCGGCATGCTGGACGACGTGCCCGCGACCGTCCAGGGGCTGGCCCGCGACGGCGACCGGGAATGGGTGGACACCTGCGCGGCGGCCGTCGCCGAGGTGGCGGGCGAGCCGGGTGACCGGCTGCTCCACTGGGACCTGCACTACGACAACGTGCTCGCCGGCGACCGCGAGCCGTGGCTGGCCATCGACCCGAAGCCGCTCGCGGGCGACCCGGGGTTCGACCTCATGCCCGCGCTCCACAACCGGTGGGACGACGTCGTGGGCTCGGGCGACGTGCGGCGGGCGGTGCTGAGGCGCTTCGACCTGATGACGGATCTGCTCGGGCTGGACCGGCCGCGGGCGGCCCGGTGGACGCTCGGCCGTGCCCTGCAGAACACGATCTGGGACGTCCAGGACGGCTCCGACCGGATGAACGAGGTGCAGCTCGCCATCGCCCGGGCAGTGCGGGAGCGCGTCTAGCCGTCACAGCCAGTAGGCCGGGTACCGGTGGGCGGGCAGCAGCCGGCCGAGCAGCACGCCGCTGACGATCACGACGGCGCTGGCCACGGCCACCGGGGTCAGCAGGTACCACGGGGCGGGCGCAGTGAGGCCGATGAGGGCGGCGGTCGCGGTGGCCGGCGGGTGCGGGGCGCGCAGCAGCAGCATCGGAGCCGTGGTCAGCGCCGCGGCGACGGCAGCCGTCCAGATCGACGGCCCGCCCACCGCGGTCACGGCCAGAGCCACCACGGTCGCGCCGGCGTGCCCGAGGACGACGCTGCGGGGCTGCGCGAACGGCGCGGCCGGGGCCAGGGCCACGATGGCGGCGCTGGCCACGAACGGCAGCGCGAACAGCGCCAGCCCGCTCACGCTGGCCACACCGGCGAGCACCAGCAGCGCCGCGAGCGCCGCCCCGGTCGCCGTCACCACCGTGCGGACCGGCACCCGGGCGGGCGCCCGCGACACCATCCTGCCCCGGACGATCTCCGGTAACGCGTTCTCGCGCGACACGACCATGACGCCACTCCCTAACCACTCAAAACGCTTTGACCGGTTAAGTGATAGCATGGCAAAAGATAACCGGTCAAACCGCTTTGAGGGGTTAGCCAAATGAGAGTCCGCCCGCTTCGCGGGGAGCCCGTGGCGTTGGACCTGGTCAACACGGTGTGGATGGAGCACGGCGCGCGGGCCGACCAGCTCGACGACCTCGACGGGGTTCGTGCCTGGCTGTCCGACCAGGCGATGGCCGCCGGCCCGGACGCCGATCTGGAGGCGGTGCGCGACCGGCTCGTGCTGGCCCGCGAGGCCGTACGGGACGCGCTCGAAGGCCGGGGCCACACGGGCCTGAACGACGTGCTCGGCCATGGCGCGGTCCGGCCGGTGATGCGTGACGGCGAGCCGGACGAGCTGGTCGTCGTGGACGAGCCGGCCTGGCGCCCGGCGTGGACGGCAGCGGCGGCGTTCGTGCGGATGATGGGCGAGCGGCCGTCGCGGGTGCGCAGGTGCGCGCACCCCGACTGCGTCCTGTGGTTCCTCGACGTGAGCAAGAACGGCAGCCGCCGCTGGTGCTCCATGGAGGGCTGCGGCAACCGCGCGAAGGTGGGCCGGTTCAACCAGCGGCACAGGACCACCGGCTGACCGGCCCCTGCCGGGGATCAGCCGACGGTGAGGGCGATCTTCCCGCGGCCGTGGCCCGTCTCGATCTCCCGGTGCGCGTCCGCCGCCTCCTCCAGCCGGTACGTCCGCCGGATCGGGAAGAGCAGCCGGCCCGAGGCGTACTCCGCCGCGTACCGGCCGAGGCGCTCGGCCGTGCGCTCACCTCGCGTCACCTTGATGCCCAGCTCGGCGGCCTTGCCGTGCTCGACCAGTGTGAGGACGCGGGCGCGATCCTTGACCAGCTCCAGCGAGACGTCCACGGCCACCCCGCCGGCCCCGTCGAGGGCCGCGTCCACGCCGCCGGGCGCGAGCGCGCGAACCCGGTCGGCCAGGCCGTCGCCGTACACGACGGGAACGGCTCCGAGGGAGCGCAGGTGCTCGTGGTTCTCCTCGCGGGCCGTGCCGATCACCGTGGCGCCCCGCCACCGGGCGATCTGCACCGCCGCCGTGCCCACCGCGCCGGCCGCGCCGTGGACGAGCAGCGTGTCGCCCTCGCCCACCGCGAGCCCGTCCAGCGCCAGCTCCGCCGTCTGCACGGCCGCGGTCAGCGCGCCCGCCACCTCCCACGGGACCCCGCCGGGCTTGGGAGTCACGTGGGCGGCCGGCACGACGACGTACTCCGCGTACGCGTTGAGCAACGAGAACCCGAGCACCTCGGCCCCCGGCTCGACACCTGACACACCCTCGCCCACCTCGTCCACCACACCCGCGAACTCGTTGCCGGGCACGCGCGGCAGCCCGCCGGTGACACCCGGAGGGGTCCAGCCCCGCCGGACCGCCGCGTCGAACGGCTGCACGCCCGCCGCCCTCACCCGCACCCGCACCTGGCCGGGTCCGGGCTCGGGCAGCGGCACCTCCATGACCTGGAGCACCTCGGGCCCGCCGGGGGTCGCGAACGCCGCTGCTCTCATCGTTGCTTGGCTCATGGGGCGACAGTGCCGCCTCAACCACGCTTGAGGTCAAGCGATGTTTTACGTGAAACATGCTCCAGGTGCAGGCCGGCGAACCTGTCACGCGGCCGGCTTCACCAGTCGAGAGTGACGGGCCGCTCGGGCCGTACTCCTTGGAGCAGGTCGTTCAGCAGCACGGCCAGCCCGGGTGGGAAGACCCGCTCCGTGGTCGCGTCGAGCTCGGCCGCGGTCCACCATCGGTGCCCGAACCCGTCGTCCCCGGCTCGGGGCACTTCCACCGCCGGGACCCGGGCGAAGAAGTACGTGTGCACGGTGTAGTAGCGGCTTCCCTCGATCGACCACTGTCCCGCGTTGACGGCCACCGGCTCGCCCAGGTCTTCGGGTGCGAGGACGAAGCCGGTCTCCTCGTGAACCTCTCGGCGAGCCGCGTCCGCCACCGATTCGCCCGGTTCGATCCCGCCTCCGGGCAGGTGCCATGCGGGCTCGCATGGCCAGGGATCGGGTGGGACGAAGCGGAACAGCAGCACGCGGTCGCCGGGGCCGGCGAGGATGACGCGCGCCGTGGGGCGATTCGTGATCATTCGTCCGAGAGTAGCCAGCTCTCAGCCCAGCAGGGCCAGGGCCGTCGTGACCGAGGGCTCGCTCGCGGGCAGCAGGGGCAGCCGGACGTCGGGTGTCGGGATGAGGCCCTGGGCGTGCAGGACGCCCTTGGTGACGACCGGGTTCGGCTCGGCGAACAGGGCGGCCGACAGCCGGGCCAGGCGATGGCCGAGGTCCCGTGCCCGCGTCACGTCGCCCGCGCTCCAGGCCGCGGCGAGGTCCGCGAAGTCCGCGGGAGCGAGGTTCGCCGAGGCCATGATGCCGCCGGAGGCGCCCGCCGCGAGCAGCGGCGAGATGACCGCGTCGTCGCCGCCCAGCACGTCGAAGCCCTCGGGCAGGTCGCCGAGCAGGTCCAGGACGTCCTGGTCCACGCCGCCGGTCGCGTACTTCACCCCGGCGATCATCGGGTGCCCGCCCAGGTGACGCAGCGTGGCGGCGCCCACGGCCTGACCGGTCCGGTAGGGGATGTGGTAGATCACCAGCGGCACCGGCGTCCCGTCGGCCAGCGCCTCGAAGTGCGCCACGACGCCCCGCTCGGAGGGGCGCAGGAAGTACGGAACGGTCACCAGCGCGGCCGTGACGTCCGGCGGCAGCTCCTCCAGCGCCGCGAGCACCGAGCGGGTGTCGTTGCCGTTGACGCCCACGGTCAGCGGCGCCTCGCGCTCCCGGCAGACCTCGGCGCACACCTCGACCACCTGCGCGCGCTCGGCCGGCGTCAGCGCCGCGACCTCGCCGGTGGTGCCGAGCGCGACCAGGCCGGACGCGCCCTCGTCGAGCACGCGGCGGGCGAGCTTGTCCAGCGCCCCGGCGGCCACCTCCCCGGTGGGGGTGAACGGCGTGACGAGCGGTACGTGGATTCCCTTGAGCATGCTTCGAGCCTGGCCCGGGTCCGTACGTCAGGTCCAGTTCGGATTCGTGCGGTTGAGCCTAAGCTGGACTGATGCTCGACCCTCGGAAGCTGCGCCTGCTTCGGGAGCTGGCCAGGCGCGGCACGATCGCCGCCGTCGCCGAAGCCGTCATGTTCACCCCGTCGGCGGTGTCGCAGCAGCTCAGCGCGCTGGAGCGGGAGGCGGGCGTGCCGCTGCTGCGGCGGACCGGCCGCGCCGTCACGCTGACCCCGGCCGGTCGCCTGCTGGTGGAGCACGCGCAGGCCGTACTGGAGGAGCTGGAGCGCGCGTCGGCGGCGCTGGCGGCCGTCCGGGGCGAGCCGTCGGGGCCCGTGCGGATCGGCGCGTTCCCGACGGCGGCCCGCGCGCTGATGCCCGCCGCGCTCGCCGAGCTGGCCCGCGCCTGCCCGGCGCTGGAGCCGATGGTGTCGGAGATCGACCCCGCCGACGTCTCCGGCGCGCTGCGGGCGGGCGAGCTGGACGTCGCCCTGGTCCACGAGTACGACTTCGTGCCGCCGGAGGCGGACCCCGCGCTGGCCACGGAGCCGCTGTTCGCCGAGTCCATGTACCTGACCGGCCGGACGGCGCTCGCCGACGCCCGCGACGAGCCGTGGATCACCGGCAAGCCCGGCACGCTCTGCCACGCCATGACGATCCGGGCCTGCCAGGCGGCGGGGTTCGAGCCGAGGGTGCGTCACCAGGTGGACGACTTCGACACGGTCCTCGCGTTCGCGGCGGCCGGGCAGGGCGTCGCCCTGGTGCCGCGCCTGGCCGCGCTCGCCCCGCCGCCGGGCGTGACGCTCACCGAGCTGCCGCTGAGCCGCCGCACGCTGGCGGCCTTCCGCAGGGGGTACGGCGGCCACCCGGCGATCGGGGCGGCCGTCGCCGCGTTCCGTGCCGCGATCGCGCACCTCCCCGTGTGAACCCGGCGTCCGAGCTGTGCGCCGCCGGCGTCCGGCCCGGTGTCAGTCCTCCCTGAGCACCTCCTCCAGCACCACCGCGGTGCTGGACTGCTCGGCGGCGTCGTACTCGCCGGCCGTGACGCCCACCACCAGCCGCCGCTCGGGGACCACCACGATCCGCTGCCCGCCGTTCCCGGTCGCGCCCACCCACTGCCCCGGGCTCACGTACCACTGGTAGCCGTACGCGTAGCCCTCGGAGATCTCGACCCGGGGCCGCAGCACCTCGCCGATCCACCACTCCGGCACCAGCCCGCGCCCGCCGTCGAGCACCAGCGACCCCAGCGCGGCCAGGTCGCGCGGCCGCAGCCGCAGCCCGGCGGCGGCGAGCACGACCCCGCGGTTGGCCGTCCACTCGAACCGCATCCCGAGCGGCCCGAACAGCCGTTCCCGCGCGAACTCCTCCAGCGGCACGCCCGCCCCGTCGGCGATGAGCTTGCCGAGCAGCGCCGACGCCCCACCGCAGTAGTGCCACCGCTTCCCGGGCTCCTCCACGACGGGACGCTCCAGGACGTACCGGTAGCGGTCGGGCGCCTCCTCCATGGCCAGCTCGCTGTTGGCGGTGCTGGTGTACGGCACGTTCTCGTTCCAGTCCAGGCCGAGGGTCATGGTCAGCGCGTGTTCCACCGTGAGGTCCTTCCTGGCCTCCGCCAGGTCGGCGTACGCGGGGAAGGCCGGTAGCAGCGGCTCGCCGGGGCCGGGCACCAGGCCGTCGCCCAGGGCGATGCCGTACAGGAGGGCGACTACGCTCTTGGTCACGGACCGGATGTCGTGCAGCACGTCCGGCCCGAACCTCACGTGCCCCAGCGGCTCGCCCAGCCGGAAGTCCTCCCCCTCGCCGTACCGCTCCAGGACCACCCGGCCGTCCCGGACCACGACGAGCCCGTGCAGGCCCGGCGCCTTCCCGGCCGCCAGCAGCCCGTCGATCCGCTCGGCGATCTCCATGCGCTCCTCCTCCGAAGCCGTCGTCACGAGAACAGGCATACCGCCTGACACGGTGTCAGGCACAAGCCGCACCGCCAGACCGGTCAAGGCTCCAGCACCCAGAGAGCGGCGCGGCCTTGACCTCAATGCCGACCACGTCACCGGAGGCGTGCTCCAGTACGGCGTCCACCTCGACCTTGTCGCGGTTGCGGTAGTGGAGGAGCTGTACGGGTTCGTCGGCCCACGTGAGCTGCCGGGCGATCTACCGCGAAGTTCTCCAGCAGAGGACCGACCGGAGCGAGCGGATCCAAGGCGCGCTCCGGTACGAGCCCTGTCAGCCTGCCACCGAGGCCAGAGTCCACGACCAGCAGCTTCGGCGTGACGATCGCCCGAGTTGTGGCGTTGGACGACCAAGCGGGAATCCTCTTGATGACGATAGGCATCGGGGAGGTCCTTGAGGTCGAGGAGACGCGCGGACCCGGTCAGCAGGAAGCGTCCAGGACGCGGATCCCGGTCGACCTCTCTTTTGATCGGCAGCAACAGCTCTGGGGCCCGCTGGATCTCGTCGACCAACAGCAGATCATCATGTCTACTGCCGGTGCCCGCGCGCCTGCGCGGATGGGCGAGCTCGGCCGGTTGACCGATGCCGACTGCGATTTGTTGGAACAATTGGAAGGAATAACCCGACAGATCCCAAAAATGTGCTCATACTAGGAGGCAGCTGGCCCCCTACAGGAGCACCTCATGCGGAAGACGCCCCCTCGCATGACGCCGGAGGAGGAGCCGCCGGCGAGCCAGTTCCTCCAGCTCGCCGCAGTCGACTTCACCGGCATCTACGCCGTCCACCTCGCCGCCAAGGACGAGCGGCTGAAGATGACCAGGTTGGGGATGAGCCTGCTGTCCGGCCCCTTCCTGGCGACCATCGCGCTCATCAGCGCCAAGGTGGTGGACCCGCGCGCCCTCACCTCCTGGCACACCGTGCCGTGGTACCTGTTCGCCCTGGTGACGGCGTTCGGGCTGCTCACCGGGCTGCCGTTCCTGCGGCTGATCGAGGCGGTCAACGCGCACGCCCGCACGGCACGGGCGATCAACAACTTCCGGCTCCTGTACGCGACCCGGCTCAAGGACGAGCTGGCCTGGTCGCCGAACCTGCCGGTCGACCCGCGCTACCCGGAGACGTTCGCGCCGCTCGCCTGGCCCGGGATCAACGTCATGATGCTGGCCGTCGCCGACAGCGCCTACCTGGTGGTCGGCGTCACCGGCCTCAGTGGCCAGGCGCCCAACGCGGTGCTGCTGAGCACGAGCATCGCGCTGGTGGCGCTGGTCCACTACTCGGTCTACTACGTGCGCTGCAACGTCACGAGGCGGCGCCGCCTGCCCCGCAATCCGTACGAGTTCCCGAACATGGAGACGTGAATGCCCGGCCCTGCGATGTGGGCGTCATGTGGGGAGGCGTGGATCTGGATGATGCGCCACGTGTGGACGGAGGGCGCGCTCGGCGACGACGACCGCGGCCCTGTCATGGAGGGGCCGCCCGTGCTCTTCGAGATCGCGCAGGTGCGGCGGGACGACCCGCTGCTGGAGAGGTACGGCGACGCGGACCGGCTCGCGCTCTACTGCCGCAAGTTCACCCAGGACACGGTCGTGCCCCCGTTCAAGTACAGCTACGGGGCGCGGATCCGGGGACAGCTCGGGTGGGCCGTGGAGCTGCTGCGCACCAAGCCGTACAGCAAGAGCGCCTGGATCTCGCTGACCGGGCCGGGCGAGCCGTACGACTCGGTGCCGTGCCTGAGCGGGCTGGCCTTCCGGATCCGCGACGGCGGGCTGGTGATGACGGCGGCGTTCCGGTCGCAGAACGCGTTCACCAGCTACCTGAACTACGTGCCGCTGTCGGACGTCCAGACCGGGGTCGCGCGGAGCCTCGGCCTGGACTGCGGTCCGATGCGGGTGTTCGTCGACGTGCCGCACCTCTACCTGTCCGACAGCACGCAGGTGCTGAGGGTCATGCGGCCGTGTCTACCGAAGCTGCTGTGAGCGGCGCGGCGATCTCCTCCAGGCCCTTCTGCTCGGCCTTGACCCCGAGGAACAGCTCCACGATCCCCGCGGCGATCATGATGACGGCGCCGATCGTGAACGCCAGCGCCGTGTCGCCCGGCACGCCGGTCGAGACCAGCCCGGCGAAGACCAGCGGACCGGCGATGCCGCCCGCCGCGGTGCCGATCGCGAAGAAGAACGCGATCGCCATCGCCCTGGTCTCCATCGGGAAGATCTCGCTGACCGTCAGATAGGCCGAGCTGGCGCCCGCCGAGGCGACGAACAGCACCGCGCACCAGCAGGCGGTCAGCGTGACGGCGGTGAGCATGCCCTGGCTGAACAGCCACGCGGTGCCGAGCAGCAGCAGGCCCGAGCCGATGTACGTGGCCGAGATCATCGGTACCCGGCCGACCGTGTCGAACAGCTTCCCGAGCAGCAGCGGGCCGAGGAAGTTGCCGACCGCGATCACGGCGAAGTAGTACCCGGTGTGCGTGTCGATCTTGTAGAACGTGGACAGGATCTGCGCGTACCCGAAGGTGATGGCGTTGTAGAGGAACGCCTGCCCGATGAACAGCGACAGCCCGAGGATCGTGCGCTTGGGGTAGAGCGCCACCATGGTGTGCGCGATCCGGCCGAAGCCGATCGACTTGCGCTGGTGGATGGTGACCGAGCTCTTCGGCTCCGGCAGGTCGCCGCCCACCTGCTCCTCGATCTCGCCGACGAGTTGCTCGGCCTCCTTGCCGCGTCCGTGGATGAACAGCCAGCGCGGGCTCTCCGGCACGTGCCGGCGTACGAGCAGGATGGCCAGGCCGAGCACCACGCCGAGGCCGAAGGCGACCCGCCAGCCGATGTTGACCGGCAGGTCGTTGAGCAGCGGCACGGTCAGCAGGGCGCCGCCCGCCGCGCCGAGCCAGTAGCTGCCGTTGATGATGATGTCGATGCGGCCCCGGTGGCGGCTCGGGATGAGCTCGTCGATGGCCGAGTTGATGGCCGCGTACTCGCCGCCGATGCCGAAGCCGGTCATGAACCGGAAGAGGAAGAACCACCAGGCGTTGAAGGAGAAGGCCGTCATGGCCGTCGCCACCAGGTACACGACGAGCGTGATGATGAACAGCTTCTTACGCCCGTACCTGTCGGTCAGCCAGCCGAAGAACAGCGCGCCCAGACAGGCTCCGGCCACGTACAGGGCGGCGGCGGCCCCGGCCACCTGGCTCTGGGTGATGTCGATGCCGCTGCCGGGCTTGGCGAGCTGGGCCGAGAGGTTTCCGACGATGGTGACTTCGAGGCCGTCGAGGATCCAGACGGTGCCGAGTCCGATGACGATCATCCAGTGCCAGCGTGACCACGGCAGCCGGTCCAGCCGTGCGGGCACCTTGGTGGTGATTGTGCCGGTATCCACGTCCCTCATGAAGAGAACCTGGTACCCGATCGGCGGATCGCAAACGTCGCCTCACACGGCGGTGAGGGGCTTGCGGGCCTCCAGCATCCAGGTCCTGAACCACGGCCCGCCGTACCAGAATCGCCAGCCGAGATCGCGCCGGCGGACCTCCACGACGCCGAGCTCCCGCAGCGTGTCCTCGTAGGCGGGCGTGTGCTGGAAGTCCGCGATGAGCATGAGCCCGCCGGGCCGCAGCACGCGGTGCGCCTCCCGGACGGCCTTCTCCCGGCCTCCGGCGTCCGGGATGTTGTGGATGGCCAGGCTCGACACCACCACGTCGAACGACTCGTCGTCGAACGTCAGCTCGCGCATGTCGCCGGTGACGAGGCCGACCGAGACGCCCTCGGCCTCGGCGTTGGCCCGGGTGACATTCTCGTCGTTGCCCGACTGGTCGCGTGAGCGCCACAGGTCCACGCCGGTGGCCCGGCCCTCGGGCAGCCGCCGCGCGGCGAGCAGCAGCACCGCCCCCCGCCCGCAGCCGAGGTCGAGCAGCCGCTCGTCGCCCTTGAGCCGCTCCAGCTCGGCCGCCCACACGGCGAACTTGCCGCGCCGGGTCGTGTAGAGGTAGCTGGCAGCGCTGGCCAGCGTGTAGAGACCCCCGAGGAGGAAGGCGATCCCGGCCGCCGGGACGTCCTGGACGAAGGACGTCACCGCCAGGACGAGCAGCGTGACGGCCCCGGCCACGAGGCCGAGCAGGGCCATCGGGGCGTCGAACCCGTAGCGTCCACGTCTCATACTCACGTTATATCGCAAGTATCAGTTGACCGGGAATTGGTACGACACTTCCCCTAAGCCGCCCTTATTCGACATCAAACCATCACTAACGTGGAGGACAGCTGCGCAAAACAGGGGGTTGACCAGGGATGACGAGCAGAGACCGTGGCTTCGGTCCCGGTGCGGCGATCGCGCTGACCCTGGGATCGGCGCTCCTGTGGGGCGTGGCGCATGTCGCCACGGATCGCCGCAAGACCGGCTTCGCCCTCATGGTGACGCACGTGCTGGTGCTGGCCGTGATCATCACCGCGGTGACCGCCTTCGGCACCAAGGTGCTGGCCCTGGCCGTCCAGCCCCTCTGGCTCACGGTCTTCTCGGTCGGGCTGGCCGCGCTCGCCCTCGCCTGGTCGGCCGTGATCGTCCGGTCGTTCGTGCTCGTCCGGCCGCGCCGGCCCCACCCCGTGGGGCGCGTCCTCACCGCGGCCTTCACCGCCGGGCTGTGCGCGCTCGTCCTGGTGCCTACCGCGTACGCGGCCCGGCTCGCCTACGTGTCGCACGACGTGGTCGACTCAATCTTCACGGCCGACATGACCCCGATCGTCGCCGACGACCCGTGGAACGGCGCCGCGCGGATCAACGTCCTGCTCATCGGCGCCGACTCCGCGCCCGGCCGCCCCGGCGTGCGGACCGACAGCATGACCGTGGCCAGCGTCGACACCGCGACCGGCGACACCACCCTGTTCGGCCTGCCGCGCAACCTGGAGCACGTCCAGATGCCGAGCGGCCCGGCCCGCCGGCGCTTCCCGCAGGGCTTCACCGGCAACGGCCCCGACACGCCCGGCCTGCTCAACGAGGTCTTCCAGTACGCCGAGGACTACCCGGAGACGGTGCCCGGCGTGCGCCGCGGCCAGCGCGGGCCCAGCCTGCTCAAGCGGACCGTCAGCGACATCCTCGGCATCCCGGTGAGCTACTACGCGATGGTCGACATGAAGGGCTTCGCCCAGATCATCGACGCCATGGGCGGCGTGAAGGTCACCATCAAGCAGCCCATCGTGTACGGCAAGTACCGCGAAGGGCTCCTGTCCGCAGGCACCCGCAAGCTCTCCGGCCAGGAGGCGCTGTGGTTCGGCCGTTCCCGTACCGACAGCGACGACTACGTGCGCATGGGACGCCAGAAGTGCCTGCTCTACGCCGTCGCCAAGCAGGCCGACCCGGTGACCGTGCTCAACAGCTTCGAGAAGCTGGCCGCGGCGACCAAGCGCGCCATCTCCACCGACGTCCCGCAGAACCTGCTGCCGCCGTTCATCGAGCTGTCGGACCGGGTGAAGCACGCGCGGATCAGAAGCCTGAGCTTCGTGCCGCCGCTGATCAACACCGCCGCCCCCGACTGGGGCCTCATCCGGACCAAGGTCGCCAAGGCGCTGGCCGACCGGCCCGCCGTGCGGGCCCCGGGACAGCCCAGGGCCGGCGCGACCGTCCAGGGCTACGACCGGCCGATCGCGCTGGACGCCGCCTGCCGCTAGGACGAGCCCGGCCGGGACGAGCTCAGACCGTCTCGTCCAGGTGGTCGGCGTAGTAGGTGATCGCCCGCTGGTACTGGCCGGCCCCCTCGGTGCCGGCCAGCACCTTGAGCAGCGTGGACACCGCCTCGCGCGCCCGGCCGGCGTTGTAGAGCGCCATGGACATGAACGTCCGCAGCCCCGGGTCCTCCGGGAACTCGGTCAGCCCGCGCCGGAACACCTCCAGCGCCTCGTCGTACCGCCCGAGCACTCTCAGCGTGCTGCCGTAGCCGGTGAACGCGCCCAGCCGGTCCTCGGGCTTGAGCCCGCCCTTCGACGACTCGCCCGCCAGCGCGCGCTCGTAGAAGGGCGCCGCCTCCTTCTCCAGGCCGAGCACGTCGTGGACCCACGCCGTCTGGTAGGCCACCTCGGCGTCCTCCGGGTGCCGCTCCGCCAGGCCGAGCAGCAGCTCGCGGGCCTCCTCGTGGCTGCCCTCTTCGCGCAGCCGCACGGCTCGCGCCAATTCGTCGTCGCGCATGGGGCCAGTGTGGCATGATGGGCGCCATCGAAAACGACAACGGTTTTCATCATCATCGGGAGCTATCGTGAGGGTGGCCTTCGTCGGCAAGGGCGGCAGCGGCAAGACCACGATGTCGGCGCTGTTCGCGCGGCACGTGGCGAGCCAGGGCGGCCCGGTGGTCGCCATCGACGCCGACATCAACCAGCACCTGGCCCTGGTTCTCGGCGCGGAGGAGCAGCCCGAGCCGCTCGGTGCCCGCCTCCCCGAGATCAAGGAGCACCTGCGCGGCGACAACCCGCGCATCCCGTCGGCCGACGCCATGGTCAAGACGACGCCGCCGGGGCGCGGGTCCCGGCTGCTGGGCTTCGACGACCTCGCCGCCTCGCCGTACGCGGTGACGACACCAGACGGCGTCAGGCTGCTGGCCACCGGCCCGTTCGGCGAGGACGACCTGGGCGTCGCCTGCTACCACTCCAAGGTGGGCGCGGTGGAGCTGCTGCTCAACCACCTGGTCGACGGGCCCGGCGAGTACGTCGTGGTGGACATGACGGCCGGGGCCGACTCCTTCGCCTCGGGGCTGTTCACCCGGTTCGACCTGACGTTCCTCGTGGCCGAGCCGACGCGGCAGGGCGTGGGCGTCCACCGGCAGTACTCCGAGCACGCCGCCGGGTTCGGCGTCCGTGTGGCCGTCGTCGGCAACAAGGTCCACGGGCCGGCCGACGTCGACTTCCTGCGCGCGGAGGTGGGCGACGACCTGGTGGCCTGGATGGAGCACTCGGCCGCCGTCCGCGCCATGGAGCAGGGCCGGCCGCTGGCCCTCGACGACCTGGAGCCGGCCAACTCCGACACGCTCGCCACGCTGCTCAAGCACGTGGACGCGCAGGAGAAGGACTGGGTGACGTTCGGCCGCCAGGCCGAGGAGTTCCACCTGCGCAACGCCCGTGCCTGGGCCGACGCGCGCACGGGCCTCGACCTGTCCCTGCAGATCGACCCCGGGTTCACCTACGGCCGCCGGTGAGCACACGAGTGTCCCCCTCCAGCCATCTGGAGTCTCACGCCGACGGCTCATAGCGTCGGTTCGATCCCCTTCGAGAGGAGACAGCATGTCGCTGACCGTTCCGAACGACCTGCTCGACCAGGCCAGGACCGGCGAGATCGAGGACGCGGCGTTCGTCGCGTGCGTCCGCGACTCCCTGCCCTACGCGTGGTCGGTGATCAGCGAGCTGGTCCAGCAGCGGGAGCGCGACGGAGCCGAGTTCGCCGACAACGAGGTGCCCCCTCCGTCGGAGGAGGCACGCGGCCAGCTCCTGCGGTGCCTGGCCAGCGACGCCATGCGCGGCGCGCTGGAGCGCCACTTCGGGGTACGGCTCGCGTTCCAGAACTGCCACCGGGTCGCGGTCTTCGACCCGGCGGCGACCGAGGCGCTGAGCGCGTTCGTCACGCCTCGGGCGCAGATCCTCAACCAGAAGCCCGAGCTGGTCGACTGCTGACCGGCGCACCGGCCGCGCGTCCGCCCACACGATGACGGCGGGCGCGTGGCCCCGCGGGATCGACGGCGGGCGCGTGGCCCCGCGGGGTCACAGTGTCGCCGCCCGGACGCGGGGCAGCACCTCGGCGCCCAGGCGGCGGACGTTCTCCACGGCCCGCCGGTGGTCGCCGATCCCCTCGACCATGAGGATCAGCCGCCGCACCCCCGTGGCCTCGGCCGTGCCGAGGATCGCCTCCACGCACCGGTCCGCCGACCCGACCGGATGCACCCGGGTCAGGAAGCCGGCGTACGCGGCGACGTCCCGGCGGGGCCCGGGCCGCCCGTCCACCGGCAGGTAGCCCGCCAGGCCGGGCTCCAGCCAGCGCGGCATCGCCTCCCTGAGCTCCCGGACGGCCTGCCGCGTCGAGTCCGCCACATGCCCCACGGCCGCCGCCACATGCCCGGCCGCTCCCGGCCGCGGCTCACGCAGGGCGTCGTACGCGGCCACGGCGGCGGCCTTCTCCCGGTCGTCCACGTGCATCCCGAGCAGCATCGGCAGCCCCCGCTCGGCGGCCAGCGCCAGCGTCGCCCCCGACGTGCAGGCCACCACCGGCCGCAGCGTCGCCGCGGGCACCATGGCCACCTCCCGGAACCGGAAGAACTCCCCCTCGGCCGACACCCGGTCACCCGACAGCGCCCGTACGAGCAGGTCCAGCGACTCCCCGAACCCCCGCTCGAACCGCTCCAGCCCGGTCCCGAACACCTCCAGGTCCACCCACGGCCCGCCCCGCCCGACCCCCAGCGTGAACCGGCCGCCCGACAGGTGGTGCAGCATGGCCGCCTGCTCGGCCAGCGCCACGGGATGCCAGGTGGACAGCACGCTCACCGCCGTGCCCAGGCCGATCCGCGAGGTGCGCCCGACGGCCACGGCGGCCAGCGTCGTCGCCGACGGGCACACCCCGTACGTCATGAAGTGGTGCTCGGCGATCCAGGCGTCGTCGAACCCGGCCTCCTCGGCCGCCACCACCAGCTCGACCGTGTCGGCCAGCACCCGCCCCGGGTCCCGCCCGGGGAAGCCGGCCGCCACCAGGAAGACGCCGACGCGCACCGGACCTCCTCTATCCGAACAGGCTGACCTGGCCCTCGCTCGCCGCCGGATCGCGGTGCCGCTTGAGGTGGCGCCACTGCGGCAGGTCGTCGAGGTAGGACCAGGACATGCGGTGGTGCTCGGTGGGCCCGAGCCGGGCCAGCGCCTCCTGGTGGACGGGCGAGGGGTATCCGGCGTTGTCGGCGAAGCCGAAGTCGTCGCAGCCGAGCGTCGCCATGTGCGCGTCACGCCTGACCTTGGCCAGCACCGAGGCGGCGGCCACCGAGACGCTGGCCGCGTCGCCCCTGACCTCCAGGCGCACCGGCCAGGGCGGGCCGATGTAGTCGTGGGAGCCGTCGAGGATGACCGCGCCCGGCCGTACCGGGAGGGCGTCGAGAGCGCGGCGGGCGGCCCGGCGCAGCGCCTCGGTCATGCCCACAGCGTCGATCTCCTCGTGCGTGGCCTCGCCGTAGCCGATGCCCGCGGCCCAGGACGGCAGCTCGGCGGCCAGCGCCTCGCGCCGGGCGGCCGTGAGCTGCTTGGAGTCGGTCAGCCCGGCGGGCGGCTCGGACAGGTCGGTGACGACCGCGCAGACGGTCACGGGCCCGGCCCAGGCGCCCCGGCCCACCTCGTCCACTCCGGCCACCGTGCTGACGCTGGGCTGGGAGAGCAGGAGGCGCTCGATGTCGTACGTCGGCGGCATAGCCGCACACGCTACCCGAATCGTCCGTAGTGCTCCGGCCTTCAGGCCGGAGAGCGCGTCAACGGTCGGCGAGGCGTATCGGGTCCAGGTCGGCCGCGATGTAGCGGGCCGCCACGTGCACGGCCCGCAGCGTCACCGACACCGACGGCCGGTGGACGCTCGACCCGCGGGCGACCGCGTGGACCTCCCGCCCCACCGGGTCGCCGGAGAACTGGCGCACCGCCACTCCCCGCACCCCCGCCGCGAGCGCGAGCGCCGGCACGGCGGCGATGCCCAGCCCTTTGGCCACCAGCGACAGGATCGCGCCCAGCCCCTCGAACTCCCAGGGCGTCGGCCGCGTGCCGCCCACGTCGGAGAGGAGCCGGTCCACGGCCAGCCGCGACGGCTCGCCGTCCGGGGTGGCCATCCACGGCTCGTCGCGCAGCTCGCGCAGGTCGATCGGCACGTCCGGGTCGGCCAGCCGGTGCTTGCGCGGCACCACCAGCACGAGCGGGTCGCGCAGCAGCGGGAAGACGCGCAGGTGCTCGCTGTCGCGCGCGCTGCCGTACCAGTCGTCGACCAGGGCGATGTCCACCTCGCCCGACTGCACCTCGCGCATGCCCCGGCCGGACCGGCTCTGCCGGAGCCGGAGGGTCAGCTCGGTGTGGCGGCGCAGGGAGCGGGCGAGCGCGGGCGCGAACGCCACGGCCGCCGTCGGGAAGGCCGTCACCACGACCCGTCCCGAGGGGGTGCCGGCGTGCGCGGACAGGTCCGACTCCGCCTCCTCGACCATGGACAGGATGCGCTCGGCGTGCGCCACGAGCCGGCGGCCCGCGTCGGTCAGCTCGGCGCTGCGCGCGGTCCGGTCGAGCAGCGCCGTGCCGGTCTCACGCTCCAGGGCGACGAGCTGCTGCGAAACCGCGGACGGGCTGTAGCCGAGCGACGCGGCGGTGGCGGCGATGCTGCCTCGTCGCGCGAACTCGCAGATCAACGTCAATCGCCGCAAATCGAGCATCGGACCTCCTTACGCCTACCCACGAAAAGCCTCGCTTGTCCTGATGCAATACTTTACGCAGGCTGGGAACGTGACAAGGATGAGCATCACCCTCTCTGCCACATTGGCGGCCAACGAGGACATCGAGCGAAGACGGCGTGCCGGGGAGCGCGTGCTGAACCTGGCTTTCGGCGAGGCGGGCCTGCCGGTCCACCCGGCGCTGCGCGACCGGCTGGTCGCCGCGTCCGGCCGCAACGGCTACGGCCCCGTCGCGGGCGCCCCGGAGCTGCGCGACGCCGCGGCGGGCTACTGGGCCCGGCGCGGACTCCCCACCAACCCCGGCCTGGTCGTCTGCGGGCCGGGCAGCAAGCCCCTCCTGTACGCCCTGCTCCTCGCGATCGGGGGCGACATCGTCCTGCCCGCCCCGAGCTGGGTCAGCTACGCCGCGCAGGCGGACCTCGTCGGCTCCCGGTCCATCCTGGTACCGCCGCCCGCCGGCGAGGGCGGCGTGCCGGACCCCGGACGGGTCGCCGAGGCGGTCCGCCACGCCCGCGCGCGGGGCCGTACCGTGAGCTCCCTCCTCGTGACGCTGCCGGACAACCCGACCGGCCGCCTCGCCACCGCCGAGACGATCGGCCGGCTGGTGGACGTGGCCCGCGAGCTCGACCTCGTGATCATCTCCGACGAGATCTACCGCGACCTGATGCACGACCCCGCCCCGCCCTACACCTCGCCCGCCGACCTCGCGCCCGAGCGCACGGTCGTGACCACCGGGCTGAGCAAGAGCCTCGCACTGGGCGGCTGGCGGATCGGCGTGACCCGGCTGCCCGAGAACGCGCACGACCTGCGCGAGAGGCTGCTCGCGGTGGCCAGCGAGATCTGGTCGTCACCGGCCGCGCCGGTGCAGCAGGCGGCGGCCTGGGCGTTCACCGAGCCGCCCGAGCTGGCCGAACGCGTCGCGCTGAGCCGCCGCCTGCACGGCGCGGTCGCGCGGGCGGTCCACGCCCGCTTCGCCGCGGTCGGCGCCCGCACGCCGGAGCCGCAGGGCGGCTTCTACCTCTACCCCGACCTCGGCCACCTCCGCCTCGGCGGCTCGGCCGCCGTCACCCGCCTGCTGCTGGAGGAGCACGGCATCGGCGTCCTGCCCGGTCACGCGTTCGGCGACGACCCCTCCGCCGCCCGCGTGCGCGTCGCGGTCAGCCTCCTGTACGGCGAGACGGCCGAGCAGCGGCTGGCCGCCCTGGACGCCCCGAACCCCGTCACGCTGCCGTGGATCTCGGCCGCCCTGGACCAGCTCTCGGACGGCCTGTCGGGGCTCGCGGAGGGCCGCCCGGAAGCGGCGCGTGAACGACGGCCGGCGCTCGTGCCGACCGCATGTCACGGTTAGGCGAAATCTTCGCCCGGCGGGCCCGTCCGAAACCCGGAATCCCCCCGCTGACCTGGGCAAACACCATGTTGCCCGAAACCCGCCGAAGAAGGTGCTCGCGGCCTGGTCACAACGGGCCCGGTCAGCCCTCATCATGTGCTCATGCCCGCTCTTGTCACCCTGTCCGGGCGCCTCGTGCGCCTGGAACCTCTCAGCCCCGCGGCGATCGACGACCTCGTCGCCGCGGCGAGTGAAGACCGCTCCACCTATGCCTTCACTCGCGTCCCGAACGGCCGGGACGAGATGGTCTCCTACGTGGAGGCCGCGCTGGCTGAGCAGGCGGGGGGCCGCACGCTGCCCTTCGCCATCCGGTGGCTGCACACCGATCGCCTGATCGGTGCCACCCGTCTCATGAACCTGGAGTACTGGCAGGGCCCCATGCCCTGGCCTCCGGGCGCACAGAGCGTGGTGGGCGAGGTCCCGTCCGTGGCGGACATCGGCTACACCTGGCTGGGCGCATCGGCCCAGGGCACGGGTGTCAACCGGGAGAGCAAGTTCCTGCTGCTCTCACACGCCTTCGAGACCTGGAACGTCCACCGCATCACGCTCAAGGCTGACGTACGCAACGTCCGATCCCGGGCCGCCATCGAGGCCCTCGGCGCACACTTCGACGGGGTGCGGCGAGCGGAAAGCCGGGGCGCCGACGACACGGTCCGAGATACGGCGTTCTATTCGATCCTCCACTCCGAGTGGCCGGCCGTCCGTGAGCGGCTGGCGCGAAGACTCGGGCTGGTGGAGGCCGCGTAGGAACCATGTCCGCCAAGGCCCCGCCCGGATGATCAGGGCGGGGCCCGTATTCCGTTCCGGGAGGCATGACCGCCCCCGCGTCGTTCCGGGGCCATGCCTCACTTGATGCTCAGCATCCGCTCCGGTGCTCAACGCCCGATCAACACCGAATCAACGCCTTAACCCGGAAATACGAAGAGAATCCCGTCACCGCCCCTTTCGGCGAAGATCGCGATGTGCCGGAAGTTTTCCCGGCAGAGGGGCATGCCTATGTGTTAGGCAAGGTTCGCTCTATGATTTGGTAACAAATCGTTCCATTGCCCTGGAGACATACGGCATGGCTGGTCAGAGCGTCGAAGGCGGCATGCGGTTCGCCGTGCTCGGTCCCGTGCGCGCGTGGCGTGAGGGCGAGGAACTCGACCTGGGCACGCCCCTGCAGCGGTCCATTCTCGGCATGCTGCTCCTCCGCGAGGGCCGTGCGGTCACCCCGGCCGAGATGATCGACGCCGTCTGGGGGGACGACTCGCCGCCGAGAGCCCTCGGCGCCCTGCGCACGTACGTCTCCCGGCTGCGCACGGTCCTCGAACCCGACCGGCCCGCCCGGTCACGCCCCGAGCTCCTCACCTCGGTGGGACGCGGCTACGCGCTGCGCCTGTCCGACGGCGCGCTCGACCTCGTCCGCTTCGAGCGCGGCCTGCAGGAGGCGGAGGCGGCCCGCAAGACCGGACGGCCCTCCGCCGCGGCCGGGGCGCTGCGCGCCGCCCTCGCCCTGTTCGAGGGCGAGCCGCTGGCCGGCGCCGTCGGCCCCTACGCCGAGCACCAGCGCGACCGCCTCGTCGAGTGCCGGCTCAGCGCCATCGAGACGCTCATGGACGTGGACCTGGAGCTGGGCCGCCACGCCGACGTGGTGTCCGAGCTGATCGCGCTGACCGCCGATCACCCGCTGCGCGAGCGGCTGCGGGCCCAGCTCATGCTGGCGCTGTACCGGTGCGGGCGGCAGGGCGACGCGCTGGCCGTCTTCACCGAGACCCGCCATGCCCTGATCGACGAGCTGGGCATCGAGCCCGGCCCCGACCTGTCCGCGCTGCACCAGCGCATCCTCGCCGCCGATCCGTCGCTCGCCGCCGCCGCGCAGCCGGTCGCCGCGGTCGGCCCCGGGCCCGCGGAGGAGCCGGAGCCGCGCGAGGAGGAGCCGGTCCACGAGCTGCCCCGCCCGGCGCAGCTCCCGGCCACGGTGAGCGACTTCACCGGCCGCAAGGAGATCTCCGGGCGGCTGCGCAGGATGCTCTCGTCGCACGCGGCGGCCGAAGGCGTGCCGGTGGCCGTGATCTGCGGCATCGGCGGCGTCGGCAAGACCACGCTGGCCGTCCACGTGGCCCACGCCGCCGACGACCTCTTCCCCGACGGGCAGCTCTACGCCGACCTGCGCGGCTACACCGGCGAGGCGACCGCGCCCGAGTCGGCTCTGGGCGCGTTCCTGCGGGCGCTCGGCATCCCGCCCGACGTGATCCCCGAGGTGCCGGCCGAGCGGTCCGCGCTGTTCCGGTCACTGCTGGCCGACCGCCGCATCCTCGTCCTGCTCGACAACGCCCGCGACGCCGGGCAGGTCATCCCGCTGTTGCCGGGCTCGCCCGGCTGCGCCGCCATCGTCACCAGCCGGGTCAAGCTGGCCGACCTGCCGGGGGCGCGGCTGTTCGACCTCGACGTGATGGAGCCGGACGAGGCGCTGTCGCTGTTCGCGTCCGTGGCCGGGCCGGAGCGGGTCGCCGCCGAGCACGGGGCGGCCATGGACGTGGTGGCCGCGTGCGGGTTCCTGCCACTGGCCGTGCGGATCGTCGCGGCGCGGATGGCCGCGCGGCCGTCCTGGACGGTCGCCTCGCTCGTGCCCCGGCTCGCCGACGAGCAGCGCCGCCTCGACGAGCTCCGGGTCGGCAACCTCGCCGTGGAGGCCACGTTCGCCCTCGGCTACGGCCAGCTCGACCCCGCCCAGCAGCGCGCGTTCCGGCTGCTGTCGCTGCCCAACGGCCCCGACATCTCCGCCGGCGCCGCCGCCGCGGTGCTGTCGCTGAGCCCGTTCGAGGCCGAGGACCTGCTGGAGTCGCTGGTCGACGCCAGCCTGCTGGAGGCGCCCGCGCCGGGCCGCTACCGCTTCCACGACCTGCTGAAGCTGTTCGCCCGGCGCATCCTCGACCGGACCGAGCGGCAGCAGGCCAAGACGCTGGCGCTGCGCCGGCTGCTCGGCTTCTACCTGGCCTCGGCCCAGTCGGCGCACCGGCTGGCCTACGAGGGCAGCATGATCGCCGACAACCTCGTGGTGGTCGGCACGGGCCGGGCGTTCGGTGCGGCCGACGAGGCCGTGGCCTGGCTGATCGCCGAGGGCGACTCGCTGTTCGCCGCGATCAACCAGGCGGCGTCCGACTCGCGTACCGCCGAGGAGCTGCTGCCCGCGGCCGACCTGCTGGTGGCCATGGAGCCGCTGATGGAGTCGGGCACCCACACCCGCGAGTTCGACCACGGGACCCGGGCGGTCCTGGCCGCGGCGCTGCGCATCGGCGACGCCGGCAGCGAGCTGCGCTCCCGCTACGTGCTCGGCCGGGTGCTGTTCGCCGGCAACCGGCTGACGGAGGCCGAGGAGCAGTTCAGGACGGTCCACGAGCTGTCCGTGGAGCGCGGCGAGAAGATCGTCACGGGCGAGGTCAAGAACGCGCTCGCCGTCGTCGTCGGACGGCAGCGGCGCCACACCGAGGCCCTGTCGTGGTTCGACTCGGCCATGCGCTGGTACCGGGAGAACGGCGTGCCCGCCGGCGAGGCGCTGGTGCTCAGCTACTCCGCGCGCGACCATCTCGGCCTCAACCGGCCGGAGGACGCGATCGCCGCCGCCGAGAAGGGCCTGGCGATCTTCACGGAGATCGGCAGCGGCGCCGGCACCGCCCGCGCCCGCTACCACCTCGGCATCGTGCTGTCCCGCGTCGGCCGCCTGACCGAGGCCGTCCACCACCACGCCGAGTGCCTGGCGTTCTTCCGGGCGAGCAAGCAGCGCGTGTGGGAGCAGCGGGTGTGCTCGCGGCTGGCCGAGACGTTCATCGCCGCCAGGCGCTACCCGGAGGCCGTGCGCCACGCCGAGCAGGCGCTGGTCGTGTCGCGGGAGATCGGCCACCCGTACGGCGAGGCGCTTTCGCTGACCGTGCTGGGCAAGGCGCTCAAGGGCCTGGGCAGCACCACGCGGAGCACCGACTGCCTACGGCAGGCCTTCGACATCTTCTCCAGGCTCGGCGCTCCCGAGGCCGGGGACCTCAAGGTCCTCCTGGACTCCGCCGCCGCCCCCGCCCTCGTGGTCGAGTCCGTGGTCGAGTCCGTCGACGGGCCCGTCGTCGAGTCCTGAGTACAGCGTGTCGTCCAGTCGTGTCATCCACACATGGTTGATCAAGGCTGTCCTTAGGGAGTCACGAGCCCCCGTGACCGTTCGTCTGAGGAGTGGTGCAGCCCGGCCGGCCATCTCGGTCGCCGCGCGTCGCCAGGGGCCCGGATGTCGGGTTGCTCGGCGCGACGGCCAGCCGCCTCACACAGACGACCGGCCGGACCCGACACCGGCCTCGAACCCCCCGGGACCGGTGTCGTGCTGCAGAGCCTCCACCGGAGGGATCGACATCGGATCAACACCGGATTGCCGCACCGGTCAACGCCGTTGTGACTCGCGGAGTCAGAGCGTGAAGTAGCCCTCGGCGATGAGGGGGCGGAGGGCGTCGGCGCCCAGCACCTGGCCGTCGCCGACCAGCTCGGCGATCACGTTGAGCAGCGGGCCCAGCGCCAGGTCCCCGTCGCACACCCCGGCCAGCGCGGCCTCCACCGTGCCGACCTCGCGGCTGCGGCGCAGGCCGACCGTCTGGCGCAGCACGATCCGCATCGGGTCCTCGGCCCCGGGCAGCCCGACGCGCTCGTCCAGCAGTCCCTCGGCCGTGCGCAGCCGCGCCGTCTGGAGGTCCTCGACGCGGTGAGCCGTCGCGATGGCGTCGAGCACGTCGTCGACGTAGTCGCCCACCGGCAGCGCGACCTGGTGGGTGAGCCGCTCCAGGCGTACGACGGGGTCGAGCGTGCCGGAGTTGCGCATGGAGATCCAGCCGAAGCCGACCGCCTCCACCTTCGCCTCGTCGAACCACGACAGCCAGCGGTCGTAGTGCTCCGTGTAGCCGGGGGTGCCCTGCTCGGCCGCGTCACGCAGCCACAGCTCGACGTACTCGGCGGGGTCCTGGACGTCGCGCTCCACCACCCAGGCGTCGCAACCGGTGCCCGCCAGCCAGCCGCCCACGCGGTCGCGCCAGTCCTCACCCTCGACGTGCAGCCAGTTGGCCAGGAAGTGGGCCTGGCCGCCAGGGCTGAGGTGGCGGGGCGCCTGCCGTACGAGGTCGCGGCAGAAGTCGTCGCCGTCGCCGCCCGTCTCGCGGTACGTCAGGTGGCCGCCCGGCGAGACGACGAACGGCGGGTTGGACACGACCAGGTCGAACAGCTCGTCCTCGACCGGCTCGAACATCGACCCCGTGCGGGCGTCCACCCCCGTGATCCCCGACAGCTCCCAGCTCAGCCGGGCCAGCTCGACGGCGCGCGGGTTGACGTCCGTGGCGGTGATCTCCCCGGCCCGGCCCGCCAGATGCAGCACCTGCACGCCGCAGCCCGTGCCGAGATCAAGGGCCCTGCCCACGGGGCGGCGGCTGGCGAGCTGGGCGAGGTTCGCCGAGGCGCCGCCCGCGCCCACCACGTGGCCGGGGCGCAGGGCCGGGTCGCCCGGTCGCACCTTGCGGTCGGAGACCACGTAACCGCCGGTCTCCCACGGCTGGAGATGCACCTCGGCCCGCACCATGCCGTCGCCGGCGCCTCGGTCGGGGCCGACCAATCCGCACTCGCGCACCACCGCCGGCACCCGGTCGGCCGGAACCGGGACGCCGAGCCACCACAGCCTGATCAGCGTGCCCAGCGGATCGCCGTCCGCCGTCACGCGCAGCGCCGGCACCAGCTCCTCACGCGCCAGCGCCGAGGCCGCCACGTCGCCCAGGCGGTCGCGGACGCCGTCGATCGTGTAGCCGTTCTCCAGCAGATGGTCGCGCAGTCGTGCCAGTTCCACAGGTCCATCCTTTCACCGCAAAGGCCCGCGCATGATCCGATACCCACAGTGACCGTACTGTGACCGAGATACCCAAGCGTTCTGCAAGCGCGGGACAAGCCGGGCGCGATATCTCTTAGAACCCAGCTCGCCGTTCGCAAGAGGAGCGGAACCCATGCTCATCCCGTGCCTGGCCTGCGAGTCCCGGTTCGTGCCCGACGAGTACTTCCGCGCCTGCTCCGACTACAACCGCGGCCTGGACCTGGTGTCGTGGACCTGCCCGCGCTGCGGCAACCGCGACGACCTCCGGGTGCTGCCCGGCGAGCTCGGCTTCGGCTGCCCGCACCGGGGGCGGTTCGACGTGCACGCCCGCGTGCGGGTGCCCGGCCTGCGCAGGCAGCGCGGCGACCTGCGGCTGGACATCTCCCTCGACAAGGCGTGCTGGCGGGTGCCCACCCGGGTCCGTCAGGTCGCCTGAGGCCTTCCGCGCTCCCTGCCGGATCAGCTCTCGGCGCGCTGGCGCAGGCTCTGCCAGGCGGCCTCGCCCAGCCCTCTGATCTCCTCCTCCGTCGGCGTGTGGGCGCCGGCGAACCACAGCCGGCACATCTCCTGCGCCGGGCCGAGCCACAGGACGTAGCACATGGTCGGGTGCACGGGCTGGAGCAGGCCGTTGCGCATGTGCGGCCGCCACCAGTCGGAGACGCGGCGGAAGAATCCCCTGCGCTGCTCGGCGACCTCGGCGCCGCCCGGCTCGTGCTTGCGCGGCGGCCGCTCGCTCACGAGGAGCCTGGCGCGCTCGGGGTGCTCGCCCGCCCAGCGCATGTGGAGGGCGACGACGGCCTCGATGCCGTCGCGGGCCGACTCGTGCTTCTCCAGCTCGGCGATGAACGCCTCCTGGTAGGCCTCGAGGATCTCGGAGTACAGCACGCCGAAGACGTGCTCCTTGCTGGCGAAGTGGTGGTAGAAGCTGCCGACGCTGACGCCGCTCTCCTCGCGGAGACTGGCCAGCGTGGTGGCCGAGACCCCGTCCTGGCTGAATCGGCGCAGGGCTCCCTCGATGATCCGGGTACGCCCGTCGCGTCCGTTCTTGGCGCTCTTCACATTGTCAATGGTGATGCACCAGAACGTTATTCCGCAAATACGGGCGTCCGATTGATCATAGCCGTCACCTCGACGGTCCCGGAAGCGACCTTCATCGTGGCGTCGGGCCACTGCCTGCGGATCATCCTCAGCGCCCGCCGGTTCTCCCCCAGGACGTCCATCCCGACCGTCGTCGCGCCGCGTACGGCGGCCCTGAGCAGCAGCGTGTCGATCAGCCGCGGCCCGAGCCCGAGTCCCTGCCACTGGTCGGTCACCACGACGGCGATCTCCACGTCGGCCGCGCCGCCCCGGTAGCTCATGGCGTGACCGATGATCTCGCCGTCGAGCGTGGCCACCAGGGCGTCCCGTCGCTCGTCCAGCGCGACGAGCGCGCGCACCATGCTCGCGGCCGGGCGGCTGAAGCCGGTGAAGAAGCGCAGCGTCCGGGTCTGCAGGGAGAGCCCGGACAGGAAGCGCCCGATCCGCTCCACGTCGTCGGGGCGGGCCGGGCGAATCTGAGTTCCTAACATGGACTCAGCTTCCCGCGTGACGCCTGAGTCTGTCAATTGAACTCAGGTATGATATGACGCATGATCCTGCCTTTCCGGGCTGAAAACTGCTCCATCGAGCGCACCCTGGAAGTCGTCGGGGAGAAATGGACGTTCCTGGTGCTGCGTGAGGCGTTCCGAGGGGTACGCCGCTTCGCCGACATGCAGGTCGCCACCGGCGCCCCCCGTCAGGTCCTGAGCGCCCGGCTCGCCCGGCTGGTGGAGGAGGGCCTGCTGCGGAAGGAGCCGTACCGCGAGCCCGGCCAGCGCCAGCGTGACGAGTACCGGCTGACCGACAAGGGCCGCGACCTCTATCCGCTGCTGGTGGCGCTCATGCACTGGGGCGACAAGCACCTCACCGACGCCGGCGGCCCCCCGATGCTGCTGACGCACCGCGACTGCGGCGCCGCGATCGAGCTCCACCTGCGCTGCGAGGAGGGTCACGACGTCGAGGGTCCCCGCCAGGTCACCGCCCTGCCCGGCCCGGGCGCCCGCCTCCGGACGGCATAGGAGCTGTTTCTTGGATCTGCTGACGGTCTGCGTCTGGCAGTGGCCGTACGCGTTCCCCGTGACCGGTCTCGATTTGGATGTACCTGCGGGTAGTGACGCCCAGCCAGCCGACCCGCCAGCGAACTGACGGGGACGATCCCAACCTCTGGACCGTTCATCACGGCCAGGTCATGCTGAACGGCGTGAGCAGCCCTCTGGCGAACTCGGAATTCCTGGTCCTGCGGTTCGATCGGCGTGACGCCGGCCTGCAGGTGGTCGACAGTCTCGGCTACAGCGCGGCCAACCAGGCCGACGCGGTCAACGGCGCCAAAGCTGCCGTCGAGCAGGCGCGCGGCCTGCCGGTGGGGTTCATGGTGGTGGACCCAGCAAGGCGAGGGCCCGGACGGCGAGCAGCATGTGCTCACCGTGCCAGAGGTGCTGGACCAGGTCGAGCAGGTGGATTCCCGGGCAAAAAGATCCACACACCTGGAGGCGACTGACATGCCCATGAAGACGGTCTTCGACGTACGCCTCCAAGGCCAGCTGGACCAGCATCGCCTCAACCGGTTCCGCAAGCTGCTCAACCTCACCCCGCGGGGGCGGCTGACCGACACCGAGGACATGGAGTTCGGCAACCGCACGCTGCGCGACACGCCCGAGGAGTGGGTGTGGCTGACCCTCTGGCGGGCCACCGACCACGACTGGGACATCCGGCTGGTCTTCGCCGGACCCCCGTTGCCCCAGCCGGAGATCACCCGGTGCCTGGCGCAGATCCTCGGCGCCGCGTCCGCGCTCGGGCTCACCGTGACCAGGATCTGGCCCGAGCCCTCCGAGCCGATCCCGGCGCCGGAACCACTGGAGCTGCCCACGCGGCGGGCACTCTCGGTGCGTCTCGACGGCGAGCGGCTCGGAGGGCTGCTCGACATCCCCGTGCTCGACAAGCTGCAGCGGGCCTTGGGCCTGAACCGGGAGCGCGAGGCGACCGAGTTCGGCTGGCGCTACGTCCGTTGGGACCCGCCCCGCGATTCAGTGCTGCTGCAGGTGTTCGACGGTCCCGGCGGCACGGAGGTCACGCTGCTGTTCGACGCACAGCCGCCGGCACCGGACGTCGTGGCCGACGTTCGGCAGCGGATCGCGGCGGCGGCCGAGGCCGGCCTACGCGAGGTCGGCTAGGAGCACCCCGTTGATCACCATCCGGTGAACGTTCCACCGGCCACCACGCAGGCCGCCGACTGGCAGCAACGGCACCAACCGCTCCCACTCGGCGGTCTTTCGCGGCGGCTCAGGCGGTCGGGCGGAGGGCGCGCAGGCAGCGGCGGAAGTCCAGCAGCGTCAGCAGCGCCGCCCCCGACAGCAGCACCGCGACCGCCGACGTCCGGACCAGCAGGTACGTCTCGATCGTCTGGCTCAGCAGCAGCCACAGGCTCAGCGACGCGTTGCCGAGCTGGGCGCACCCCCAGACGAGCGACTGCCGCGTGAAGAAGCGCCGCATGACCGGCTCCTCCAACACCTGCGCCGGCAGCGGCACGAGGTCCTCGGCCACCCGCCGGGCCAGCGGCTTGCGCACCCGCGCGGTCCCCAGGAAGCCCGCGCTCGCGCAGAACACGCCCAGGGTCGGCTGGAGGAAGAACAGCACCGGGCTGTCCGCCAGCAACGCCAGCACCGCGCGCACGGTCACCATGCCCGCGGCCAGCAGCACCCCGCCCGGCACGCTCCTGCCTCGGACCAGCCGGTAGAGCACTCCCCCGTACACCCAGGTCACGGCCACCACCACGCCCCCGGCGAACCCGGACACGACCAGGCCCACGTAGAAGACGGCGACCGGGAGGATCATTCCCTCGAACACCCGCGGAACGGCGTGGCGGAGCAGGGCGGTGAGCTTGGGCAGCTCGAACACGTGCCCCTCGGGGGGCGCGGCAAGCACGGTCATGGGGCTGCTGGAGGGCCTCTCGGGGGTGCGGCTGGAGGGGAGTCCGCGGTTCCCGTGCGGGCCGCGCGGCACGAATCACGACCGTACGCGATGAACTGGCTTTCGGTAAGGGTTTCGACCGGATTGCGATAAGGTCACGCCCGCGCCACGACGGACGGTGTACGGTCCGTCCCCGTCGCGTCGCGCGAGGCGAGGCGAGGCAGGTGAGGAGGCACAGGGGGCGGTGCCTACCCTTGAAGGGTGTACCGGTTCCTGCTGACGCCCCGCTGGGTCGCGCTCCACGTCGTGGTGCTGCTCGTGATCCCCGCCTTCGTGTTCCTGGGACGCTGGCAGTTCGGACGGTTCGAGGAGCGCTCGGCCAACAGCCACCAGGTCACTGCCAACATCGAGGCCGCGCCGGTGCCCCTGGAGAGCCTGGCCGCCCAGAGCGTCAAGGAGTCCGACCGCTACCGCACCGTGACCGCGGCCGGCACCTACGACGCCGCCCACGGGCTGGCGGTGCGCCGACGTCCCCAGGACGGCCGGGCAGGCTTCTACGTGCTCACGCCCCTGGTGCTGGGCGACGGCCGGGCCGTGATCGTCAACCGCGGCTGGGTGAAGGCCGGCGCGACCGCCGACACCCCGCCGGACGTGCCCCCGCCACCGGCAGGTCAGGTAACTGTCACCGGAAGGCTACGGCTGAGCGAGACCGAGGAGTCCAGCGGCATCAGGGACCGCCCCGGCCTGCCGCCCGGCCAGGTCCTGCTCATCAACGCGGCCTCGATCGGCAAGGGCCTGCCGTACCGGCTGGTCGACGGATACGTCGAGCTCACGCAGCAGAAACCGGCCACCGATCCCGCGCCCGAGCCCGTCCCCGCCCCGGACGTGGGCGCCGGAGGTGGCCTCAACCTGGCCTACGGCGTGCAGTGGTGGCTGTTCATCGGCGTGGCCGTCGGCGGCTGGATCCTGCTGATCCGGCGCGAGGTGGCCGACCGGAAGAGCCGCGAGGACGACGACTCCCCGGACGATCCCGCGGCCGGCCCGGCGAGCCGGACTGAGTCGATCTCCGGTGGGTAGGGGGCGCCCCGGGGTTCGCGTGAGCGGCACCCTCACGGAGCGGACCCCACACGGTCCGGGACCGTCCGTCATCCCCCTCCAGGCGGTCCCGGGCCCCGGGGACCGAGCCGTGCCGGGCGTCCGGCGGAGCCGCGGTGGATACCCAACGGAGACGTCGCAGCTTGTTCGACGTTATCCCGCCGTCGTACGGTTACCTGCGTGACTACGCCGCTGCTCCCCGATCCGGATCCGAGGCGGCGCGACTATGTGATCATCTCCGCCGACGATCACCTGATCGAGCCCCCTGACCTCTTCGAGGGCCGGCTCGCGGAGAAATATGCCGAAGTCGCGCCCAAGGTCGTGGAGACGGAGGCCGGTCACCAGGTCTGGCGCTACGGCGGCGCCACCTACCCGTGCGCGGGCATGGACGTCGGCGCCGGCCTCCCCCGCGAGCAGTGGACCCTGGATCCCATCCGGTTCGAGAACATGCGCCCCGGCTGCCACGACATCGAGGCGCGCATCGAGGACATGGACCTGGCCGGCGTCTGGGCGGCCCTGTGCTTCCCCGGCATGCTGGCCAACCAGGCCGGGATGCCGTTCGCCAAGACGCGCGACCAGGAGCTCGGCCTCGCCCTCGTCCGCGCGTGGAACGACTGGCACATCGACGTCTGGGCCGGCACCTACCCCGAGCGGATCATCGGCCTGCAGCTGCCCTGGCTGCCGGACCCCGACGTCGCCGCCAAGGAGATCCGGGCCAACGCCTCGCGCGGGTTCAAGGCCGTGGTGTTCCCCGAGTTCCCGACGCGGCTGCGGCTGCCGTCGATCCACACCGGCCACTGGGACCCGTTCTTCGCCGCCTGCGAGGAGACCGGCACGGTCGTCGCCCTGCACACCGGGGCGTCGAGCTGGTCGCCCGTGCCCTCGCCCGACACGCCCATCGAGGCCATCACCACGCTGATCCCGACGAGCGCGATGTTCGCCTGCGCCGACTGGCTGTGGTCCGGCGTGCCGCTGCGCTTCCCCAACCTGCGGATCCTCATCGTCGAGGGCGGCGTGGGCTGGCTGCCGCTGCTCGCCGAGCGGGCCGACTACGCCCTCGACCACCCCGTGGCGGGCGAGGCGCAGTGGGACGGCGGCCTCAAGCCCAGCGAGGTGCTGCGCCGCAACTTCTTCTTCGGCACGCTGAACGACCACGCGCTGTCGGGGGTACGGCTGGCGGTCGGGCTCGACCACGTGCTCCAGGAGAGCGGCTACCCGCACTCCGACTCGACCTGGCCCGACACGCAGCAGTCCGTCGCGCGCAATCTGGGAGCGCTGCCACCCGCCGACATCGCCAGGGTCGCGTACGGCAACGCGGCCCGGCTGTTCGGTCACCCGCTGCCGTCACGCGCCTGGCTCCGCATGGAGGAGATCTAGCCGCCTCGGGACCTGCTCGTCTAGGCGTCGAGCGTGCCGTGCACGACCTTGCGCTCGTGGTCGAGGTAGCGGCCGCTCTCGCCGAGCAGGGACGCCATCAGCCAGAGGAAGACCCCGAAGTCGTCCGCGACGCCGATCAGGACGAGGAAGTCCGGCACGAGATCGATCGGGGAGATCAGGTAGAGCACGCCGAGGCCCATCATGGCCAGCTTGCCCTTGCCCATGCCCGCGTACCGGCCGCTCATCACCGCGCCGATCAGTCGCGGGATCGCCCGCAGGCGCGCCATCACGCCGGGGGTGCCGGGCTTCTTGACGTCCCGGTACACCCGCCAGGCCGCTGCGGCCCGTGCTGCTTTCGCCATCATGCGCCCCCTCTACCCCGGCCTCTCACGACATAACGCGTTAGCCGGGGCCCGGAGTTCCCCGGGAGGTCAGGCGGTGGGGGCGAGATCCCGTACGGCCTGCTCCAGCGGCACCTCACCGCCGGGAACGGGCGCGAGGACGGGCGTGTCCAGCCCGTTGGCCACGTACTCGCGGATCCGGGCCCGGCACGTCGCAGCGTCCCCGTGCACCACCAGCGCGTCCACCACGTCGTCGGGGATCGCCTTGAGCGCCGCCTGCCGGTCGCCCGCCGCCCAGGCCTCGCGCATGGGCCGCAGCACCTCGCCCCGCCCCAGCCACTCGTGGAAGGCCGCGTACACCGGAACGGTCAGATACGCGGCGAGCATCCGGCGGGCCAGCGCCCGCACCCGGTCCGCGTCCTCGCTCACGCACACGAACAGCCGCGCGATCAGCTCCGTGTCCGGCCCGATCTCGGCGCGCACCTTCCGGACGTCCTCGGGCGCGAGCCAGTTCGTGATGGCCCCGTCCGCCTCCTCGGCCGCCAGCCGCAGCATGCGGGGCCGCAGCGCCGCCAGCACGATCCTGGGCGGCTCCACGGGCGCCCGCTCCAGCCTGAACCCGCTGATCTCGAACGTCTCGTACGTCTCGGTCACCTTCTCGCCCGCCAGCGCCCTCCTGAGGAAGCGCAGCGTGTCCCGGGTCCGGGCGTACGGCTTGGCGAACGTGCCCGCGTTCCAGCGCTCGACGATCGCCGGCGAGGACGACCCGATGCCGAGCACGAACCGGCCGGGCGCCAGGTCGGCCAGCGTGGCGGCGGACATGGCCAGCAGGCCCGGACCGCGCGTCGAGACGGGCACGATCGCCGTGCCCAGCCGCGCCTGGGGCGCCCACTGCGCGGTCAGCGCCAGCGGCACGAACCCGTCCACGCCGCTCACCTCGGCCGACCAGACATCGGTGTAGCCGAGGGCGGGCAGCCCTTCGACCAGCTCGCGCGACTCCGCCAGCGAGCGATCCTGGAAGGGAAGGGTCATGCCCCAGCTCGGCCGGGTGGCGTGCCCGGTCGTGTGCCCGGTCGTGCGCTGGGTGGTCTGCTCCGTCATCGCGGCCTCCGGCTCGGCGTCCGTACCCCGGCGACCATACCAACCGGGCGGTATGCCGTCGCGGAGAGGCTCACGCCCGCAGCTCGTGCACCGCCGCGATGAAGTCCTTGGTGATCCCCCGCAGCCCCGGCAGGTGCGACAGCCCCACCAGCCGGTCCACCAGCGGCACGGTCACGTCGATCAGCCGGTACGTGCGCTCACAGCCGGGCGAGGTGTCGTGCACCCAGAACAGCACCATGCCCATCGACAGCAGCCACAGCAGCTCGGGCAGCTCCTCGCGCAGGTCCTGGTTCATGCGGTCGCGCGAGCCCTCGACGACCTGCCGGTAGATGGCGATCGACGCCTCACGCGCCGGCGAGGTCTGCGCGCTGAACGGGCTCAGCGGGTTGGTGGGCTCGGCCGCGTGCTTGAAGAACTTCACCGCGAACTCGTGGTACGGCTCCGACACGCGTACCCACTCGCGCAGCACGCCGCTGAGCCGTGCGGCGAAGGAGGTCTCCGTGTCGAGCAGCTCGCGGCAGGCGACCTCGTGTTCGGTCTGGGCGCGGTCGTAGTACGCCTGGATCAACGCCTCCTTGCTCTCGAAGTAGTAGTAGGCGTTACCCACGGACACCCCGGCCTCGGTCGCGATGGCGCGCATGGTCGTCGCGTCGAAGCCGCGCTCCCGGAACAGTCGCAATGCCGTCTCGACGATGACCTCTCGGGTGCTCTCCGATCCTCGGTTTCGGGCTTCGGACACGCTCGTCACTTTACGGGTTCGCACCGGGTCAGGTCATGGAGCCGCACGGTGATCGCCGCCACAAGGCAAAATCCCTGAGAGACGGGAGTTAGCCGGTGTGAAGCATGGGATTGATGTTTTCAGGCGGAAGGGCTATTTCCGCGAAAAGGCACCGACATGTGGATACGTGGAAGAGTGCGGCCCCTGCTGGCCGCGTTCCTCGGCATTGAGATCTCCATAATCGCGTTGGCGTCCGCTGCTGCGGCCGCTCCCAGGACAGGTGACGGGGAGCAGCGGATGACACCGCAAGTGATCATCAGGTCGTACTCCGTCAGCCTCCCGCGACGGGGTTCCGCCAAGCACCGGGCATCGCAGACGCCGGACCTGGAGCAGGTCCGCGCCCGCAACGCGCCGATGGTGCGGATGTCGCACGACCTCGCCGCCGGCTTCCTGGAGGAGGCGGGGATGCGCTACAAGTCGTCCGGGCACTGCACGAACCGGAAGGTCTTCACCTGTACGTCGCTGGAGTCCGTCCGAACCGGGACGATCAGCCGGATCATCGAGCTCAAGGAGGAGAGCGACTGCCGGATCACGGTGACCGGCGGCACCGAGGTGGGCCACGCGCCGGGCCGCTACAGCCACGGCGCCGGCTACAAGCTCGACATCGCACACAACCGCTGCATCGACCGCTACATCACCGACCACTACTCGCGCATCGAGACCCGGGGCGACGGCTCGCCTCTGTACCGCTCGGAAGCCGGCACCGTCTTCGCCGACGAGCCGGACCACTGGGACATCCTGTTCCGCTGACGGCTCCGCCGCCCGCCTGGGGGCGCACTCGGTGAGGACCGTCCTGTCCCACCGCATCGAGGCAGGACCGCCGCGGCCACCCGGTCGCACCGCCGCACGGCCCCGCCCGGCAGAACCCGGGCCACCACCACACCAGCACCCGGCGCCACCGCGCCACCCGTTTTGGTACGCACACGCCGCCACACCGGCACGCGTACGGAGCCTGCACGCGCAGCGCCATCCCAGAACCCGGCACCGCACACACGCCCACGGCCCACGGCCCACGGCGCCGCACGCACGGCCCTGTGCGCCACGCGCACGGCCTCGCGTCCCACGCGCACGGCCCTGTGCCCTACGCACACGGCCCTGTGCTCCATGAGCGCAAACAGGTGCAAGGAGCCACAAAAACCTCAACGGGCCGCGGCCAACAGCCGCGGCCCGACGAGCAGAGCCGGCTCTACAGCTCGCGCGCGACCAGCTCGGCGATCTCCGCCGCGTTGAGGGCGGCGCCCTTGCGCAGGTTGTCGCCGCAGACGAACAGGTCGAGCGTGTTGGGGAAGTCGAGCGCCTGCCGGATCCGGCCCACGTAGGTGGGGTCGCTGCCGACCACGTCGAGCGGCGTCGGGTAGACCCCGTTGGCCGGGTCGTCCATGAGCACCACGGTCGGCGCCGCCTCCAGCACGCGGTGGGCGTCGGCGACCGTGATCTCCCGCTCGAAGCGGGCGTGGACGGCCAGCGAATGCGTGGTCACCACGGGCACCCTGACGCAGGTCGCGGAGACCTTGAGGCCGGGGATGCCGAGGATCTTGCGCGACTCGTTGCGGAGCTTGATCTCCTCGGAGGCCCAGCCGCCGTCCTTGTACGAGCCCGCCCACGGCACCACGTTGAACGCGATGGGCGCCGGGAACGGCGAGTCGTCGGACAGCTTGTTGGCCAGGACCTTGCGCACGTCGCCGGCCGCCTGGCCGACCGAGCGGTCGCCGGCCAGCGCCTCGACCTCGTCGTACAGCCGGGCCGGGCCCGCCACTCCGGCGCCCGACACCGCCTGGTAGGAGGCGACGACCAGCTCCTGGAGGCCGTACTCGGCGTGCAGCGCGCCCATGGCGGCCATCATCGACAGCGTGGTGCAGTTGGGCGTGGAGATGATGCCCCGGGGGCGCTGACGCGCGTCCTGCGGGTTGACCTCGGGCACGACCAGCGGGACGTCCGGCTCCATGCGGAACGTGCCGGACTTGTCGATCGCGATGGCGCCGCGCTGGGCCGCGATCGGCACCCACTCGGCCGCCACCTCGTCGGGGACGTCGAAGATGGCGATGTCGATGCCGTCGAACACCTCGGGGGCGAGGGCCTGGACGACGACGTCCTCGCCGCGCACCTTCAGCGTCTTGCCCGCCGAGCGCGGGGAGGCGACGAGACGGATCTCGCCCCAGATGTCGTCACGGGTCGACACGATGTCGCGCATGACGGTGCCCACGGCGCCGGTGGCGCCGATCAGGGCGAGGTTGGGCCTGCTCATCGTCCGGTACCTCCGTACACCACGGCTTCGACCTGGTCGGCGTCGAGGTCGAAGGCGCTGTGCGCGGCCGCCACGGCCGCGTCGACGCCGTCCTGCCCGACGACCACTGAGATGCGGATCTCCGAGGTGGAGATCATCTCGATGTTGACCCCCGCGTCGGCGAGGGCCGCGAAGAACGTCGCGGTGACGCCGGGGTGGGACCGCATGCCCGCGCCGATCAGCGAGACCTTGCCGATCTGGTCGTCGAACAGCAGCGACTCGTAGGCGATGTCACCCTGGATCTTCTTCAGCGCCGTCAACGCGGTCGAGCTGTCGGCCGTGGGCAGCGTGAAGGAGATGTCGGTGCGGCCCGTCGCCGCGGCCGAGACGTTCTGCACGATCATGTCAATGTTGATCTCGGCGTCGGCCAGAGTTTTGAAGATCGCGGCAGCCTCGCCGACCTTGTCGGGCACCCCGACAACGGTGATCTTGGCCTCGCTCCGGTCGTGCGCGACGCCGGAGATGATCGGCTGCTCCATCTCGGTTCCTTCGGTGTAAGGGTCGGAGACGACCCAGGTGCCTTCCTTGGTGCTGAACGAACTGCGGACGTGGATCGGCAGGTCGAACCGGCGCGCGTACTCGACGCACCGCAGGTGGAGGATCTTGGCCCCGCAGGCCGCCATCTCCATCATCTCGTCGTACGAGATCCTGGGGATCTTGCGTGCCGGGGGGACGATGCGCGGGTCGGCGGTGAAGATGCCGTCCACGTCGGTGTAGATCTCGCACACGTCGGCCTGCAGAGCCGCCGCGAGCGCCACCGCGGTCGTGTCGGAGCCGCCCCGCCCCAGCGTGGTGATGTCCTTGGTGTCCTGCGAGACGCCCTGGAACCCGGCCACGATCGCGATGTGGCCGAGGTCGAGCGCCTCGCGGATGCGGCTCGGCGTCACGTCGATGATGCGCGCCTTGCCGTGCGTGGAGTCGGTGATCACGCCCGCCTGCGAACCCGTGAACGACCGCGCCTCGTGGCCCAGGTTGGCGATCGCCATCGCCAGCAGGGCCATCGAGATGCGCTCGCCGGAGGTCAGCAGCATGTCGAGCTCGCGGCCCGGGGGCAGCGGCGACACCTGCTCGGCCAGGTCGAGCAGCTCGTCCGTCGTGTCGCCCATCGCTGAGACGATCACGACGACGTCGTTGCCGGCTTTTTTCGTCGCGACGATCCGCTGCGCGACCCGCTTGATGCAGGACGCGTCGGCGACGGACGAACCACCGTACTTTTGCACAACGAGCGCCACGAGAGTCTCCCGATTCGGACTGTGAGCTGTCAGTCTACTGGGGGCATCTCATGCCGCTGCTGGCTCATACCACTATGTGGGACGCCCAGGTCCTCTCCGTGGACAGCCGGATCAGACCGCCGTGGTCTCCTCCGCGACGTCGAGACGGGAGTGGGCGGCCAGCGCCTGAAGGGCCCGCATGGCCGCGCCGGCGTGGTTGCCCCAGGTGTTGAAGTAGGAGTACTGCCACCACCACAGCGCCTCGTGCGGCCGGCCCGCCTGGTAGTGGCGCAGCCCGTGGATCAGGTCGGCGGCGACCGCGGTCAGGTCGTCGGACAGCCGGTACGGCGTGACGTTGGTGTCCTTGTACGGGTCGAACACCTCGGCGTAGTCGTCCACCGCCCCCAGCCGCTCGGCCAGCGCGGTGCGGACACCGTCGATGTCGGGGTCCTCGCTCAGCGGGGGCTCGTTGTTCCCCGAGAGGATCACGTCCTCGTTCGCGCCGAGCTTGGCCCCCGCCAGGCTCATCTGGGCCACCTCGACCAGCAGCAGCGACCAGATGGCGTCGCCGCCCTCGCCGCCCGCGACCCTCGTCAGGCCGTCCAGGTAGTTCTGCGCGTGCGCCGCGATCTCCTCGGCCAGCGCGCTCCACTGGTCAGACATCCAACAGCCTCCGTCCTTCGAACGCCCGGCCCAGCGTCACCTCGTCGGCGTACTCCAGGTCACCGCCCACGGGCAGGCCGCTGGCCAATCGTGTCACCTTCATGCCCATCGGCTTGACCAGCCTGGCCAGATAGGTCGCCGTCGCCTCGCCCTCCAGGTTGGGGTCCGTGGCGAGGATCAGCTCCGTGACCCGGCCGTCGGCCAGGCGCGTCATGAGCTCGCGGATGCGCAGATCGTCGGGCCCGATGCCGTCGATCGGGCTGATCGCTCCGCCGAGCACGTGGTAGGTGCCGCGGAACTCGCGCGTCTTCTCGATCGCGACGACGTCCTTGGACTCCTCCACCACGCAGATCACGTGGGTGTCGCGGCGCGGGTCGCGGCAGATGCGGCATTCCTCCTCGGACGCGACGTTGCCGCAGACCCGGCAGAACCGGGCTTTCTCCTTGACCTCCAGCAGAGCGTGCGCCAGCCGCTTGACGTCGGCCGGATCTGCCGCCAGCAGGTGGAACGCGATGCGCTGCGCGCTCTTCGGTCCGACCCCCGGCAGCAGCCCGAGCTCGTCGATGAGGTTCTGGACGACGCCTTCGTACATGGTCTAGAACCCTGGCAACTGACCGAGACCGCCGCCGCCGAGCCCCTGCGCGAGCGGACCGAGCTTCTCCTGCTGCAGGTCGGCCGCCGCCCGGACCGCGTCGCGGACGGCGGCGATCACCAGGTCGGCGATGGTGTCGGCCGTGTCCTGCGGGTCGCCGGCGTCGACGACACTTGGATTGATCTTCAGCTCCAGCAGCTCTCCCGAGCCGTTGACGACCGCCGTGACCAGGCCGCCGCCGGCCGAGCCCTCGATCTGCGCGTCGTTGAGCTCCTGCTGGGCGCTCACGAGCTGCTGCTGCATGAGCTGAGCCTGCTCCAGCAGCTGCTGCAGGTTGACATCCCCTGGGTTCACCGTCGTGCGCTCCTCGTGGCTCCGCGTTCTTGACTGCCACGAGCCTACGGTGTTTGGGGCCCGTCATGTACTGGGGGCTTACCAGTGTTTCGCCCTCGGGGGGTTTTGTTCGGCCGGGTCCCGGCCCCCCTCCAGTGTCCGAGACCCGGCCGGGACGCCGGCCGGAGCGGCCGCGCCGAGCCGGCGTTCGAGGACCGACCGTAGACTTCCTCACGTTGCACACACGTTGCGATCAGACCATCACTGTGCGCGATCCATCGAAGCACTTGCGCCGACCACCCTGAGCGCGGATGCTCGCCATACGGGTCGACTACTTGGAGTGGCCGATGAGTTACGCCCACCGCGACGCGTACTCCCGCCGCCTGCACGCCGCCCACGACGCCGCACTGAGTGATGCCGCACTGGGTGAGTCCAGGCCGGGTGACTCCGGGCTGGGTGACTCCGGGCTGGGTCGTGCCGCGCCGGGTGGTGCCGCGCGCGGTGACGCGCGACCGGGTGACCGAGGCAAGAGGAGTGAGCTCTCCGCAGCGGTCCCGGACAGGCCCGCGACGCCCACCTCGACCACCGGGGCCGCCTCAGCCTCCGGGGGCGTCCCCGGCGATCACGGGAGCGCCGGGAGCGACGAGGTCAGGGCCGGCAGCGGGGGCTCGGCGAGCGACGGGACGCGGCGGCTCATCTCCGCCTCCTGGCGCCGCTCCATCCAGGCCGGCGTCGACCCTGAGGACGGTCCCGCCCCGCTCGCCCTCGACCTGTCCCGCCTCGGCGACCTGCGCGAATCCCATCCCCTGCGCCCCGTGCTCCCACTGCTCACCGAGACGCTCGCGCGGATGGCCGACGAATCGGAGCACGTCGTGGTCATCACCGACAGGGAGGGCCGGGTCCTGTGGCGCGACGGCAACCCCGGCGTCATGCGCCGCGCCGACACCATCGGCCTGACCGACGGCCACGGCTGGTCCGAGGAGCGCATGGGCACCAACGGCATCGGCACCGCCCTGGCGGTCAGGCGCCCGGTCAACGTCTACTCCGCCGAGCACCTGCTGCGCCTGCTGCACATCTGGTCGTGCAGCGCCGCCCCCATCGTCGACCCCGACTCGGGCGAGCTGCTCGGCTGCGTCGACGTCAGCGGCACCGCGCTCAGCCTGCACCCGGCCACCGCCGCCCTGGTCGGCGCCGCCGCGCGGCTCGCCGAGTCGGAGCTCGCGCTGCGCATGTACGAACGCGACGAGCGCCTGCTCCGCCGGTACGAGGCGCTGCGCGGCCGCCCCGCCGTCCTGCTGTCGGCCACCGGCCGCGTCATCGCCGGCGACCCGGGCGGCGCCCTCGGCTCCCGCGTGCAGCTCCCGAACGGAGGCGAGCGCCTGCTGCTGCGTGACGGCAGGGTGGCGATGACGGAGCCGTTCTGGGGCGGCTACCTGGTACGGGCCACGACGACGGCCGCGACGACCGCCGCGCCGCCCCCGCTCCGCCTCGGCTTCCTCGGCGAGGGAGTCCCGACGGCCACGGTGAGCGACCGCCGCCTGCCGCTCTCCCTCCGCCACGCCGAGATCCTCGCCCTGCTCGCGCTCCATCCGCGCGGCCTCAGCGCCGAGCAGCTCTCCTTCCACCTGTACGGCGACGCGGGCAACCCGGTCACCATCCGGGCCGAGATCCACCGGCTGCGCGCCCAGCTCCGCGGCACCATCGGCGCCAAGCCGTACCGGCTGACCTCCCCCGTGGAGGCGGACTTCCTGGAGCTGAGACGCCTGCTGGCGGCCAACGACCCGGCGGCGCTGGCACGCATGTACAAGGGGCCGTTGCTGCCGCGCTCGGAGTCGCCGGAGATCCGCCGCGAACGCGACGAGCTGGAGGTCCAGGTGCGCGCCTGCCTCCTGCTGCACGGCTCGCCGGACGACCTGTGGACCTACGCCCAGACGGCCAACGGCCGGGACGACCTGCAGATCCTCGAACGACTGGCGGAGTCCTTACCCTTCACCGACCATCGCGCGGCAGCGGCCCGCGCCCGCCTCTACACCTGCTGACCCTGCCCAGCCGCCCTCCCGTCCCTCTTCGACACCCCCGCCGCCTTCTCGCGGCAGCGCCCTTGAGGTTGTCGCCCGCCCACTCCCACGCGGCCCCGGCACCTCCACACAAGTCGCCCCTCAGGCCCGCCCCGGCACACACGCCGACATATGGCCGTCCCGGCAACGGAAGCCCGACATGTGGCCCGTACCGGCGCAAGAGCCTGGCACCCGGGCCCGTACCGGCACAGGTGCTCGACACCCAGGCACGTACCGGCGCAGAAGCCCGACACCCGGGCACGTACCGGCACGGGAGCCCGACACCCGGGCACGTACCAGCGCAGAAGCCCAGCACCGCGCCCGTACCGGCGTAGACGGCTGTCACCCGAGCCACAGGCCCTGCTCGACTCCCGAGCCGCCCATCGCCGTACCGAACACGCACCGCTCCGGGCCCGGCGGGACCGGGCAGGCCAAGCCAGGGTGGGCGGGCCCCGCCTTGCCGTCAGGTGTGGTCGATCTCGCCGATGACCGTGGCGCCCAGCTCGCGTTGGAGCAGGGCCATGCCGCTCAGCTCGTCCACGTCGGCGTTGGCGTCGTTCAGGGGGTCGACCTCGTCGGAGTCGAACGCCCTGCCACGGCCCGGCACCGTCTCCGGCCAGGCGGACGTGGCCGCTTGGCGGGAGACCGGGGCGCGGGAGCCCGGAGCGCGCGGGCCCGCCTGGGCGGCGGCCTTGGCGGCGGACCGGGCGGCGGCCAGCCCAGGACCGACCGCCCCGGGGCCTGCCGTGCCCCCGCTCGCCAGGCCGGCCGCCGCCAGGGCGCCTCCCTGCGAGCCCGTCTCCCCTGCGTCCCACGACGCGGCGGCCCTGCCGGGGCTGGTCTGCGTGGGGTCGGGGGACGGCGGCGAGCCGAGTCCGGGATCGTCCGGAGCGTCGGGCCACGACTCGTCGGTCGCCGGCCTGCCACCGGCGGACGCCTGCCCGCCCTGAGGTCCCTGACCACCCTGAGGTCCCTGACCGGTCTGAGCTCCGTGACCGCTCTGAGGCCCTTGACCGCCCTGAAGTCCCTGGCCTGGCTGAACTCCATGACCGGGCTGAACTCCATGACTGGCCTGAGCTGCCTGACCGGCCTCGACCCCATGACCGCCCGGAGACCCCTGGCCCGCCAGACCACCAGATTGCGGCCGGTCGCCGGGGTTGGCCGGGGCGCCTGGCTCGCCCGCCTCCTGGGCGCCGTTCCCGTCGTGGGACGAGCCGTGCGAGCCCGTACGGCCGGACGGCGCGTGCGCGGCGGCACCCCCAGGCGCGTGGGACGCCTGGGCGGCGGGCTGCTGCGGGACCGGCTGGGACTGCGGCCTCGCCGGGCCCGGCGGAGGTCCGCCCTGTGTCCCCCGCGATCCGGCCGAAGCCGGGGAGCCGCCGACCACGGCCTCCACCCGCCACGTGTTGCCGAGGACGTCGCCCAGCGCGGCGGCCACGACCGCGTCCTTGCCGCCGCCGGTGAAGTTCTTCATCGCGCCGACCTGGCTGAAGCCGAGCGTGACGAGGTTGCCCTCGACGCCGACGACCTGCGCGTTGGTGCTGACGTTGGCCCAGACGACGATGCTGCGCTGCTTGAGCGCCGCGAGCACGGCGGGCCACTGCTGCTGCATGAGCCCCAGCCCCGACCCTCCGGCGGCGACTCCACCGGCCTGGCCGGCATGACCGGCCTGTCCCGCCGACGCGTGGCCCGGCACGTCCTGCGCCTGACTGTGAGCGCCCTGCTCGAGTCCTTGGGCGGTTTGCCCGTACGCTGAACCGCTCTGCGCCGGGGCGCCGGGACGGGCGGGCTCGGGCCAGCCGTCGTCCTCCTGCGCGGCTCGCGGCGCGCCCGCCGCCTGGCCCCCCGCCGCCTCGGCGGCCTGGCCGCCGGCGCCGGACGCCTCACCGACCGGAACGGCCTGAACGGGCTGAGCAACGTGAACGGCGGGAGCGGCTGAAACACCGGGACCGGGCGCTCCGCCGTGAGCGGCCGTACCCGTACCCGCCACGGCCGGTGCCCCCGAGCGGGTGGCCATCGCGGCGACCGCCCCGCCGCGCTCCAGACGTTCGAGCCGCGCGAGCAGAGCCTCCTCGCCCTGCGCGGCACCAGGCAGCAGGACGCGCGCGCACATCAGCTCCAGCAGCAGCCGGGGCGAGGTCGCGCCGCGCATCTCCGTCAGCCCCGCGTTGAAAACCTCGGCCGCCCGCGTCAGCTCGGCGGGCCCCATCGAGGCGGCCTGCTGAACCAGGCGCTCCAGCTCGTCGGCGGGACGGTCGAGCAGGCCGCTGGAGGCCGCCTCGGGGACGTTGGCCAGGATGACCAGGTCGCGGAAGCGCTCCAGCAGGTCGGAGGCGAAGCGGCGCGGGTCGTGGCCGCCCTCGATGACGCGGTTGACCGTGTGGAAGACGCGGGCGCCGTCGCGGGCGGCGAACGCGTTGACGACCTCGTCGAGCAGGTCGCCGTCGGTGTAGCCGAGCAGGGAGACGGCCTTGGCGTACGTGATGCCGTCGTCGTCGGCGCCCGCGAGGAGCTGGTCGAGGATCGACAGCGAGTCACGCGCGGAGCCCGCGCCGGCCCGCACGACCAGCGGCAGGGCGTTGGGCTCGTAGGGGACGCTCTCGGAGCTGAGGATCTCCTCCAGCAGCGCGCGCAGCGTGGCCGGAGGCATGAGCCGGAACGGGTAGTGGTGGGTGCGCGACTTGATGGTGCCGATGACCTTCTCGGGCTCCGTCGTCGCGAAGATGAACTTCAGGTGCGGCGGAGGCTCCTCGACGAGCTTGAGCAGCGCGTTGAAACCCTCGCGGGTCACCATGTGCGCCTCGTCGATGATGTAGATCTTGAAGCGGGCGGAGACCGGGGCGAAGAAGGCCCGCTCGCGCAGGTCGCGCGCGTCGTCCACGCCGCCGTGGGAGGCCGCGTCGATCTCGATGACGTCGAGGTGGCCGGGGCCGGTGGGGGCCAGCGCGACGCAGGACTCGCAGACGCCGCAGGGGTCGGGCGTGGGGCCCTTCTCACAGTTGAGGGAGCGGGCCAGGATGCGGGCGCTGGACGTCTTGCCGCAGCCCCGGGGGCCGCTGAACAGGTAAGCGTGGTTGATGCGCCCCGTGCGCAACGCCTGCCGCAGCGGATCGGTGACGTGCTCCTGTCCCTTGACCTCGGCGAAGGTCCCGGGTCGGTACTTGCGATAAAGCGCAAGGCTCATACGACCATCCCGCCTGCGAGGGGCCCAAACGAAGAGAACCCCTCGCACACCCGCCAGAGCCCGCTTATCCTTGCTGCCTTCCGGCCCTGGGGAGGTTCACAGGATGACGCCGCGCGAGGGGTCCTTGGACAGTCTAGCGGGATACGGCAGTGCTCGCTGCAGCGAAATCCACCTGTGAAATCGTGGTCTCCGCACCGCCGGAAGTCCGGTAAGCTCGTCGGCGGAGGATTCGCCTAGTGGCCGAGGGCGCACGCTTGGAAAGCGTGTAAAGGGCAACCTTTCGGGGGTTCAAATCCCCCATCCTCCGCCAGTTCAGAAGGGGTGTGCCGTCACGACGGCACACCCCTTCCGGCTTTCCGGGGCCGGTCGGCGACATCGCGGCACCTCGGACGCGCCACAAGCGGGGCCGACAAGAGATCGTTCGTGTCCCTCACAGCGCTCACCTCCACCCGGCTGAGTCCGTTGGAGATCCTCCGGGAGGAAGCTCCCAGCTCCTTGGGCAGCTTCTGACCGCCGACCGAACCACCTGGCGGAGATCGCCGCCGTCCATCTTCCTCTGCGTCGACGTGATGATCGTCAGCTACGATGCCGGGCCGTGGGTACGGATTGGGCGCCCGCGACCGTACGCGATGTCGCGCGGAGAGATCTCGGCGAGCTCGTACGGCTGGCACGCGCCCACGCACGCCTGGCCCACACACTCGGTCACACGCTCCGCACGGACCCTCCTGAAGAGACGAGCCCGCGGGAAGAGCTCGACCACGAAGCAATCCTCACCCAGTGGCGGGACATCGACGAGCGACTGCGCTCGCTGCTGGTCCTCGATCTGGACAACCCCCACCGTGTCTCCGTCGTCGGAACCAATCCCATCTTTCCGCCCGAGTGGCGGCAGGCGGCCTGGGCGACGTTCCTCCCCCACGAGCTGGCCGAATGGTCGGTCAGATGGCGACGCTGGTACGCCGAGACGACTGCCGGCGGTTTCCGCCACTACCGCGAGCGGCTGCGCACATGGGACACGAGCCAGCAGCTCGCCGAAACCCAGGCTCATCTCCTCGCCACGGCTCAGGCCACCGTGGACCGCACGAACGCCTGGACCCGCGAACCCGCCTTCGTCGAGGCCCGTCGTCGCGTGTTCGCTCTGCCGCCCTCACCCGTCGTGCCCTCCCCCGGCCCGCCACCGCGCGCCGCCGGGGACGACAGGGCGACGCCCGGACAGCGGGAGCACCATGAGGCGGTGACGTGGCACGGCGTGCTGCTCGATCAGGCCGCGCGCGAGTTCAGCCGTACGGTGCCGGGCGCTTTCAAACGCAACCCGCCTCCGTCACCGGCCCCGGAGGAACCTCCGCGAGATGCCTGGGTGGAGGAGTTCTTCGACTGGCTGGACCCCGTCGTACGAGCCGGTCACGGCCTGTACCTCTGGCTCTGAGCGCGGCTCGCCAGAACAACACCGGTCTCGTCGGCGCGGGCGCCCGGACCTTGGGAGAGCCGTGCGACTCGCGGCTGATGAGCGCATCGGCGGCCCGCCGAGTCGGTCGGCGGGAAAATGGTTGTACGGGATCACGTTCGGGCTGATAGCGTGCGCGAACCGTGACAGGCCACGAGGAGGTGAGACCCATGAACGCTGTATCGATGTGGGTGCTCCCCTCGTCGTCACGGTCGGGCGATTGACGTAGGTGTCGCCGGGAGCGCCTCGACAAGGCACCCCCGAAAGGCAACAACCTATGGATTCTGTGCGTTTCACCTCAGACACGGGCGATCATCCCGTAGTGGTCGCGCGGGTCGCGGAGCAGCAATGGCATGCCGTGGCGGACGACCGGGTGGTCGGCCGCGGCGACACTTCGCGCAGGCCCGACGGACGGATCTTCGTCAGCATCGACGCGTGGCACAGCGCGGTCTTCGACCAACTCGCCGAAGCCATGCTGGCCGACCTGCCGAGGCCGCTGTACACGCTGGTCGACGAGGCCGACCTCGACCTGACGTCCCACTGGGAGGGAGCCGGCTTCACCGTCCGACGCCGCGAGTGGGAGTACGTGGTGCCCACCGACCCGCAGGTCACGGGGCTCGGCTCAGCGCCACCGCCGCCGGACGTGACGATCGTGGGCCTCGGCGAGGCGCAGGAGGACCCTCTGCGCGAGCTGGACCGCGTGATCCGCGACGAGGTCGAAGCCACCGTCGGATGGCAGGAGATGCCGGCTGAGGTGTTGCCCCTCCCGGCCGGCGTCACTCTGGTGGACCCGTCGAAGTACGCGGTGGCAGCACAACCCGATGGATATGTGGGACTGGTCCGGGTGGCGCCGGTGACCCGGCGGCCACGGATCGGTCTGATCGCGGTCCGGTCCGACCGGCGGCGCCGCGGCATCGCCCGGGCGCTGCTCGCCCACGTGCTGGGTTCGCTGCACCGCCGCGGGTACGAAACGGCATCGGCCGAGGTGAACGAGTCCAACGGGGCGGCCATGGCACTCTTCGAGGGCGTCGGCGCCCGACGTGCGAGCAGCAACCTGGAGCTGGTGCTCCGCTGACGCCCCACCCATCACCGAGCGGGACGGTCGGGTCACGGCCGCCGTCCGCGCAACCGCGCCCGCCGAGGCGCCTCGATCACACTCCGGGAGACATCATGGCAAGAAAAGCAGGCGGCATCGAAGTGGAGGGCACCGTCGTCGAGTGCCTACGCAACGCCAACTTCAAGGTAGAGCTCGAGAACGGGCACAAGGTGCTGGCGCACATCAGCGGGAAGATACGGAAGAACCACATCAAGATCTTGCCGTATGACCGGGTGTTGGTGGAGCTCAGCCCCTACGACCTCACCCGCGGCCGGATCCTCTTCCGATACAGGTAGCGGCGCCCCCGGTGTCACAGCCAGATCTTGCGCCGGGGCAGCTCAGTTCATCCCCGTACAGGGCCGTTCACCAGGGGTGGCGGGGCAGCCGCGCCGCAGCCGACACCCCGGTGACCGGTCGGTGAACGCTCATGCTCGCTCGACGGGGGCTTGGAGTCGCTGATCGTGAACGGGGCGGCTGTAGGCCGGGTGGCGGGCGATGGTGCCGGGTCGCGGCGGCGTCGCGTTGCCGATCAGGGCCTCCACGAGCCGGTCCCGTACGGCGCTCAGCTCGGCGATCCGCTCGTCCAAGGCCGCGACTTTCCTGCTCACCGCTTCCACGCTGGGCGGGCAGGCCGGTCCCAGCGCGACCTCGCCGTCGTCCAGGCAGGGCAGGAAGCCTCGTACGTCCTGGGCGGTGAAGCCGTTCGACAGCAGGAGCTGGATGTTGCGGACCTTGGTCACCGCTCTGCCGTCGTACTGCCGGTAGCCGTTGGAGCTCCGTTCGGGCTGCAGGAGACCCTGCTGCTCGTAATAGCGCAAGGCCCGGACGGTGACGCCGCTCGCTCGCGCCAGCTCCCCGATCAGCACCGTCCCAGCTTATGCCTGGTGCCCCGCTGCCACGGAGAGGCCGCCGTCGACGCGGACCACCGTGCCGGTGAGGTACCCGGCCTCGGGCCGCACCACGTTCACGATCCACCAGGCGATCTCACCGGGCTGGGCGATGCGGCCGAGCGGGATGCGTTCGACGAGTCCCTGGCCCGCGGCGGCGATCTGCTCCTGGGTGAACCCGGCGTGCGCCAGCACGGGTGTGGCGGTGATGCCGGGCGCCACGGACACGACACGGACGCCCTTGGGTGCGAGCTCGACCGCCCAGGTGGCCGTCAGGAAGTCGAGGGCGACCTTGGTGGAGCCGTAGACCGAGTTGTCCGGCCAGCCGCCCCAGGGCGGGTTGGAGGACACGTTCACGATCGTCCCCCTCGCGGAGGCCAGGTGCGGCAGGGCGGCCTGGGCCAGGAAGAGGGGAGCGAGGAGGTTGGTGGCGATCTGCTCTTCGGCGGTACGGCGATCGATCGACCCGAGCGCGGCGGGCCGGGTGATCGCGGCATTGTTGACCAGGACATCGATCCGGCCCAGCCGCCGCACCGCCGCCTCGACGATCCGCTCGGGCCCGTCGGCTGCCGCGCCGTCAGCGGCGAAGGCACTGATCGAGGAGTGGCCGGCGGCGGTCTCCTCCAGCCGCGCAGCGGTGCGGCCGACGACGAGCACCTGCGCGCCCTCGGCGGCGAACCGGTGAGCCGTGGCGCGGCCGATCCCCGTGCCGCCTCCGGTGATGACCACGCCCTTGCCTGCCAAGCTGCCCGATATGTCGCCCATGAGTGTCCTCTCTGTCCGCAGGTGAGTGAAGGTGACGCTAAAGGCTGACCTGGGCGTCAAGGTCAAAGCGCGAAGCTCGGATGAGCCATCTTCCGGGAGCCGGGGCCCGGTGTCCGCTCGTGACAAGGGCGTCGAGTAGCCTGCCGCGGCGTGACTGCCTATGTGATCGCAGATGTGAGGCTCACCGGCGACGCGGACGAGCTGACCGAATACCGCGCCAAGGTGGTGACGACCCTGGAGCCGTACGGCGGGAGGTATCTCGTGCGCGGCGCCCCCTTCATGGTCCTTGAGGGTGACTGGGACCCCCAGCAGCTCGTCGTGGTCGAGTTCCCGACCGTCGAGGCGGCTCGCGCCTGGAACGAGTCGTCCGCCTACCAGGAGATCGCCCCGCTCCGCAGCCGCAACACCGACAGCAGGCGGCTGATCGTCGAAGGGCTGTGACGAAGGTCAGTGGACCTGGACGGCGACGAGCCGCACCCGGTCGCCGCAGAACCTCGCCATGTCATCGATGTCAGACGTGAGCATGACAACCGGCCGCTGTTGCCGTACGGCCATCTCCGCGACCAGGGCGTCGATCGCGTACTTGGCCGTTACGTCGTTCGTGGTCGGTCAGGCATTATTTTGCACCAAGCGATGCAGAACGAGTAGGGTTCGTCGCATGGCCCGACCGCGAACCTTCGACGAGGACCGGGTGCTCGACCAGGCGATGCGCGCCTTCTGGCGGCATGGATACGAGGGCACCTCCACGCGTGACCTGTGCGAGGCCACGGGACTCGATCGCAGCAGCGTCTACAACGCGTTCACCAGCAAGCACGAGCTGTTCAGGCGCGCGCTGGCCCGCTACACCGAGGCCATGACCGCCGCCCAGCTGGAGATCCTGGAGAGCGGCGACCGCCCCGCCGTCGAGCGGATCCGCGCCCTGTTCGCCAAGATCATCGATGACGAGTTCGCGTACCGGGGAGACGCGCCCAGCATCGGCTGCCTCGGCGTGAACACGACCGTGGAGTTCCGGGGGCGCGACCCCGAGATAGCCGGGCTCCTCGAACGCGACTCGGCTCTCCGCCTGGAGTCGCTGCGCGCGGCCGTCGAGGCCGGGCGGCGCGACGGCGACGTCCGCTCGGCCCGCGACTCGGCCTCGCTGGCCCGCTACCTCAACGCCGTGACCGCCGGCATCCGCGTCGCCGCCCAGGGAGGAGCCGACCGGGCCACCCTGGAGTCCATCGCCGAGACCGCGATGGACGCCCTCACCCTGTCCTGACCTCGCGGCCTGATCCCGCAGGCTTGACCCCGCGGGCCACCACCGGCCTGCCGCCCTTTCTCATGCCCGAATTCTGCACCGGCCGATGCAAAACCAGAGGAGCACCCTTGCCCAGATCCGTGTACGTCCTGGCCTTCGGCATCTTCGCCATGGTCACCAGCGAGTTCGCCGTCGCCGGGCTGATGCCCCAGATGGCGCGCGGCCTCGGCGCCACCATCCCCCAGATCGGGTACCTCATCACCGCCTTCGCGGTCGCCATGGCCGTCGGCGGGCCGTTCATGACCGTGGCGGTGACGCGGCTGCGGCCCAGGGCGGCCCTGATGACGTTGTTCGCCGTCTTCCTCGCGGGCAACCTGCTGGCGGCCGTGGCCCCGTCCTACCCGGTCATGATGACGGCGCGGATCATCACCGGCGTCGCCTCCCAGGCGTTCTTCGGCGTGACCGTCTCGCTGGCCGTGCGGCTGGCGCGGCCCGAGGTGCGCGGCCGGGCCATCGCCGTGGTGATGAACGGGCTCATGGTCGGCACCCTGCTCGGCCTTCCGCTGTCCACGATGATCGGCGAGCGGTTCGGCTGGCGGGCCGCGTTCTGGGCCGTCGGCGTCCTCACGCTCGTCGCCGCGCCGGCCACGCTCGCGGGCGTGCCGCGTCTCGACCGGGCGGAGAGCGACGGCGACGGCCTGCGCGGGCAGACGGCGGTGTTCCGCAGCCGCCGCCTGCTGCTGGCGCTCGTCACCAGCACGCTCATCATCGGCGCCACGTTCTCCGCGTTCAGCTATCTCAACCCGATCCTCACCGGCCTGGCGGGCTTCTCCACCGGGAGCGTCCCGTACCTGCTCGTCGCGTACGGCGCCGCGACGGTGGCCGGCAACCACGTCGTCGGCCGCCTCGCCGACCGGCACACGATCGCGGTCCAGGTGTACGGCCTGGCGCTGAACGCGGTGTTCCTGACCGGGTTCGCGCTGCTGGCCCACGTGAGCGCGGCGGCGCTGGTCTTCATGCTGGGCGTCGGCCTGGTCGGCGTCACCATGAACCCGGCCATGGTCACCCGCGTCCAGCGCGCCGGGAACGCGGGACCGCTCGTCAACACGGTCCACTCGTCGTTCATCACGCTGGGCGTGGTCATCGGCTCCTCGGCCGGCGGCCTGGTGATCGACGCGTACGGCCTGCGGGCCCCGCTCTGGCTGGGCGCGTCGCTGGCCGTGCTGGGACTGCTCGCGCTGCTGCCGGAGCGCGGCCGGACGCGTGCGCACGCCGAGCCCGTCCCGGCGAGGACCCCGGCCTGACCCTCCCGGGCGGTCAGGCCGGCAGCAGCGCCTTCGACCGGTCGGTGGCCAGGCGGATGGCGATGCCGCCGAGCACGGCGGCCATGAAGTACCGCTGGACGCGCAGCCACAGCGGGCGGCGGGCCAGGAACACGGCCAGGCTGCCCGCGCTGACCGCGATGATGCCGTTGACCAGCGTGCCGATGGCGATCTGCACCGACCCGAGCGCCAGGCTCTGGAGCAGCACGTTGCCCATGTCCTGGTCGATGAACTGCGGCAGCAGCGACAGGTACAGGATCGCGATCTTGGGGTTGAGCAGGCAGGTGAGCAGGCCCATGGCGAACAGCTTGCGCGGCGGCTCGACGGACAGCTCGCGCGGCTCGAAGGCCGAGGTGCCGCCCGGCTTGACGGCGTTCCAGGCGAGCCAGAGCAGATACGCGGCGCCGCCCAGCTTGAGCGCCGTGTACGCGGCGGGCACGTACGCGAAGATCGCGGTCAGGCCCAGGCACGTGGCGGTCAGGTAGATCGTGAAGCCCAGCGCGACGCCGGTGAGGGAGATCAGGCCCGCCTTGCGGCCCTGGGTGATGGAACGCGACACAAGGTAGATCATGTTCGGTCCGGGCGTGAGAACCATGCCGAGGGACACGAGCGCGATCCCGATCAAGCCTGCGGTCATTTCCCGAGATTATCGGACATGTCCGCGGAGAATTCGGGGGCCTGCCCGAATGCCCCGACCAGGAGACCGCCGCCCGGCGTGGAATCTCCCGCCCCCTTTCGGGAAGCTGTCATGCGGGCACGCCGAGCATGCGGCATGCGGGCGCATGGAGAAGGGACGTTGGCGATGGACTTCCGAGACGACGTCAATCTCGATTCCTCCCAGGTGGAGGACGTCGGCGGCAGCGGCGGTGGTGGCGGTGGCGGGGGGTTCCCCGGCGGGATGGTCCTGGGCGGCGGCGGCATCGTCACCCTGATCGTGGCGGTCGTGGTGTTCCTGCTGAACAACGCCGGCGGAGGTGGCGGCGGCGGAGAGCCCGCCCAGCGGCAGCCCGCCTCGAACCTCTCGCAGGAGTGCAAGACCGGCAAGGACGCCGACCAGTCGGAGAAGTGCCGGGTGATCGGCGTGGTCAACAGCATCCAGGACTACTGGAAGGACGAGGTCTCGGGTTACCGGTCCGCCAAGACCATCCTGTACTCGGGCGGCGTCCGTACGGCGTGCGGCGCGGCGGACTCGTCGGTCGGCCCCTTCTACTGCCCCGGCGACCAGCGGGTCTACCTCGACCTGAGCTTCTTCGACGACCTGCACAGCCGGTTCGGCGCCAAGGGCGGCCCGTTCGCCCAGGCGTACGTGATCGCCCACGAGTACGGGCACCATGTGCAGAACCTGACCGGCGCGCTGGAGGGCGGCGGCTCGGTGGCCACGGAGTTGCAGGCCGACTGCTACGCGGGTGTGTGGGCCAAGAACGCCATCGACACCGGCTTCTACGACAAGCCGTTCACCGACACGGACATCGCCGAGGCGCTGGACGCGGCGGCCGCGGTGGGCGACGATCGGATCCAGCAGCGAACGCAGGGCCGGGTCGATCCCGACTCGTTCACGCACGGCTCTTCGGAGCAGCGCGTCAACGCCTTCAAGCAGGGGTACGGATCGGGTCAGCCGAAGTCGTGCGCCGCTGGTCAGCTCGGCTGAGCGGGGGTCCCGGCCCGGGTCGTCACAGGCCCGCCGGCTCGGATAATTCTCGCGAACAGCACAACCAGGCTGAATCTCTCCTAAAATCGGGGGGGTGATCTTTAAGCTGGTCGGCGACGGACGCCCCTATCCCGAACATGGTCTGACCCACCGAGAGTGGGCCCAGATCCCGCCGCGTCAGGTCCGGCTCGATTCGCTGATCACCACGAAGGCGATGCTGGACCTGCACTCCCTGCTCGCCGCCGACTCCACCTTCTACGGCGACCTTTTCCCGCACGTGGTGCAGTGGCAGGGCGAGCTCTACCTGGAGGACGGCCTGCACCGGGCGCTGCGGGCCGCGCTGCACCAGCGCTCCATCCTGCACGCCAGGGTGCTGGACCTGCCCGCCTGACCTCCGAAGCCGGAAAACGCGTCGGGCCCCTGAACTGGTCAGGGGCCCGATCGGCGGCGGTGGTGGTGGGATTTGAACCCACGGATGAGTTGCCCCATCACACGCTTTCGAGGCGTGCGCCCTCGGCCACTAGGCGACACCACCGCGGATGAGCTTACCGGATCCGCCGAGTGGCGAAGAACTCGGAAAGGACGGCGGCGCACTCCTCGGCCATCACACCCATGACGACCTCCGGCCGGTGGTTGAGGCGGCGGTCCCGGACGACGTCCCAGAGGGAGCCCACGGCGCCGCCCTTCTCGTCCACCGCGCCGTAGACGATCCGGTCGACCCGGGCGAGCACCGCGGCGCCCGCGCACATCGTGCAGGGCTCCAGGGTCACCACGAGGGTGCAGCCGTCCAGCCGCCACCCGCCGCGGACGCGCGCGGCCTCGCGCAGCGCGAGGACCTCCGCGTGCGCGGTGGGGTCGGCCCCGGACTCGCGGTCGTTCCCGGCGGCGGCCAGCACCGCGTCACCCGGCCCGCCCAAGCCGCCAGGGGCTCCGGAGCCGCCAGGGACTTCGCGACCGGCAGGACCGGCGGGACCGAGGACGACCGCGCCCACGGGAACCTCGCCGCGCGCGCCGGCGCTCGCGGCCTCGGCCAGCGCCAGCCGCATCGCCTCGTCGTACCCGGACGTCACCGCGTCGCGCGCGGGGTCACCGCAGCCGGTCGAGCTCGTCGGCGAACGACAGCCGCTCGGCGATCACGGACAGGATGTCGGCCGGCAGCACGCCCTCCTCCATGCTGAGCTCCAGCAGCTCCTCCGAGCTCAGGCCGAGGTCTCTCAGCAGCTCGAAGTCGCCCGCCGGCTGTACGCCCAGCGCGTTGCTCTCCTTGTCGACGCTCACGCCCGCGAACTCGGCGAACAGCTCGCCGAGGCTGCCCGGCGCGATCGCGTGGGCGTCGGAGAGGAACACCCGCGGCTCCTCGTCGCCGAGGTAGCGCACGATGGCGAACCACTCGTCCTCGACCTCGACGCAGAGCAGCGCCAGCTCGTCACCGGACAGGCTGAGCGCCTCGGTCACGGCGTCGCCGAAGTCGTCGACGATCTCGGCCTCGCTCAGGTCGACCTCGGCCCCGCTCCAGCCGTCCGGGGTCCTGACGAAAGCCGCGGCGAACGTGTTGGCCATGTGTGCAAGCTCCAGGGGTCAGCCGAAGACCGATTCGATGGCGCGCTCGAACGGCTCGGAGAAACCGAGCCGCGCGGCGATGCTGGACAGCACGTCCTCGGGCAGCAGGTCCATGTCACCCGACAGGATGCCCAGCTCCATCTCGTCCAGACCCAGATCGGCGAAGATCGACAGATCTCCCGCGGGGAGCGCGACCTCCTCGTCCTGGAGGATCTCGTCCAGCTCGTCCTCGTCGGGGACCGGCACGTCGAGGTACTCCAGCACCTGGCGGGCCAGCGGGAAGTCCCAGGAGGCGGCGATGTCGGAGAGGAACACGTCGACACGCTCCCCCAGGGCCCGCAGCGCCACGAAGAACTCGTCACCCACCGCGACCAGGCCGATGGTCCCGCTCTCGCTCGGCTGCTGGCGAATCGCCTTGATCAGACCGTGCAGGTCCGACGTGAGCGCCACCGGCAGCATCTCGGCGTCCCAGCATTCGTCCTCGCGATAGACCACGATGGCGAAGTCGAACGCGTCCTCGTCTGTCATCGTCCACCCCACCCGATGTGGCCCGTACGGGCTCCCAATCGTTCCAGACGCCACCGGCGCCCGTGCGCCGCTCCGACCAAATCGTGGTCAAACCGAGGCACGACGTGCCGGTACGTCCCACACAAGATAGCGTTATCCGTTATGGAAACCCTCGTCGTCGACCATCCGCTCGTGGCCCACAAGCTCACCACGTTGCGCGATGTCCGCACTGACTCTCCCACGTTCCGCAGGCTCGCGGACGAGTTGGTCACACTTCTGGCGTACGAGGCGACCCGCGACGTCCGCGTGGCCGACGTGACGGTGCGGACTCCCGTGGCCGAGGCCCACGGCGTCCGGATGGCGAAGCCCTACCCCCTGGTGGTCCCGATCCTGCGGGCCGGGCTGGGCATGCTCGACGGCATGACGCGGCTGCTGCCCACGGCCGAGGTGGGCTTCCTCGGAATGATCCGCAACGAGTCGACCCTGCAGGCCGAGACGTACGCCACGAGGCTGCCCGACGACCTGTCCGGCCGGCAGTGCTACGTCGTGGACCCGATGCTGGCCACCGGCGGCACGCTGGCGGCGGCCGTGCAGTTCCTGTTCGACCGCGGCGCGGAGGACGTCACGGCGATCTGCCTGCTGGCGGCGCCGGAGGGGCTGGCGCACATGGACAAGGTGTTCGCCGGCTCGGGCAGGCCGATCCGGGTGGTCACCGCGGCGCTGGACGAGCGGCTCAACGAGCACGGCTACATCGTGCCGGGCCTGGGCGACGCGGGCGACCGGCTGTACGGCGTCGTCTGACCTGGTGCCTCTTCGGACCGCCTGAAGACTGCCTGAGAAATCACCCTTCCGTCACGCGGAGTGGTCTCTTCGTTACATACTGTGGTTGCATGGGTACGTAGCGAGAAGAAGGCAACTTCCGCATGGGCGCGAGGGGGCGCGATGAACGAGTTGGCAGGGGTGTTCTCGTGAGTGAGCACACCGAGGCGGATCCGAGTCCGTACGCGGACGTCCCGACTCCGTACGCGGACGTCGAGACCACGCTGCGTGACGAATTCGCCGGCGTCCACTCGGCGACCACCGTAACGCGTTGCGTGGAAGCGGCGCACTACGGCGCGCTGGAAGTGACCGGTTACGCGCATCCGAGCCTGGTGGAGCGGATCGCGCGCAAGCATCTTCACGTCCTCGCGCTCGTGGCGAGCGAGCGCGGCTAAGCAAGATCTCAGCTAAGCCGTGAACCTACCTTTACCCGGGCTGCCGGGTGGGTAATGTATACGGCGGGTGCAGTGGGTAAGGGTACGGAGGCCACAGTGCAGGTCAAAAAAGTCCTCTCATACGGCGGGATAGGTTTTGCGGCGTACTATCTGTTGGCACGACCGACCGACGCGGCGACGGCGGTCAAGGGTGCCTTCGACTCGATGGTCAACGCGGCCGACTCCCTGGCGCAATTCGTGAACAACCTGGCATGAGACTTGTGACCCACGGGGACTCCGCCCCGTCGTCGGTCAACCGTTACCTGCTCCCCGACGAACAACAGGTCATCATGGTGCGGCGCCACCCGGCCGTGCTGCTCCGCCCCGTCGCCGAGGTCTTCGGCGGCCTGATCATCGCCGGACTGCTCAGCAAGTTCTTCGGCGACTCGGGGGGCGGCACGGCCCTCGTGGTCGTCTGGTGGCTCTGGCTGTTGCTACTGATCCGTTTTGTATGGAAAGTCGCGGAGTGGTCAGTCGATTACTTTGTGGTGACCTCTAAGCGGATGTTGTCGACCACCGGCCTGGTCACGCGCAAGGTCGCGATGATGCCCCTGTCCAAGGTCACCGACATGAGCTTCAAGCGATCTCTGCTGGGGCGCATGCTCGGCTACGGCGAGTTCATCCTTGAATCCGCTGGTCAGGATCAGGCACTGTCCACTGTCGAGTACATTCCGTACCCCGAGACGCTGTACCTCGAGGTGTGCCAGATGCTTTTCCCGAGCAAGGACGGCGGGGACGATTAAATCCCCGCGGTGGGGATTTCTTCACCTGGGGATACCAGATTCGGCTACTTCATGCAATCATTGCGTGTTGTTGACCCTTCCCCGCCTTGAGAGATGAGATGCCGAGTCAGGGAACCATCGGTGACCGCGTCCGTGGACTGCGGCTGAACAGGCGGATGTCCCAGGCCCAGCTGGCCGGGCCCGACCTGTCTGACAGTTATGTCTCCCTCATCGAGTCGGGTAAGCGAACTCCGACTCCGGTGGTGGCCCGGCTCCTGGCGGAGCGGCTGGGATGTACCACCGAGTTCTTGTTGCACGGCATCGAGCCCCGCCAGCGCATCGACACCGAGCTGGGGCTGCGCCACGCCGAGCTGGAGTTGCAGCACGGCGACGCGGCCCTCGCGGCGGAGCGCTTCACGGAGATCGTGAAGGCCGCCGACGAGGAGAACGCCATGCTCACGGCGCACGCCCGCTTCGGCCGGGCGCGGGCGCTGGAGGCGCAGGGCCGGCTGGGTCAGGCCGTGGAGGCGTTCGAGCGGCTGCGCAGGGAGGCCTCGGCCCACCCGGAGCGGCTGGCCGATCTGCCGCTGGCCGTGGCGCTGAGCCGCTGCTACCAGCACGCCGGTGACCGGCTGCGGGCCCGCGATCTCGCCGCCCACGCGCTGCAGCAGGCGGAGCGGCTGGAGATCTCGCAGGGTGAGATCGCCATCGACCTCGCCGCGGCGATCGTCGAGGCGCGCGAGGAGATGGAGAGCGGCTCCGCCGAGCTCGCCTACGTGCGCCGGGTGCTCGACGTCAACGGCGTTCCTGACGTGGTGGACCGTTCCGCTGAGATCGACGCCCTGTGGCAGGCGAGTGTCGCCGCCGCGGCGGGCGACGACTCGGCGCTGGCGGTACGGCTGGCCGACGACGCCATCACGGCGGGCCGTTCGGCGCGGCTGGGGCTCCAGCTCGCGCGGGTGGCCGTGCACTGGGCCCGGCTCGCCGGCACGCCGGTCGCCGAGGCCGACCGGCTGGTGGAGGCCGCGGCCAAGGCGTTCGCGTCGGCACCGGGCACCGGCCGGGAGCGCGGCGAGGCGCTGATCGCGCACGCCCGGGTCCGGCTGCGCGCCGGCGACCTGGCACGTGCCGGTGAGCTGGCGGCCGCGGCGCTGGAGGCGGCGCCCGACGCGGCGCGCACCACACCGGCCGAGGCGCGGCTGGTGCTCGCGACCGTGGCGCTCGACCTCGGCGGCGACGCCGCAGGGCACCTCGCCACGGCTCGGGACCTGCTGCGGTCGCTCAGCGGGCCGATGTTCGGCTCCGACCGTCAGGCGGCCCGTTGCTGGCGCGAGCTGGGCGACCTGTACGGCCGGGCCGGTAGCCGGGCGCAGCAGACCGCCGCGTATCGTAAGGCGCTGGAAGCTGCGGGGGTCCGCTCCGCGCTGGCGGGACTGCCGGTCAACGCCGCGGTCTCCGGCTGATCGGACAACGCCTCCCGGGAGTTCCAGATTTGTGTTCTTGGGTCTGGAATAATTAGGGTCTACCAGTCATTGACTCATAGGATGATTGGTTTCCCCGGAGGAGGCGGACTGTGAGTCTGCGTACGGCGCAGCGGGCTTCGCTCGTGGACCAGGTGATCGATCAGCTCAAGGAGCAGATCACATCAGGGTCGTGGCAGATGAACGGCAAGATCCCGACCGAGACGGTGCTCGCTGAGCAGCTCGGGGTGGGACGAAACACCGTTCGCGAGGCCGTACGCGCACTGACTCACGCGGGACTCCTGGAGTGCCGTCAGGGGGACGGGACCTACGTCCGCGCGACGAGCGAGCTCTCCGGCGCCATGCTCCGCCGCCTCCGGCAGGCGGAGCAGCTGGAGATCCTGGAGGTGCGGCGCGCCCTGGAGGTCGAGTCGGCGCGGTTGGCCGCCACCAGGCGCACCGACGAGGACATCCTGCGCATCGAGGCCGCTCTCGCCGAGCGGGAGCGGGCCTGGGACCTCGACGACCCCGACTTCTTCGTGGAGGCCGACCTGGCCTTCCACATGGCCGTCGCGCACGCCACGCACAACCTCGTGCTGATCGACCTGTTCGAGGACTTCTCGGCCGCGCTGCGGGCCAGCATCACCGCCGCGGGCACATCGCTCAACAAGAGCTACATCCCGCACGACGCGATCGCCCGCGCGATCGCGGCCGGCGACGCGACCGCCGCCGAGCGCGCCAGCCACGCCTGCATGGAGCACATCCTCATCGCCCTGACGGACGCGTAACCTCTTTCCTGCTGTTACGGCACAGCCCGGCAGGCCCCAGTCGCCGTACAGGGCTGGGGGCCTCCAGGGACACGGCCGCTGAGCCCGCACGGGGCCGGTCGCCGATACGCGCGTCAGGTCGGCCATGGCTTCCGGTCCACGCCTTGCCCCGTTGCTTCGCCGAGGTCATTCCTGGCCGGAGAGAAGCCGGTCCGCGTGGGCCCTGGCGAAGTCCGTGAAAGTGCGGGCGTCCCTGCCCGTCACCTTGCGGTAGTCGGCCGTCGTGTAGTCGCCCCACCCGTCCGCGTAGGCCCGCAGGTACTCCGTGTTGACCGCGGCGATCCAGGCAGGCAGTCCCGCTTCCAGCATGGCGGCGTGGGCCTGCTCCGGCGCCGTCGGCTGGTAGGCGATCGGGCGGCCGTACACCTCGCCGAGCGCCTCCGCCGCCTCGGCCAGGGAGATGCTGGCCGGGCCGGTGAGGGTGTAGACCTTGCCTGTGTGCGGTCGGGGGTCGGTCAGCAGGGTGGCGGCGAAGTCGCCGATGTCCCGCACGTCGATGAGGCCGAACCGGCCGTGCCCGGTGGCGCCGTACAGGGTGTCCCCGGCGACGGAGCCGAACAGGTTCTGCATGAAGAAGGCCGGGCGGACGATGGTCCAGCCGAGGCCGGACGCCTGGAGCTCGGCGTCGGACAGGGCGTGCAGGCGGCCGTTGCGCGTGGGCGCGTCGTGCGCGGCGCCGATCGCCGACATACGGACCACGTGCCGCACTCCCGCCCGGCGGGCCGCCCAGACCGCGTTCATGCTGGCGTGCGGCGCCTGCGGGCCCATCGCGGTGAGCAGCCAGAGCGTCTCCACGCCGTCGAACGCGTCGTCGAGCGTCGACGGGTCGTCGAGGTCGCCGACGGCCACCTCGTACCCGGCCGGCGCCTTGGCCGGGTCTCGCACCAGCACCCGCACCCCGTCCTTGCCGGGCAGCGCGTCGAGCACGGCGCTGGAGACGGTGCCGGTGGCTCCGGTGATCAGGATGGTCATGGTCAGCCCTCGCTGTCTTCCGTGGTGCCGTCTTCGGCGGACACCAGCTCGTCGATCAACTCGAAGAAGGCCCGGATGCCGGGCAGGTTGCCGCCCTTGGCGGCTGAGGCGGCGCGGTCCTCGGGCGAGCGCCACTCGACGATGTCGAGCCACTCGTCACCGAGGAGGCGCACCAGGCGTGCGCCGAGAAAGCCCGCGCGGTCGGCACGGAAGTCCGCGAGCATTCCGGGACGGGCGGCGAGGAGCCGCTCGGCGTTGTCCGGAGCCACGCGGAACCGGGTGAGTTCCACTGTTGTGGTCATGAGGACAACCATATAGTAAAATTCAGTGACTATCAAGAAAAGTGACTAAATGGAGGCGTGGCGGTGCGTAGAAGCCAGCGCAAGCAGGACAACCCGGACCTCGGCATCCTGGCCGGGCGGACGCTGTTCTCGGTGCAGCGGGAGCTGTTCGGGGCGGTCGCCGAGCAGGGACATCGGGAGATCCGGCCGCGTCATGGCGCGGTGCTGGCCTACCTCGACGAGGAGGGCAGCCGGGCCACCGACCTGGCCGCGCAGTCGGGGCAGCACAAGCAGGTCATCGGCACGCTGGTGGACGAGCTGGTCGAGCTGGGCTACGTCGAGCGGCAGCCTGACCCGGCCGACCGCCGGGCCAAGCTGATCGTGCCCACGGCCAAGGGGCTGGACGAGATGGCCAAGTCGGACGCCGCCATGGCCGCCATCGAGACCGAGCTGGCCTCGGCCGTGGGCGAGGAGGCGTACGCGGAGTTCAAGCGCGTCTTCAAGCTGGTCGCCGACCGGCAGGCGGCCCGCAGGCCGCAGTGACACCCCGCTCCCGGGAGAGCCGGGGCGGGATCAGGCGCCGAGGCGCAGGGACATCACGAGGTAGCGGAAGGCGGGGTCGGCGTCTCCGGGGACGTCCTGGATCAGCGCCGGCCGCGTCGGGGACTCCATGTTGAGGCGGGCCAGCTCCGTCTCGATGCCGGTCAGGCCGTCGAGCAGGAACTGCGACTGGAAGGCGATATCGATGTCGTCGCCCCGCAGCTCGCACTCCAGTACCTCGATGCCGCGGCCGATGTCACCGCCGCCCGCCTGGATCGTCACCTGCCCCTGGGTGAACGACAGCCGGATCGCGGTGTTGCGCTCGGCCACCAGGGCGACCCGCTTGATGGCGTCGACGAACGGGCCCACCCGCACGTCGGCCCGGATCGACCAGTCGGAGGCGAGCCGGGTGCGGTAGTCGATGAACTGCTCGTCGAGCAGCCGCACCGTGGTGCTGCGCCCGACGCTCTCGAATCCGGCCACCCCGTCGCCCATCGCGATCTGCACCTCGCCGCCGCGCAGCGACCTGGCCACCTCGACCAGCACCCGCGCGGGCACCATGGCCGAGACGGCGATGTCGGGCCGCACGGGCCGCCAGTCGAACTCGCGGGCCGCGATCCGGTAGCGGTCGGTGGCGGCCATCGTGACCGTCTCGCCGTCGATGTCGACCCGGATGCCGGTGAGCATCGGCAGGGTGTCGTCACGGCTGGAGGCGGGCGCGGCCTGGCCGACGGCCGAGGCGAACACGCCGCCGCCGACGGCCCCGATGGCGGGCGGCATCGTCGGCATGGTCGGGAAGTCCTCGACCGGCATCGTGATCAGGCCGAACTCGGCGCTGCCACAGGTCAGGATCGCCTCGGAGCCCTCGGTGACGATCTGCACCTCGTCGCCGGGCAGGCTGCGGCTGATCTCGGCCAGCAGCCGGCCGGGAATGAGCACGCCGCCGGCCTCGGCCACGTCGGCGTCGATCCGCGCCTGGGCGGAGACGTCGTAGTCGAACGCGGACAGGCTCAGCTCCTCGCCGGCCACCAGCAGCAAGCCGGAGAGCACGGGCATCACGGGCCGGCTGGGGAGGACCCGGGCGGCCCATGCCACGGCATCCGCCAGAACATCGCGGTTAACCCGGATTTTCACCTGATTCGGCCCCTTCGCTCGCCTGCCTCCTATGAAAGGTAGCCGGTCGCACCGACAATCCCGTGCAGCTTGTCGACCAGGCGGGATTCAGCGGCTGTTGAGGTAGGCGAGCACGGCGAGCACCCTGCGGTTGTCGTCGTCGGACGGGGCCAGGCCCAGCTTGGCGAAGATGCTCGCGGTGTGCTTGGCCACCGCGCTCTCGCTCAGGTAGAGCCGCTGCGAGATGGCGGCGTTGGAGCGGCCCTCGGCCATGGCCTCCAGCACCTGCCGCTCGCGCGGCGTCAGCGCGGCCAGCGGCTCCTTCCGGGCGTTGCTGGCCAGCAGCTTGGCGATGACCTCGGGGTCCATGGCGGTGCCGCCCCCGGCCACCCGGCGCACGGCGTCGACGAACTGCCCCGCGTTGAGCACCCGGTCCTTCAGCAGGTAGCCGATCGCGCCGGAGCCGTCGGCCAGCAGCTCGCGGGCGTAGAGCTGCTCGACGTGCTGCGACAGCACGAGGATCGGCAGGCCGGGCACCTGGCGGCGGGCCTCCAGCGCCGCCTGGAGCCCCTCGTCCGTGAACGTCGGCGGCAGCCGCACGTCCACGACCGACACGTCGGGCCGCAGCTCCACCAGGCCCTTCAGCAGCTCGGGGCCGCTCTCCACGGCGGCCACGACGGTGAACCCGTGGGCCTGGAGCAGGTGGACCAGCCCGTCCCTGAGCAGGTAGAGGTCCTCGGCGATCAGCACCCGGTCGCCCATCAGCACAGCCCCAGCCGGTGCGGCGCCTCGGCCATCCAGCGGTCCCGGTTGTGCTTGGCGGGGATCGCGATGGCGGTGGCGTACATGCCGAGGCCCAGAGCGATCATGAAGAGGATGATCGGCCACTGGAGGGGTTCGGGGGCGTACAGGGCGACGAACCACGACTTCTCGGGCAGCGCGAAGGTCTTGAACACGGCGGCGACCATCCCCTGCGGGAACAGCGGGCACCAGGCCAGCGTCCAGCACAGCGCCACCACGGCGGTCTTCCAGCGCGGCAGCTTGTCGCCCTCCGCCCAGTGGACCGGGAGCACCTTGGGCAGCACCATCATGACGCTCGTCGGGCCGCCCGGCGGGCTGTTGATCGCCATCACGCCGTCGAAGGCGGCCAGCCGCCGCTCGATTCCGCGCAGGCCGCTGCCCTTGGCGGGGTCCGCGCCGCCCAGGCCGTCGTCCGTGACCGTGACGCGCAGGGCCCGCCCGTCGGAGCTGATGTCCACGGTCGCCGAGCCGGCGTCGCCGTGCCGGGCGGCGTTGGCGAGCAGCTCGCTGACCGCGAAGTAGGCCGCGGCCTCCACCGGAGGCTCCGGCCGGTGCGGCAGGTCCACCTCCACCTCCACCCGCAGCGCGGTGTCCATCGCGAGGGCGCGCACGGCGTCGGCGAGCCCCCGCTCCGCCAGCACCGGGGGGTGGATGCCGCGGATGAGCCGCCGCAGCTCGGTCAGCGTGTCGGCGGAGGCGTCGCGGGCCTTGGTCATCAGCGTCTTCGCCGCGGCCGGGTCCGAGTCCATCAGCTCCTCGGCCGCGCCCAGGGTCATGCCGATCGCGATGAGCCTGGCCTGGGTGCCGTCGTGCAGGTCGCGCTCGATACGCCGCATCTCGGCCGCCTGGGAGTCCGCGGCGATGCTGCGTGACTGGTGGAGGTGGGTGAGCTGGCCGCGCAGCACGCTCGTGCGGGTGGAGGACAGCAGCAGGACGCACCACTGGCCGTACACCCGCAGGCCCCGGGCGGGCGCCACGAGCAGCATCGGCAGCAGGGCGATCTTGATCAGCGGGTCCAGACCCAGCCACAGCAGGTCGCGCCAGGTCGCCGGGTCGGTGGACAGCCACTTCCACCGGGCGTTCCAGGCGGGGACGCGGGGCGACTTGTACAGCGTCCGCTCGTAGCGGTACATCCCGTCCGTCAGAGGCTGCGGCGGCGGCGGTTCCGGGAGGTACGGCGAGTCGATCCGGATCCCGGACCAGGCACCGATCCGGCGCCGGGTCTCCTCCGCCGTCTCCCGCACCATGCGCATGGCCGGCGGGTAGAGGAAGACCAACCCCAGCGTGAACGTCAGGATCACCGCCGGCAACACCAACAGCAGGATGCCGATCTGGACGATGATCATTCCGAGCAGCGCGGACACCCGGGCCGTCCCGGTCAGTCGTCGGAGCATGTCACCAGTGTGCGTGAACAACGACAGGACCCGCACTGTACCTAGGTACACCTTCACCGGGCATCCAGCCCGATTCCCGGCAACCGGCCCCGATTCCTACCGTCGAGGCCATGAAGGTCATCGAGGTGAGGAACCTCCGCAAGAGCTACCCCCGTCACGTGGCGGTGGAGGACGTGTCGTTCGAGGTGGCCGAGGGAGAGATCTTCGGCATCCTCGGGCCCAACGGCGCCGGCAAGACGACCACCGTCGAGTGCGTCGCCGGTCTGCGGGTGCCCGACTCCGGCACCGTACGGGTGGCCGGGCTCGATCCGCACCACGACCGCGACGAGCTGCGCCGCGTGCTCGGAGCGCAGCTCCAGAGCGCCGCGCTGCCGGAGAAGATCAAGGTCTGGGAGGCCCTGGACCTGTACGCCTCCTTCTACCCGCACCCCGCCGACTGGGAGGAGCTGATGCGCCGGGTCGGGCTCCACGACAAGCGCGACACCGCGTTCGGCAAGCTCTCCGGCGGCCAGCGCCAGCGGCTGTCGGTCGCCCTGGCCCTGGTCGGCCGGCCGCGCGTGGCCGTGCTCGACGAGCTCACCACCGGCCTCGACCCGCAGGCCCGCCGCGACACCTGGGAGCTGGTGGAGCAGGTGCGCGACTCGGGCGTCACGATCGTGCTGGTCACCCACTTCATGGAGGAGGCCGAACGGCTCTGCGACCGGCTCACCCTCATCGACCGGGGCCGCGTCGTGGCCACCGGCACCCCGGGCGCGCTCGTCGCCCAGGCGGGCGGGGAGCAGCGGCTCAGGTTCCGGCCGTCGGCGCCCGTGGACCACGCGCTGCTGCTGGCGCTGCCCGAGGTCCGCTCGGTCACCGGCAGCGGCGGGCACCTGGAGGTCACCGGCGTCGGCGACCTGGCGCCGGCCGTCACGCTGGCGCTCGCCGAGCACCGGATCGTGCCCACCGATCTGCGCGTCGAGCAGGCCACGCTCGACGACGCCTTCCTCGCTCTCACCGGAAGGACGCTGTCATGAGGAAGATCCTCGCCGTCGAGACCAAGCTCTACCTGCGCGAGTGGCCCGTCATGCTGTACACGATCGTGCTGCCGGTCGGGCTGCTGCTGGTGCTGGGCAGCATCCCCGACATGGGCGAACCGGACCCGGCGCTGGGCGGTCAGCGTGTCACCGACACCCAGTTGCCGGCCATGATGACGCTGCTGGCGATGCTCACGCTGGCGTTCACGGTGCTGCCGACCGTGCTGACCACGTACCGCGAACGGGGCGTGCTGCGGCGCATGTCGACCACGCCCGTCCACCCCGTGCGGATGCTGGCGGGTCAGCTCGCCATCAACGTGGCCGTCGGCGCCGTGTCCACCGTGCTGGTCGTCGTGCTCGGCCGGCTCGTGCTGGGGACGGCCATGCCGCGGCAGCCGGTCGGGTTCGTGCTGGTGTTCCTGCTGGGCACGGCCGCGCTGATGGCCATGGGGCTGGTGATCGCCTCGCTGGCGCCGTCCGGGAAGGCCGCCTCCGGGATCGGGTCGGTGGTGATGTTCCCGCTGATGTTCGTGGCGGGCATGTGGATCCCGCGCGAGGTCATGCCGCAGGCGTTGCGCGCCCTCAGCGACTACTCGGTGGCCGGCCCGTTCGCCCAGGCCATGCGCGCCACCTGGGCAGGCGACTGGCCGCAGCCGCTGCACCTGGTGATCATGGCGGCCGGGCTGCTGGTCTTCGGCTGGCTGGCCGTGCGCCTCTTCCGCTGGGAGTGAGCCCTGTGGCGAGCCCTGTGGTGAGCACTGCGGGGGCGGGCGTCAGGCCCAGACGGGGCGGGCGCCCGTGACGTTCAGCATGATCGAGTAGAGCGAGGTGGAGGCGGCGACGAACAGCCGGTTGCGCTTGAGCCCGCCGAACACCAGGTTGGCGACGTAGTCGGGCAGGTGGAGCCGGCCGATCAGCGTGCCGTCAGGGTCGTAGCAGTGCACCGACTTGCCCGCCGCCGCCCACAGGCGGCCGGTGTCGTCGAGCCGCATCCCGTCGTACGCATCGCCGGCCGCCCCCTCCGCGAAGATCCGGCTCTTCTCCAGGGTCCCGTCGCCGGTCACCTCGAAGACGCGGATGTGGCGGCGCCGGGTGTCGGCCACGTACAGCAGCCGCTCGTCCAGGGAGAACGCCAGGCCGTTCGGCCGCTCGAAGTCGTCGGCCACGATGCTCGCCTCGCCGGTCACCGGGTCGATCCGGTAGACGTGGCAGCCGTCGATCTCTTGCTCGGCCCGCACCCCCTCGTAGTCGCTGGTGATCCCGTACGACGGATCGGTGAACCAGACGGAGCCGTCGGAGCGCACGACCGCGTCGTTGGGACTGTTGAGGCGCCTGCCCTCCCAGCGATCGGCGAGGACGGTGATCGAGCCGTCGTGCTCGGTGCGGGTGACGCGGCGGTTGCCCTGCTCGCAGGAGATCAGCCGGCCCTCGCGGTCGAGGGTGTTGCCGTTGGTGTACCCGGCGGGGGTGCGGAACGGGCCGACAGTGCCGGTGAACTCGTCCCAGCGCAGCATGCGGTCGTTCGGGATGTCGCTCCAGACGAGGAAGCGGCCGGCGGGGAAGTAGACGGGGCCCTCGGCCCAGCGGGTGCCGGTGTACAGCCTCTCGACGACGTCGTCGCCGGCGACGCGGGCGAACCTCTCGTCCAGGACCTCGAACTGTGTGGGGATCACATCCATCATGCTGAAAGCCAAGCGCACCTGATCTCGTTTGGTCAAATCCAGATTTTCCTGGATATGATCTGGTCGTGGATGAGATCGACAGGAAGCTGGTCGGGCTGCTCCAGGACGACGCCGGCCGCTCGTACGCCTCGCTGGGCCAGGCCGTGGGGCTGTCCGGCGCGGCGGCGCACGAGCGGGTGCGCAAGCTGCGCGAGCGGGGCGTCATCAGGCGCACGACCGTCGACGTCGACCCGGCCGAGCTCGGCCGGCCGGTGACGGCGTACGTGCTCGTGGACGGCAGCACGTGGATGGGCGACACCGCCGAGCGGCTGCGCGAGATCCCCGCGATCGAGGAGGCGCATGTGATCGCCGGCCCCGCCTCGCTCCTGCTCAAGGTGCGCACGGCGACGACCCGCGACCTGCAGCGGGTGCTGCGGCAGGTGTTCGAGGTGGAGGGGGTGACCAGCACGCAGACCGTCGTGGTGCTGGAGACCTTCTTCGAGCGGCCGAGCAATCCTGAACTATAGTCGAGGTGTGACCAGAGCCCTGTGGAACACCAAGGAGCTGACCGTCGGGCAGCTCGCCGAGCGCAGCGGCGTCGCCGTGTCGGCCCTGCACTTCTACGAGACCAAGGGGCTCATCACCAGCCGCCGCACCGCCGGCAACCAGCGCCGCTACACCCGTGACACGCTCCGCCGGGTCGCCTTCATCCGGCTGGCCCAGCGCATCGGCATCCCGCTCAAGACCATCAAGGACGCACTGGAGACGCTGCCGGAGGAGCGCACCCCCACGCGCGGCGACTGGGCCCGGCTGTCGGCCACCTGGCGCGGCGAGCTGGACGACCGCATCGAGCAGCTCCAGCGGCTGCGCGACGACCTGACCGACTGCATCGGCTGCGGCTGCCTGTCGCTCGACCGGTGCGCCCTGGCCAACCCGTACGACCGGCTCGGCGAGGAGGGCCCGGGCGCCAGGCGCATCGACACCCACCTGATCCATGCCGGGCCCGCCGCGGCCAAGACCTCCCCCGCAGGAGAGTGCTGTATCTGACCGCCCTCCCACGGAGTCAGCGGGCGCCGTCCTTCGCGGGCGGAGGGACGATCAGCGTCGGCCGGCGCGCGTGGTGCAGCACGTGGTTGGAGACGCTGCCCAGCAGCACCGACCGGGTCTCCGACAGGCCACGCGAGCCGGTGACGATCAGCGAGGCGTCCAGCTCGTCGGCCACGTCCACGATCGTCTTCCAGATCGACTCCCGGTCGGCCACGGCCCGGTGGGTCACCTCGGAGATCCCGGACGCCCGCGCCAGTTCGGCGCCCTCCTCGGCGTTCCGCTCGGCCAGCTCGCGCCACTCGTCGGTCCCGTCCGAGACCGCCGCGAGGTCCGCCGGCGGATACCTCCTGAGCTGCACCAGCAACGGCTCCCATACGGTCACGACGACGACGGGCTCGGGGGCCAGATGCTTGGCCGCGAACTCGATCGCGGAACGTGAGTCGGCCGAACCGTCATAGGCGATCACCACGGACGTTGAGGATGAAGACATGGCCTGCTCCCTTCACAACTGCTCTCCTCCTGTGCAGCACCGCGTTGATCAGCCGGGATTCCTGTCCGGCCTGTCTGGTGCGTCACACCTGTCAGGACAGGTCGAGGCCGGCGAGCTGGGCGCGGCTGGCCACGTTGAGCTTCGGGAAGGCCCGATAGAGGTGGTAGCTGACCGTCTTGGGGCTGAGGAACAGCTGCGCCCCGATCTCCCGGTTCGTCAGCCCGGCCGCCGCCAGCCGGACGATCTGCAGCTCCTGCGGTGACAGCGCGGAGACCGCCTCGTCGTGCCCGGCGGGAGCGGTGGTGTCGCCCGCGGCCCGCAGCTCCGTCCGCGCGCGTTCGGCCCACGGCCGGGCGCCCAGCCGCTCGAACGTCTCCAGCGCCGCCCGCAGGTGCGGCCGGGCGCTGCCCTTGTGCCGCTCCCTGCGCAGCCGCTCGCCGAAGGCGAGGCGGGTCCGCGCCGCCTCCCACGGGCGCCCGCTGTCGGCGTGCAGCCGTACGGCGGTGCGGAAGTGCTCGTGGGCGGTGTCCCAGTCGGGTTCGAGCAGGGCACGGCAGCGGTGGAGCACGGCGCCGGCCCAGTCGAGGCCGGAGGCGTCCGCCCACTCCTCGAACCGCCGCAACGGCTCGCCCGCCGGGGCGCCCAGCCGGACGGCCGCCTCGATCTGGTCGGGCGCGAAGTACACCGCCTGGATCTGGTGGCGCACCGGCCCCTGCAGGGCGGCGTCGAGCCGGTCCAGCGCCTCGGTGAAACGGCCCTGGCCGAGCTCCAGCAGGGCCAGCGCCCATTCGGCCCAGGCGGGGCCGTTGGCGATCCGGTTGGCCTCGAACCGGTCGAGGCACCGGCTCGCCAGCCGGGAGCACTCGGCGGCCTCGCCCCGTACGGCGGCGATCCAGGCGAGCATGCCTTCGAGGTAGCCGGCCCGGTTCGGCTGGCCGGTGTCGGCGGCCAGCCGCAGCCCTTCGGTGGCGCCGGCCACGGCGTCGTTGAACCGGCCGAGGTAGAGGTCGGAGGCCGTGAGCGTCAGGAGGGCCAGCGGCAGCTTGCCGATGTCGCCGCGCGCCCGGCACTCGGCGGCGACGGCCGCGGAGATGTCACGGCCGGCCTGGAAGTCGCCGACGAGGCCGGCGACGAAGGCGGCGTTGACCCGCAGGGCGTGCGCTCCCTCACGGATCCGGCCGCCGTCGGCGACCAGGCCGCGCATGGTGGCCAGGGCTCCGGCCGGCCCCTTGGCCAGGAACTCGGCCGCGCCCGTGACGGCGTCCACGGCGGGGCCGAGGCGGTCCTCGGGCCGGAGCCCGAGCGCGTGCAGCCGGCCGGCCGCCTCCGCGACGCGGTCGGGGTCGCTGAGCTGCCAGGCGTTGCGGGCGGCGTCGATGAGCATCAGCCCGGCCGTGACGCGATCGGCCGCGACGGCCGGGTCACCGACGGCCGGGTCACCGGTGGCCAGGTCACCGGCGATCAGGTCCGCGCCCGACAGGAGCAGGTCGTGGGCCAGGTGGGGCGCCCCCTCGTCGAAGGCGACACGGGCCCGCAGCTCGGAGAGCCGGGCGAGCGACCGAGGGTCCGTCAGCAGGTGACCGGCCCGGTCGATCAGGTCCTTCGCCCGGCCCGGCTGGCCGGCGTCCGCCGCCGCCACCGCCGCGGAGGTCAACCGGCGGGCCCGCACGGTGGTCTCCGCCGTCAGCTCGGCGGCGCGTTCCAGCGCGGCGGACGCGCCCGCGTTGCCGCTGCGCTCCCTGGCCCGCTCCGCGGCCTGCTCCAGCGCCAGCGCGGCCGTCTCGTCCGGGCCCGTCGCCGCCGCGGCCAGGTGCCACGCCTGCCGGTCCGGCCGCCCGCCGAGGAGCCGCGCGAGGACCCGGTGCAGCCGCAGCCGCTCGGCGTACGTGCCGTGCCGGAACGCGGCGGCGCGCATGAGCGGGTGCACGAACGTCACCTGCGCCCCGTCGATCCTGATCAGCCCGGACCGCTCCGCCGTGTCGAGGGCCGTGGGGGCGACGCCGAGCTCCTCGGCGGCTCGCATGATCACGGGCAGCTCCCCACCGTCCTCGACGGCGGCCAGCACGAGCACGGTCGCGGCGTCCGCCGGGAGCCGGGCGATGCGCGCCGCGTACGCCTCCTGGATGCGGCGCGGCAGCGGCAGCGGGCCCTGGGCGGGGGCGCTCTCCTGGAGTTCGAGCAGGGCGAGCGGGTTGCCGCCGCTCTCTTCGATGATCCGCTCGCGCATGGGCCCGGCGAGACCCGGCGCGCGGCCCGTCAGCAGCCGCTCGGAGCTCTCCCTGTCCAGCCCGGCGAGCACGTGCTCGGGCAGCCCGGCGGCGTCGAAGCCGTCACGGGCTCCGAACAGCAGCACGACGCCCTCCGCGTGCAGACGGTGAGCCGCGAACCGCAGCGCCGCCGCCGAGGCCCTGTCCAGCCAGTGCGCGTCGTCCACGAGACACAGCAGGGGGCCGTCGTCGGCCAGGTCCGACAGCAGGGACAGCACGGCCAGGCCGACCAGGAACTCGTCGTCCCGGCCGGCGGGCCCGATGCCGAGCGCGCCCCCCAGCGCCGCCGCCTGCCGCTCCGGCAGCGTGCCCACGCGGGCGAGGACGGGACGCAGCAGCAGGTGCAGCGAGGAGAACGGGATCTCCGCCTCGGTCTCGATGCCGGTGCCACGCAGCACGGTCATGTCCCCCGCCCGCTCGCCCGCGTAGGCGAGCAGCGAGGTCTTGCCGATGCCGGGCTCGCCGCGGATCACCAGCACGGCGCTGCGGCCCTCACGGGCCCCGCCGAGCAGCGTGTCCAGCCTCGCCTGATCGGCGGCGCGTCCTTCGAGCACCTGCGGAATCCTAGTCACTCGTCCGGTACCCCGTCTCGTCGGGCGTCCGTAGCGTTCGGACCGTGGATCTCATGCAAGGGGTCGATCTGACCTCGGTCACCAAGCAGTACGCGCACGGCGTCACCGCGCTCGACGACGTGACGATCGGCTTCCGGACCGGCACGTTCACAGCCGTGATGGGGCCGTCCGGTTCGGGCAAGTCGACGATGCTGCAGTGCGCCGCCGGGTTGGACCGGCCCACGTCCGGACAGGTGACGGTCGACGGCCGTGACCTGGCCCGGCTCACCGACAAGCAGCTCACGCTGCTGCGGCGCGACCGGATCGGGTTCGTCTTCCAGGCGTTCAACCTGCTGCCGTCGCTCACCGCCGCGCAGAACGTCGGCCTCCCCCTGCGCCTGGCCGGCCGCCGCCCCGACCCCGAGCTGGTACGGCAGAGCCTCGCGGCCGTCGGCCTGGCCGGCCGCGCCGGGCACCGGCCGGCCGAGATGTCGGGCGGCCAGCAGCAGCGCGTCGCGATCGCGCGGGCCCTGGTCACCCGGCCCGCCGTGCTGTTCGCCGACGAGCCGACCGGCGCCCTCGACGCCAACACCAGCCGGGAGGTGCTCCAGCTCCTGCGCACGCTGGTGGACCGGCACGCGCAGACCATCGTGATGGTCACGCACGACCCGGTCGCCGCCTCGTACGCCGACCGGGTGGTGTTCCTGACCGACGGGCGCGTGTACGGCGAGCTGGCCGACCCCACGGCCGAGCTCGTCGCCACCCGCATGCTGCAACTGGAGGCGTCGTGCTGACGATCACCCTCGCCGCCCGCATGCTGCAACTGGAGACGTCATGCTGAGGATCGCCCTCGCCACCCTGCGGACGCGGTGGGTGTCGTTCGCCGGCACCTTCGCCGCGCTGGCCCTCGGCGCCGCCCTGATCGCCGCGCTCGGCCAGGTGCTCGCGACCACCACCGGCGCCCCCGACCGGGGGCCGCAGCGCTACGCCGCCGCGCCCGTCGTCGTCGTGCCGGACGACCGGCTCACCGTGCCCACCTGGCAGGGCGGCAGCAGCGCGCCCCTCGCCGAACCCCGCGGCATCCCCGCCGACGTGGCCGCGCGCCTCCCCGGAGCGGTCGTGGACCGGGCCTTCCCCGCGCAGCTCGCCGGCGGCCCTCCGGCCGTGGGGCGCCCGTGGGCCGCCGCCAGGACGGCGCCGCACCGGCTGCTGACCGGCCGGGCCCCCGCCTCCGCGCGGGAGGTCGCGGTGACCGGCGGCGCCCGGGTCGGCGATCGGGTGTCCGTCGTCACGGCCTCCGGCGCCGGCGCGTACACGGTCGTGGGCGTCACGTCCCCCGGCCCCGAGGCCACCGTCTTCTTCTCCGACGCGCAGGCCGCCCGGCTCTCCCCGCGCGTCACCGCGCTCGCCCTGTGGAAGCCCGCCGCCGAGGTGACGGCCGTGGCCGGTGGGAAGGCGCGTGTCCTGACCGGTCAGAGCAGAGCGCTCGCGGACCCCTCCCGCGCGGCCGACGAGAACGCGCGGGACAACGCCAACACCATCGTCGGCATCGCCGCCGGGTTCGCCGGGTTCATCGCCGTGTTCGTGGTCTCGTCCACGTTCGCTTTCGCGGTGGGGCAGCGGCGGCGGGAGTTCGCCCTGCTGCGGACGATCGGCGCGACCGTGCCCCAGGTCAGGCGCATGGTGTACGGCGAGGCCCTGCTGGTTGCGGTGACCGCCTCCGCGGCCGGCGCGCTGCTCGGCCCCTTCGGCGCCCGTCCCGTCCTGGACTGGCTGGTCGGGCTGGGGATGGCTCCGGGCTGGCTGGTGCCGAGCGCCTCCCGGGTGCCGTCGTGGATCGCCTTCGGCACCGGCGTGGTCGTCGCGCTGCTCGGCGTGGCCGTGTCGGCGCGGCGGGCGGGCCGGGTGCCGGCGGCCGAGGCCATGCGTGAGTCGAGCGTCGAGCAGGGCGCCATGACGCCCGGCCGCTGGGTCGCGGGCCTGGCGATCCTCGCCACGGCGCTGGTCAGCATGACCGTGACGGCCGTGGGCAACCCGTCGTCCGCGACCGGCAACAAGTCGTACATGCCGGTTCTGATGCTGCTCGTCGCCGCCGTCGGCATGCTCGCGCCCGTTGTGGTGCGGCCCGTCACCCGCCTGCTCACCTGGCCCGTCGAGCGGCTGCGCGGCGCCGGCGGCACGGTCGTCGCCGCCGGGGCCGTCGCCTCAGCCCGGCAGACCGCCGCGACGGCCGCGCCCGTGCTGGTCACGGTCGGCCTCGCCGCCTCGCTGCTCGGCGCCGCCGCCATGAGCGACGCGGCCAGGACCACGCTGGAGACCCGGCCGGTACGCGCCGACTATGTCGTGATCCCCACCGGCTCCGCCGGGCTCGACCGGCAGCTCGTCCGGCGCCTGCGCGACATCCCGGGAGCCGACGTCACCACGACCACCCCGACCAGCGTCTACACCCTCGAAGGCAGGACCGCGCTGATCCGGCGACCGGCCGAGGCCGTCGACCCCGGGGCGCTGCTCCGCAGCATCGACGTGCCGGTCGTCGCCGGCTCGCTGGCCGGGCTCCGCGACGACACGATCGCGGTGTCCGCGACATGGGAGCTGAACGTCGGCCAGTCCGTCACCATGTGGCGCGCCGACGGCAGCGAGACGTCCCTCACGGTCACGGCCGTGCTCGGCGACCGCTCCGCCGCCGACTCCTACGTCACCCCGGCGCACGCCTTCTCCGCCCTGCCGTCCAGGGCGTACGTCAAGCTGCGGCCCGGTGCGACGCCGGAGCAGGTCGGGGCGGCGCTCCGGCAGGCCACCCGGGGCCACAACGCCGACGCCCTCACCAAGGCCGCGTGGGAGCGGCAGATCGACACGCGCCGCGCCTCGGCCAGCCGGCTGGGCCTGCTGGTGGTGCTGTGCATCATGCTGGCCTACACCTCGATCGCCCTGGTCAACACCCTGCTGATGGCCGCGTCGGACCGCGAGGCTGAGCGCGGGTCGCTGCGGCTGCTGGGGGCGACGCGGACACAGATCCTGAGGTACGTGATGGGCGAGGCGCTGCTGGTGGTGGCGGTCGGGACCGTCCTGGCCGCGCTGGCCACGGCACTCAGCCTCTTGGGTCTGTGGACGGCGCTGGTCCAGCTCACCGGGCCGGTCGGGGACACGCTGCCGTGGGTGGCGATGCCGTGGGGGACGGTCGCCGCGGTGACGGCAGGCTGCGCGCTGCTGGCCGTGCTCGCGGCGGTGGTCCCGGCCCTGTCGGCCAAGGGCTTCAGATCCCCGGCGACCTGACCGGGACCGCGTACAGGGCCGGGCCGGATCGGGCGGCGAGAAGCCGGCCCGGGGAGCGCCCGCCGGTCAGCGGCTCACCAGTCCTGTCCGGTACGCGATGACGACCAGTTGCGCACGGTCGCGCGCACCCAGTTTCGCCATGGCGCGGCTGACATGGGTGCGCGCGGTCGCCGGGCTGAGGAACAACTCGGCGCCGATCTCGTGGTTGCTCAGGCCCTGCCCCACCAGAGCCAGCACTTCGCGCTCGCGCTCGGTCAGCACCGCGAGCCGATCCTCCGCGGTCCGGACAGCTGTTCGTCGCGCGGTGAACTGGCCGATGAGGCGCCGGGTGATCCGCGGCGCGAGCAGCGCCTCTCCGGCGGCGATCACCCGGATGGCATGCAGCAGCTCGGCCGGTCCGGCGTCTTTGAGCAGGAAGCCGCTGGCGCCCGCCTGCAACGCGTCGAAGACGTACTCGTCGGTGTCGTAGGTGGTGAGGATCAGGACTCGGACCCGCTCCAACCCGTGCGTCCCGGCGATCTGCGCGGTGGCTTGAATCCCGTCCAGTTTCGGCATGCGGATGTCCATGAGGACGACGTCGGGGCGAGTGGCGCGAGCCCGCTCGACGGCTTCGGCGCCGTTGGTGGCTTCCCCCACCACCGTGATGTCGTCCTCGAGGTCGAGCAGGACCTTGAACCCGGAACGTACGAGACCCTCGTCGTCGGCGACCAGTACCTTGATCGGAGCGTTGGCCGGCACTGACGCGGCCGCCGCGTTCACAGGCGCGACCCGGTCGGCGCGAGGGGCAGTCGTGCCCTGACCTCGAACCCGCCGCCGGGAAGCGGTTCGGCGTCGAGCTCTCCACCCAGCAGCTGACAGCGCTCGCGCATACCGAGGATGCCCCGGCCGGGCTCGGCCGAGCCGCCGGTGCCGGCCGGATGCCGGGCCGGCAGGTGCGGGCCCGCGGGGTCGTCATCCGGGACGGCACGGCGGCCCTCATCGGTCACGCGGATCTCCAGCACCTCGACCCCGGGGTTCACCGCCACCGTCACCCGGGTCGGGCCGGCATGACGGATCACGTTGGTGATCGATTCCTGGAGGATTCGGTAGGCGGCGCTCCCCACCGCGCTCGGCAACGGCGCCGCGGGCGAGGTCTCCTCAAGCTTGACGTCGAGTCCCGCTTCGCGCGCCTTGGCGGTCAGCTCGTCGATCTGCCCCAGCCCGGGGTACGGCCCGCGCCCGTCCTTGCCGTCACCGTCACCGTCGTCGTCGCGGAGCACCCCGAGGATGGCCCGCATCTCCCGCAGCGCCCGGGAGCTGGTCTGCTCGATGGCTCGCAGCGCCTCACGCGCCACTTCCGGCCTCCTGTCGAGCACGTGCGCGGTGACACCGGACTGGACGTTGATGATCGCTATGGCGTGAGCGACGGTGTCGTGGACCTCGCGCGCGATGCGGAGCCGTTCGGCGTCGACACGGGCCCGCGCCTCCTCCTCGCGGGTCCGTTCAGCCAGCTCGGCGCGCTCCTGGGCCTCGGCCGCGATGACCCGCCGGGACCGGACGGACTCGCCGAGAGCCGCGCTCATGACCGACGCGCCGATCCGGAAGAACACCCAGCCGATGGCGGCACGTGGCTCGACGTCGGCCGCGGCGACCAGCCAGACGACGGCGAGCACCGTGATACCCGCACCGGCTGTGACCAGCGACCGGCGCCCGTCACCGTACGCGGCGAGGGTGTAGAGGGCGACGAAGAGCCCGAGCCAGCCCGGCCCGTCCGGGAAGTCGAGGGTGTAGTACACCAGGCTGGCCAGCGCGGCGATGACGAACACCGGCATCGGCCAGCGGCGGCGGGCGGCGACGACCGCGCCGCTCACGACCAGCAGGACGTAGCCCAGGTTCCCGAGATCGGTGAGGGGACGCTGTACCACCTCGCCGGCATTGCGGACCACCGTGCCCTGAACCTGCATCACGGTGACGAAGACCGTGAGCAACACGTCCTGCGCCGGCACAGGCAGGCGTAACGACGCCACGCGGTCTTTCATGCCACGATCCTACGGTTCGCGGGCGCGAGAACACTTCCGCCCGGACGCGCGACCGCCTACGACGACGGGCGTACCTGGCACGGGTGGCATACGTAGGGCTGCGTAGACGTGGACCCGCCGCCGGCCGCAGGCCGACCTGGACACCTGGTCCGCTGATCCGGGTGCGGTCCGTCCTGACTCTGGGTAACTACTTAATGTCAACAGTTCAACACTCCAAGTAGTCACGGAGGAATGCATTGGCTGGACTCCGACGACGGCTACGTCTGCGCCGTACGCTCCTCCAGCCAGCGGTGGAAGTTCCTGGGCAATGGCGACCAGGTCGAATGGTGGCAAGACGAACGGCCCGTAGTGGTCCGCAACAGCGGGTCCAGCTCCGACGGGGGCAGCGGCAGCCGACCGCGTGCCCAGTACCGCGCCACCCCGCAGACCTACACCATCCGCCATATGTAGCTCCAGCGAACACAGACAGCATCCGCGACCCGCGAGGGGCAGGGTTGCGGCACACACTCGCGAGACAACCACGGCCGGCGGCCGCCTACGCCGCCTGCCCACACGCGGTTCGGCCCCTTCCCGGGACAGCCGCGTCAGCCGTCAACGGTAAGGGAGCACCATGAGCGACAACACGGAACCGAAGCTGATCCACGGCCACGGGGTCGAGGCGTGCCCGGAGGGGCACTTCTGTCTCTACCGGGCCAATGACTTCAACGCGGGTACGACCCCGGGGCGTGGCGACAAGATCCTGGCCATCCCGCTGGGCGCGTACGTCAACGACTTCTCCGAGTACGGCTTCGACCACAGCGGCGACGGGGTGAGCGCCGTCGTCAACAACACGGTCGAGGACAACGCGCTCTTCTCGGCCGCCGACCAGCAGGGACACTCGCTACCGGTGGAGCGTGGGGCCTCGATCGCGAGACTGTCGGAGATCCCCATGGCCGGGAGTCCGAACGGCTCCTGGAACGACCAGGCCCAGTCCGCGCTGGCGTCCCGCTTCGTCGGGAATCTGCGCGTCGACCAGGAGCTGCGGGGCAGCTGGCCGGAAGGTTCGGGGCACCTCTACTCCTACCGGCTCACGATGCACGCCGAGGACACCCGCGTCATGAGATGGGCCGTGGGCTTCGGTGGACTGCCGGAGGGAAGCTCGCTGTCCAAGAGCTTCGCCGACACCTTCTGGGGCGAGATCCTCCGCGACGGCACCGACGGCGCCGTCCTGCTCGGCTCCCCCGCCGACGGCGGACACAGCGTCGATCCCGGGACGGCCCTCCCCATCGACATCCAGGTCGTGTACCCCGCCCAAAGCCCCGCCTACGAACACCTCTCAGGCCTGAACGCCCAACAGCTGGGCTGACCCGGACCCCCGCCCGCCCCTGCTCCCCCGGATGGCCGCATCCGGGGGAGTTTCTGAAGGGTCTCCGCGACCTGGATGCTCAGTGCGCGCGATCGCTCCGTCCCTGACCTGTGGGGATGTGGCTACACGCAGCTCGCCGCTGACGCCGCCGGCAGCTCCTTCAGAATTCCCGAAGTCTCAGCTCCTCGGAACTTTCGCCGCGCATACGGAGTCGTTGGCTATAACTGATCGATTCCGTTGCTGTGGGGGAATAGTGGAACTCGCCAACTCAAGGGCGGAGAAGGCGGCGGAGCGCGGGGAGGAACACCGGCTGGCGGAGCGCCACGAAGCGGCCGTCGAGGAGTTCACCAGGGCCATCGACCTCGTCCCCGACCACACCTACGCGCTCGGCTCGCGCGGACAGGCGCTCAGCGCCCTGGGACACATCGAGGCCGCGCTCGCCGACTTCGACCGGGCCGTCGAGCTCGATCCCGACCTCGGCTGGATCTACGTCGAACGAGCACGCACGCTGGCCGACGCCGGCCGCGAGCAGGAGGCCCTGGCCGACTACGACAGAGCGATCGCGTTCTTCCCGGACGACGCCGGCGTCCACACCGCCCGTGGTGACCTGCTCTGGCACGACCCGGAGGCAGCGGTCGACGCCTACAGCAGAGCGATCGAGATCGACCCTGACGACAGCTTCTGGGCACTGATCGGGCGGGCCACCCTCCACCGGCTCGACGAACGCCTGGAGGAGGCGCTGGCCGATCTGGACAGGGCCGTCGCACTGAACGCCGACGTGTCGTACGTGTTCACGGAGCGCGGCCGGGTCAACCTGCGGCTGAAGAGGTACGAGCAGGCGCTGGCGGACCTGGACCTGGCGATCGAGCTCCACCCGGACAACAGCGACTCCTACACCGAGCGCGCATGGGTCAAGTACGAGCTCGCACAGGCCGAGGAGGCCATGGCCGACGTGAACGTAGCGCTGGCCGCGACCCCCGACGACAGCAAGAGCCTTGAGTTGCGGGGCATCCTGCACATAGTCGGGGGCCGGACCGCGACGGCGGTGGCCGACCTGGACCGGGCGATCGAGCTGGACCCCGAGGCGCTGTTCGCCGTGCTGGTCCGCGGCCAGGCCCACATGGAGCTCAAGCTGTACGACGCCGCGTACGCCGACTTCAGCAGGGCCATCGAGCTCGGGATCGACGACGCCGACACCTACGTCAGCCGTGGTGACGCGGCCCTGCAGCGCGGTATGGCGGAGGATGCGCGGGCCGACGCCGAGCTGGCGCTGGAACGCGAGCCCGATCATGTCCACGCGCTGGTCCTGCGCGGGTTCGCCAACCGGATTCTCGGCCGGCTGTTCGAGGCGCAGCTCGACCTGATGAGAGCCGACCACCTTTCGCCTGGCTCCCCTGTGGTCGCGCGCTGCATCGCGGAGATCGGGCCCACCCTGGACGGCCAGATGGAGGAGGTCCTCATGACGTCCTTCGCTGAGACGGTCGCCGACTCCGCGCGGGAGCTCGTGGCGGTCGGGGCCGCCGTCGAGGAGACGCGCACGACGGAAGCGGCCGAGTTCGCGGCCATGGTGTTCGCGCTGCGCGATGCGGATGAGGCGCACATGGAGGACGCCGCCGTGGTGGAGGCGCGGCTGGCACGCGACCCCGGCGACCCTTACGCGCTGGCGGTGCGGGCGGTGCTGCACCGGTCCGCGGGCCGCCACGACGCCGCGCTGGCCGATCTCGACGCGATCCTGCGGGCCGAGCCCGGCGCCTGGTGGACGGCGGCGCTGCGGCGCACGGTGGACTCCGGCGACGGACGGCGGGAGGAGCAGGACGGCGATCTCGCCTGGGCGTACCGGCTCGGGAGGCTCGGGCTTCCGCCGGGCGTCGAGGTGATCTGCGCGATGGCGGTGGCCGGTGGCGCCGAGCTGATACGAACGGTGTTCCCCGCCGGCTCACAGACGCTGCTGGAGATGTTGGAGGACTGAAGGAGCAGTCACCGGCCTGCCTCCCGTCACCATGTGTAGGTTCCGTGTTTCGGTGTCACATGCTGGTCCTGTGAGCTGGGTGTTTTGGCGGCTCCCCGCTCCGTGTCACCTTGATCGTTCCGCGCTTGGTGTCATTTTCTCGGCGTCCGGTGGAAAGACAGCATCTGTGAAATCGGCCTTGGGTGTGGCTCTTCCGCAGTGGCCTTCTGAACTGGGCATTTACTGGCCTGGCTGTCTGAGCGTGTAACCGTCTTCTAGGTATCGTGACAGCGCTCAGCCGCCGTCGGTGCACCCGGCTTGGGCGTCGTGATACCACGGCGAGGCCTCAGCCTGTTGGGGACCGGCATAAATGACGACCTTGGTACGCCCCAACAAGACCACGTCTGATGGCCACCATGCATCGGGCACGTTCGGGCGAACTTCTCTCTTGGGCCCCACGCGGAAGGAGTCGATTCCCAGCCCGCGCTTGGCCAGCTCACCGCGAAGCTGCCCTACCGTCATGCGCATGTAGGGCACGCAGTGCAGCACCTCTCCGGGGGCGCTGATCTCGCCGGTGGTGGTGTAGTTCTCACCCTCCCTGGCGGGTCTGCCCAGGATCACGCTGTTGGGTCCTGCCAGATCGGCTGGAATCCGGAGCTTCACCGTGCAAGGGTCTTCGAAAGCCGGGCAGTTCGGGTCGGGGATCGGCTCGATCTGCGGAGTCTCCTCCTCGACCGACGTGCCCTGACCACCGACCACCTTGCCCACCAGGCTCGGCGACACCGGCTCCAGCTCCAGCTCGACCGGCAGTCCACGCGCCCGGAACTCCTCGGCGTACTTCTCCGGCGCGGCGTACACGTCCTTCACGGTGACGATGTAGTCCTTGCCCGACCTGGTGAAGTCCAGCGCCTCCGCCGGTCGCGACCAGACCACGACACCAAGAGCGGCCACGGCGATGACGGTGCCCAACGCCACGGCGAACACCGCCGGCTTCCATGTCCTCCTGCGTGGCACGGGCTGTGGCCTGGACGCGGCCATGATGTGCCGCGCGTGAGCCGCCAGATCCGATGGGTCGGCGCGCACGCCGGAGGCCGGATCGTGCGCCCGCAGCATAATCGTCAGCTGCCTGACATCGTGGTTCATACGGCACTCTCCCCGAATTGCGGCTGGTGCTGAGGGTGGTCGGCGAGGGACTGTTCGAGTCGTTTGCGGGCGCGGTGCAACCGCATCGTGGCCGTTGGTCTGGAGCAGCCGGCAACTTGGGCTGCTTCGCGGAGGTCGAGCCCTTCCCAGGCGACCAACAGCACCAGTTCCCTGTCGCTCTCGCTCAGGCTGTTCAGTGCCGTCAAGGCCGCCTGCCGCGCGACAACCGCGACGGCGTGATCGTCGATGTCGCCGACGTCGTGGACCGCGAGCAGTCCTTCGCGCCTCTTCTCCTTCTTGACGAGGTTCCGGATCAGGTTCCGGGCTGTGACATACAGCCATGGCAGCGGCCGATCGGGCGGTATTTCCCGGTGCTTCTCCCACGCGATTCTGAACGTCTCGTTGGCGATGTCCGGGGCGTCCGTTGGGCCGACGCGCCGCCACGCATATCGAAGGACCGACTCATAGTGCTCCTGGAACAGGCGCGTGAAGTCTGCTTCTTCATCCACAGTCACACCCCCTATATGTCACCGGGCCACCCGACATCACCGAGGACGATGCGACTGGGGGTGTCCGTTCGGCGTAGCGGCTCGCCTCGCGCGCCTGCACCCGCGGTAGTCCGGGATATGGCGACACCCGGCCCCTCGACGTGTGCTGTCATCAGGAACGGCTGCGCCACGATCCGTGAGACCGACGGGTCGAAGTCGGCGAACAGCAGCCGCGCCGGCTCAAGCCTGGACTCGTCGATCACATGCGAGGATTCGGTGGCTGACCAGTAGGAACCCGAGTAGTGCCGCTGGCCCCGATGCCAACGGAAGACCCGTCATGGCCCGGCACAGAGCAGATCCGCGACCGGTGCGTGACTGAACCGGCCCTCGACCGACACAGCACCGTTTGGCGCCTTGGCCTGGATCGCGGCGGACGATATGACGCGAGAGTTCGGCATAGCCGCTCGACCCCAACAAGGCGATCTCGTCTACGCCGTCACCATGACACCAGCAGTTGTCACCCGATCGAGGGAGCAAGCTGACCTGCCAGTCCGCGATTCATGTCGCAAGCGACAGACAGACGACACGGAAACGCGGACTACGACAACCCTAGTGTTGAGCCATGTCGACGAAGCGGGAGTAGTGCCCTTGGAAGGCGACGGTAACGGTGGCGGTCGGTCCGTTTCGATGTTTGGCGACAATCAGGTCCGCCTCGCCGGCCCGTGGCGACTCCCGCTCGTACGCGTCCTCCCGGTGCAGCAGGATGACCATGTCAGCATCTTGCTCGATCGATCCCGATTCGCGAAGGTCGCTCACCGCTGGGCGCTTGTCGGTGCGCTGCTCGGGGCCACGGTTGAGCTGGGAGATCGCGATGACCGGGACCTCCAGCTCCTTGGCCAGCAGCTTGATGGCACGCGAGATCTCCGAGACCTCATTCTGGCGGCTCTCGGTCTTCTTCGGCGAGCTCATCAGCTGGAGGTAGTCGATGACCACGAACCGCAGGTCGTTGCGCTGCTTGAGGCGGCGGCACTTGGCCCGGATCTCCATCATGGACATGTTGGGCGAGTCGTCGATGAACAGCGGCGCCTCGGCCACCTCGCTCATCCGGCGCGCCAGCCGCGTCCAGTCGTCGTCGCCCATCATGCCGGAGCGCATCGCGTGCAGCGCCACCCGCGCCTCGGCCGACAGCAGACGCATGGTGATCTCGTTGCGTGACATCTCCAGCGAGAAGATGACGGTGGTCATGCCGTGCTTGATCGCCGCGGACCGGGCGAAATCCAGACCAAGCGTGCTTTTCCCGATTGCCGGGCGGGCGGCCACGACGATCATCTGGCCCGGGTGGAGGCCGTTGGTGAGCTGGTCGAGGTCCTGGAAGCCGGTGGGGACGCCGACCATCTGGCCGCCGCGGCTGCCGATGGCCTCCAGCTCGTCCAGGGCGCCCGGCATGATGTCGGCCAGCGGCGCGTAGTCCTCGGAGGTGCGGCGCTCCGTGACCTTGTAGATCTCGGCCTGCGCGCGGTCGACGAGGTCGTCGACCTCTTCGTTCTGGCCGCCGTAGCCGAAGGAGACGATGCGGGTGCCGGCCTCGATGAGGCGGCGCAGGATGGCCTGCTCGCGGACGATCTTGGCGTAGTAGCCGGCGTTGGCGGCCGTGGGGACGACGGCGGTCAGCGTGTGGAGGTAGGCGGCGCCGCCGACCCTGGCCATCTCGCCGCGCTTCTGCAGCTCGTCGAAGACGGTGACCGCGTCGGCGGGCTCGCCCCGGCCGTACAGGTCGGTGATGACGTCGTAGATCATCTGGTGGGCGGGCCGGTAGAAGTCGTCGGAGCGGATGATCTCGACGACGTCGGCGATGGCGTCCTTGGACAGCAGCATGCCGCCCAGGACGGACTGCTCGGCCTCGATGTTGCTGGGCGGTGTGCGTTCGAAACCCGGGCCGGCGCCCGTCTCCTCGTCGATGCTCACGGTGCCCCCTCAACAGCTTCCGTCGGTCGCACCACCCCCACTTGTAGTCGACCGGTCTGACAGTTTGGCCGCTTCCCGGGCGGACAGCAACGCGGCCTGTGGATAACCCTGTGGACAAGCTGTGGATTATCGCGCCCAACATGTGAAAGCTCTGTGGACGAGCCTGGGGATAACTTGTTCACTTCTCAACGACCATGAGGCCGACCAGGGGAAACACTGTCCACCGGCTGTGGAGGAAAGAAAGTTAGCCCGACATGCCAGGTAAGGGCCATAATAGGCAAATGCCCATTACACGCCAGGATAAGGAGATCCTCCGCCTTGCCGTGCCGGCGTTCGGCGCGCTGGTGGCCGAGCCGCTGTTCCTGCTGGCCGACTACGCGATCGTGGGGCACGGGCTGGGCACCGTCGCCGTGGGCGCTCTCGGCGTGGCGGGCACCGTCCTCGCGACGATGGTCAACCTGTGCGTCTTCCTCGCGTACGGCACCACGGCGTCCGTGGCGCGGAGCACCGGGGCGGGCGAGCACGGGCGGGCCATGCGCGACGGTGTGGACGGCGTCTGGCTGGCGCTCGGCATCGGCCTCGGGCTCGTCGCGCTCGGCTGGCCCCTCGCGCCGGCCGTCGTGAGCCTGTTCGGCGCGAGCCCGGAGCAGGCCGCCGAGGCGGTCACGTACCTGCGCATCAGCCTGCTCGGCGCGCCCGGCATGCTCGTCGTGCTGGCCGGCACCGGCGTGCTGCGCGGCCTCCAGGACACGGTCACCCCGCTCGCGGTCGCGGTCGGGTCGTTCGCGCTCAACGCGGCACTGAACGCGTGGTTCGTGCTCGTGCTCGGGTGGGGCATCGCCGGCTCGGCCTGGGGCACCGTGCTCGCGCAGACGCTCGGCGCCGTCGTCTACGTGGCCGTGGTCGTCAGGGGCGCCCGGCGGCTCGGCACGCCGCTGACCCCCGACGTGGCGGGCGTCAGGCGGGCGGGTATGGCCGGCTTCGCGCTGTTCGTCCGTACGGTGTGCCTGCGGGTCGTGCTGGTCGTGGGGACCGTGATCGCCACCCGGATGGGCGAGTCGCAGCTCGCCGCGTACGCCATCGCCACGCAGCTGTGGACGCTGCTGGCCTTCGCGCTCGACGCCATCGCGATCGCGGGACAGGCGATCACCGGCCGCACCCTCGGGGCCGGCGACGCGGACGCGACCAGGGCGGCGACCGTGCGCATGGTGCGCTGGGGGGTGTGGTCCGGCGTGCTGCTCGGCCTGCTGGTGGTCGCGGCCCGGCCGCTGCTCCCCGGGCTGTTCGACGCCGATCCGGACGTCACCGGGCAACTCCTGGCGGTGCTGTGGCCCGTGGCGGCCTTCCAGCCCGTCTGCGGCGTGGTGTTCGTGCTCGACGGGGTGCTGATCGGCGCGGGCGACCAGCGCTACCTCGCGTGGGCGGGGGTGTGGACGACGCTCGCGTACCTGCCGGCGGCCCTGGTCGCGGCCGATTTCGGCATCGTTGCTCTCTGGTGCGCGCTCGGGGTGTGGATGGTGGCACGTCTGATCACGCTCGGCCGGCGGGCCGCGGGCGCTGACTGGCTGGTGACCGGGGCGTAACCGTCCCGTGCTTGCTGTTGCAGAAGTGGTGGGGCACTGTGGGCGAGTCCCATGAGTGGGGTGTGCTTTGTCCACGATTCTCCGACGCCTGCCGCCGACCGAGGCGAGCGGGCTGCGCACGGGAGCCCGGCACGGTCTCGCCGAGCTCTACCGGCCGGCCGACCTCGTCGTGCTCGGGCTCGGCGTGATGATCGGCGCGGGCATCTTCAGCATCGCCGGGCAGCAGGCCGCGACCATGGCGGGGCCTGGCGTGATCCTGTCCTTCATGATCGCGGGCATCGCCAGCCTGCTCGCCTGCCTGTGCTACGCCGAGCTGGCGTCCACGATCCCGGCCTCGGGCAGCGCCTACACCTTCGCCTACGTGATCTTCGGTGAGGTCTGGGCGTGGGTCATCGGCTGCGCGCTGATCCTGGAGTTACAGCTCGCCGCCGCCGTGGTGGCCAAGGCGTGGGCGGAGCTGACGGTCCGCGCCATCACCGACTTCGGGCTCCACCTGCCCCACCAGGACCTGGTGAGCGGCCTGCTCGTGCTGTTCATCCTGGCGGTGCTCACGGGTGTCGTGGCCCTGAACGCCCGCATCGGGCTGCGAGCCCTGTGGATCATGGTGGCGGCCAAGCTGCTGGCGATCGGCGCCGTCATCGTGGTGGGCGCCACGTACGTCAAGGCCGCCAACTTCGGCGACCTGTACGCCCCGCCCGAGCCGCTGGACGTGGCGCCCTCGACCGTCTTCGACGTGGTCGTCGGCCAGAGCCACGCCTTCGGCTGGTCCGGCATCTTCGCGGCGGCGCCGGCGATCGCGTTCGCCTACGTCGGCTTCGACATCGTCGCGACCGCCGCCGAGGAGACCGTCAACGCGCCCCGCGCGGTGCCCAAGGGCATGATCCGCAGCCTCGTCGTGGCCACCGTCATCTACATCGCGGTGGCCGTGGTCATGGTGGGCATGACCCCGTACACGCGCATCTCCATGGACGCGCCGCTGTCCAGCGCCTTCCGCGGCGTCGGGGCGGACTGGATGGTGCACGTCATCGACATCGGCGCCGTGCTCGGGCTGACGACCGTGATCCTGGTGCTGATCGTCGGGCTGACCAGGGTGCTGTTCTCGATGGCCCGCGACGGCCTGATCCCGCGCGGGCTGTCCGCGATCAGCCGCAGGTACCACACGCCGTCCCGGGTGACGCTGGTGATCGGCGTGGTGGCGGTCCTGCTGGCCGAGTTCGCGCCTGTGTTCACGTTGCAGCAGCTCGTGGTGATGGGGGCGCTGTTCGCGTTCCTGTTCGTGTCGGCGGGCGTGATCGTGATGCGCCGCCGGATGCCGCGCCTCGACCAGGGCTTCCGGGTGCCGCTCTCGCCGCTGCTGCCCGCGCTGTCGCTGGCGGCGACGCTGTGGCTGATGGTCAACCTGCAGCTGCTGACGTGGGCGTGGTTCGGGCTGTGGATGGTGTTCGGGATGCTGGTCTACCTGCTGTACGGCCGGCGGCACAGTCTGCTGGCGCCGCCCCGGGAGGAGCCGGCAGAGGCCGCCCGGGGCCGCCACCGTCGCTGACCCCCGGCCGTCCGCCCGCTACAGTCGTCGCGCTTCGAGCACGCTGCGCAGGAAGTCACGGGTACGCGGCTGGTCCGGGTCGCTGAAGATCTTCTCCGGCGGCCCCTTCTCCAGCAGCACGCCCCCGTCGAGGAAGCACACCGTGTCGGAGATGTCGCGGCAGAACCCCATCTCGTGGGTGGTGAGGATCATCGTCATCCCCGACTGCTTGAGCTCGCGGATGACCTCCAGCACCTCCACGACCAGCACCGGGTCGAGCGCCGAGGTGACCTCGTCGAGCAGCATCAGCCGGGGCTGCGTCGCCAGCGCCCGGATGATGGCCACCCGCTGCTGCTGGCCGCCGGAGAGCTGGTCCGGGTACGCCGTGGCCTTGTGCGCCAGCCCGAACCTGGTGAGCAGCGCGTGGGCCTCCTCCTCGGCCCGCGCCCTGGGCACCTTGTGCACCTGGCGCGGCGCCAGCGTGACGTTGTCCAGCACGGTCATGTGCGGGAACAGGTTGAACGCCTGGAACACGATGCCCAGCTTCTTGCGCACCTGGTCGGCGTCCACCCGTGGGTCGGTGACGTCCTGGCCCTCCAGCAGGATCGCGCCGTCGTCCACGGTCTCCAGCAGATTGACGCAGCGCAGCAGCGTGGACTTGCCCGAGCCGGAGGCGCCGATCAGGCTCACCACCTCGTGCGCACGCACCTCCAGATCGATGCCGCGCAGCACGCTGTGGCCGTGGAAGTTCTTCCACACGCCGTCGATGGTCAGCAGGCTCATGCGCCGCGCCTCCTCCTGGTGCGCTCGGCCAGGTAGTCGGTGAACCTGGCCATGGGGATCGTCAGCAGGATGAACAGCAGGGCGGCCGCCAGGTAGGCGGTGTAGTTGAACTTGCTGGAGGCGTAGATCTGCGCCTGCCGCAGCGCCTCCAGCACGCCCAGCGTGGCCACCAGCGCGGTGTCCTTCTGCAGCGAGATGAAGTCGTTCAGCAGCGGCGGCACGACCCGGCGGGTGGCCTGCGGCAGCACCACGAAACGCATCGTCTTGCCATGGCTCAGTCCCAGCGAGCGGGCCGCGGCCACCTGGCTGGGATGGACCGACTCGATTCCCGAGCGGAACACCTCGGCCACGTACGCGCTGTACGAGAGCGTCAGCGCGATGACGCCCAGGGTGGTGTAGTCGTTCGGGATGCCCTGCAGGCGCAGGGCCGGCAGGCCGAAGCCGACCAGGTAGATCACGAGCAGCGTCGGCACGCCGCGGAAGACGTCGACGTACAGCGTCGCGAGCGCCCGGATCGGGAACAGGGCGGCCGTCCTGGTCGCCCGCAGGAGCGCGACGAGCAGGCCGACCACCAGGATGATCGGCTCCGCGATCAGGAAGATCTTGATGTTCAGCCAGAACCCGGTGAGCACGTCGGGCAGCGACCTGACGAAGTGCTCGGGGTTGAAGAACGTCTCCTGCACGCGCGGCCAGCCCGGCGAGCTCGTGACGATCCAGCCCACCAGGACGACGAAGACGAAGGTGGAGGCGGTGGCGATGGACGCGGAGCGGCGGGTCCGCGCCCTGCGGACCCGCTCCCGCTCCACCTGTCGATCGCTCTTGACCCAGACCGGGCCGGCCGGCATGTCAGTCATCGGCATGTGCGGCGGTCGTCACGTCAGCTCGGGCGCGCCCGCCGCCGAGCCGAGCCACTGCTGCTCGATCTTGGTCAGCTCCCCCTTGGACTTCAGCGCGTCCACGGCCTTGTCCACGCAGGTCTTGATCGGGTTGCCCTTCTCCATGACCAGGCCGAACTCCTCGGGCGTGCCACCCGTCGAGCTGAACTGACCGACGATCTTGGAGCCCTCGACCTGCGCGGCCGTGACGTAGAACGCCGTCGGCAGGTCCACGACGATGGCGTCGACCTGCTTGTTCTTCAGTGCGTTGACGGCGTCGACCTGGTCGTTGAAGACGTTGGGGTCGGTGGCGGGCTTGACGACGTTCTTCACCGCGTCGAGCGAGGTCGTGCCGACCTGCACGCCGATCTTGGCGTCCTTGAGGTCGGCCAGCGTCTTGGCCGCGGCGAACTTGCCGTCGCCCAGCGCCACCACGGCCTGCTTGACCGTGTAGTAGCCGTGGCTGAAGTCGACCACCTTGGCCCGGTCGGGGGTGATGGAGACCTGGTTGACGTCGAAGTCGAACGGCTTGGCGCCCGGGGCGAAGGCCGAGTCGAACTTGACCGTGCTCCACTGCACCTCGTCGCGGTCGAAGCCGAGCTCACCGGCGACCGCGAACGCCATCGCGCTCTCGAACCCCTGCCCGTTGGCGGGGTCGTCGTCCTTGAACCACGGCTCGTAGGCGGGCTTGTCGGTGCCGATGGTCAGCTTGCCGGCGTTGACGAGCTTGAGCTGGTCCTTGGTGCACGCCGTGGACGCTCCGGACGCCGTGGAGGTCGTCGTGCCCGAGGGGTCGGCGCTGGTCGCCGTGTTGTCGACGGGTGCGCACGCGACGGCCGCGGCGAGGGCGCCCAGCGCGAGCAGCGTCGAGGGACGGACCATGGGTGGTGCCTCCAGGAGGGGGACGCGGGGAAGAACGAGCCGATTGTACGCTGCCGTGCTAGGAAATACGCCGCCACCTGGGCTCATACCGCCCCACACCGGACGTGCCGTCGCGGCCGGGCCCCGGAGACGCGCACGGCCCCCGCTCCCGGGAAGGGAGAGGGGGCCGTGGGCAGGCGTGCCGGCGTCAGCCGGCGACGACCTCGACGTCGACCGAGGCCGACACCTCAGGGTGCAGCTTGACGCTGACCTTGTGGCTGCCGACGCTCTTGATCGGGTTGATGATCTCGATGCGGCGGCGGTCGAGGATCGGGCCGCCGGCGGCCTTGACGGCGTCGGCGATGTCGCCCGTGGTGATCGAGCCGAACAGGCGGCCGGAGTCGCCCGCGCGGGTGGTCAGCCGCACGCGCAGGGCGCCGAGCTGGCCGGCGACCTCCTTGGCGGTGCCCAGGTCGCGGATCTCGCGCGCGTCACGAGCCTTCTTGATGGACTCGATCTGCTTCTCCGCGCCGCGCGTCCAGCGCATGGCGTAGCCGCGCGGGATGAGGTAGTTGCGGCCGTAGCCGTCCTTGACCTCGACGACGTCACCAGGGGTGCCGAGGCCGGAGACCTCGTTGGTGAGGATGAGCTTCATATCGACAGGCCTCCTTAGCGCGCGGTGCTCGTGTAAGGCAGCAGAGCCACCTCACGGGCGTTCTTGATCGCGGTCGCCACGTCGCGCTGGTGCTGGGTGCAGTTGCCCGTCACCCGGCGCGCACGGATCTTGCCGCGGTCGGAGATGAACTTCCGCAGCAGCGCCGTGTCCTTGTAGTCGACGTAGGAGATCTTGTCGTGGCAGAACAGGCAAACCTTCTTCTTGGGCTTGCGCAGTGCCGGCTTGGCCATCGTGGTGCTCCTTTCAGAGCCCCGCCGTTGAAGCGGGAATGGTCTCGGGCTTGTGGACTGGGTCTAGAAAGGCGGTTCGTCGCTGAAGTCGCCGCCGCCGCTGAAGCCGCCGCTCTGCTGGCCGCCGCCCTGGAAGCCGCCGCCGCCGCCACCGCCGAAGCCGCCGCCGCCCTGGGGCGGAGCGGGCGACGCGGAGGCCCACGGGTCGTCGGCCGGGCCGCCGCCGAAGCCGCCACCGCCGCCACCCCCACCCTGGCGGGTGGTGCGGTTGACCTTGGCGGTGGCGTTGCGCAGAGACGGGCCGACCTCGTCGACCTCGACCTCGTAAACGGTGCGCTTCTCGCCTTCCTTGGTCTCGTAGGACCGCTGCTTGAGCCGCCCCTGCACGATGACCCGCATGCCGCGCTGGAGGCTCTCGGCGGCGTTCTCCGCCGCCTGCCGCCACACGTTGCAGGTCAGGAAGAGGCTCTCGCCGTCCTTCCACTCGTTGGTCTGACGATCCATGAACCGCGGAGTGGACGCGATGCGGAACCGGGCCACCGCTTGCCCCGTCGGGGTGAAGCGCAGCTCGGGATCGTCGACAAGATTGCCGACGATGGTGATTACGGTGTCGCCTGCTGCCATGGCCAGCGCTCGCCTTCCTGCACGCCTTCGCTTTGGGTTACGGCTCAGAGTACGGCCGACGCCCGACAAAAAGCCGGGCGACGAGCTGCTTAGTGCACGTCGGGGCGGAGAACCTTGGTGCGCAGGATGCCCTCGTTGAGGTTCATCTGGCGGTCGAGCTCCTTGACCGTCGCGGGCTGCGCGGACAGGTCGATGACGGCGTAGATGCCTTCCGACTTCTTGTCGATGTCGTAGGCGAGACGGCGACGGCCCCAGACGTCGACCTTCTCCACGGTGCCGCCGTCGTTGCGGACCACGGTGAGGAACTGGTCGAGGGACGGCGCGACAGTGCGCTCATCGAGCGAAGGGTCCAGAATGACCATTACTTCGTAACGACGCATGCGGGACTCCAACCTCCTCTGGACTTTTGCGGTCACGACACTCTGCCGTGACAGGAGGACGCTGACGTCTAGGCCCCGGCGCCCCTTTCGGCACCAGGGTGTGACGGTTCACCCATCACAACGCAGCCTGACCAGGTTACCAGCCGAGTCCATGTGGGAAGGCCTGTAGGAAACCAGGCGGTGATAGTTGTGCCACACATCCTCCAACCTTCCAGAAACCAGCGGTTCAGGCTCACGCTCAACAGCGACGGACGGCCCCATCCGGTGGAGAACACCCTGGCGGTCGTCACCGTGATCTGCGGTCTGACGGCCTTCGTCGCGGCGTTCGTCCCCGGCGGTCACGTCGTGGCTTCCTGGGCGGGCGCGCTGGGGTTCGGGACGGGCCTCTACTCCCAGTACGTCTCGGCCACGACTCCCCAGCGGGCCCTCAACATCGTCGGCGTGGTGGCGTCGTTCGTGGGCGTGGCCCTCGGCATCGCCCACGGCGGTTTCCTGCCCTGACCCCGGCCCCGACCCCGTACGGACACAGAAACAGAAGAAGAGGACGGCCCCGGCGCGGCCGGGGCCGTCCGCGATATGGGGTCATCCTCCGATGTGCAGGTCCACGCCGAGCAGCACGAGGAACCAGAGGAAGACCGCGAGCAGGGCCTCGGCGATGTCCTTGAGGATCGCCGGAGTGATGTAGTGGTACACCCAGGCCACGTAGAGGCCGATCACGACGTAGATCAGGATGACTAACGAGCGCCATCGCCATCTGGCCATATGCGTCTCTCCTCGCGTAGGGGGCGTCTGGCGACTTCCCTGGGGCAGGTACGGCAAACGGATAGGCTCGGTGACATGGTGCGCATCGGAGCTCACGTCGGCCAGGACGATCCCGCCGCCCACGCCGCGGCGGTCGGGGCCGAGGTGGTGCAGTTCTTCCTCGGCGATCCCCAGGGCTACGACAAGCCCGTGCTGCCCGCCAAGCCGGTGGAGGGCGTCGACGTCTACATCCACGCCCCTTATCTGGTCAACGTGGCGACGACCAACAACCGGATCAGGATCCCCAGCCGCAAGCTGCTCGCCCAGCACCTGGAGGCGGCGGCCGGGCTGGGCGCCAAGGGCCTGATCGTCCACGGCGGCCACGTCAACAAGAACGACGACCCGCAGACGGGCTTCGACAACTGGCGCAAGGTGTTCGAGCGGCTGGAGTGCCCGATCCCGGTGCTGATCGAGAACACCGCGGGCGGCGGCAACGCGATGGCGCGCAAGCTGGAGCGCATCGCGCGGCTGTGGGACGCACTCGACGGGTTCGACGTGGGCTTCTGCCTCGACACGTGTCACGCGCACGCGGGCGGCGAGGAGCTGGTCGACCTGGTGGACCGGGTCAAGGCCATCACCGGGCGGATCGACCTGGTGCACTGCAACGACTCGCGTGACGCGTTCGACTCGGGCGCCGACCGGCACGCCAACCTGGGCAAGGGGCAGATCGATCCGGAGCTGATCCTCGCGGTGTGCCGGGCGGCCGGCGCGCCGATCGTGGTGGAGACGCCGGGCGAGGGCCAGGCGGCCGACATCGCGTTCCTGAGGGAGAACCTGTAGGACGTGGGAGTCCACAGATCGGATACACACAGGCTGTGGATAACTTCCCTGGATTACCGGGCCTCGAAAGTGGGTACAGACGTCAGCCGGCCCACGCGCCGGTGAGGAACCGGATCGTGTTCAGCACCATGAGCGGCCCGGCGACCAGCCCGTACACGGCCAGCGTCCACGGCCGCCGGGCGGCCAGCCAGGCGACGGCCGTCCACAGGGGGAACCACAGCAGCAGCGAGCGCGGGACCGACAGGTAATAGGCCGAGGTCATGAGCGCCGCGGCCTGCAGCCCGGTGTAGACGACCTCGCTCCACCGCCGCCGTACGGCCAGCCAGACCAGCACCGCCACCGCCACCACGGCCCCGGCGATCTCCATCCGGAAGGCCACCGCGAAGTCGTCGTTGCCCGTCGCCGCGTGCCAGGTCGTGGTCCACGACTCCCACGGCCACACCGTCTCGCGGCCCCACCCGGCCTCCTGCGCGTGCTTCCAGGCGAGCCAGTCGCCCGAGCGGCGGTAGTGGAAGAACGAGTAGAACACCAGCGGCAGGAACGGCACGGCGAGCAGCGGCCACGGCGCCGGCCGCGCCGGCAGCTCGCGGGAGCGCCGCCCGAGGACGTACTCGACGACCAGGGCCACCGCCAGGAACAGCCCCGTGATCCGCACGCACGACGCCCCTGCGGCCAGGATGACGGCCGCCGGCCACTGCCCGCGCCGGGCGGCCAGCCACGCCGGGATCGCGAACCCGAGGAACAGCGACTCGCTGTATCCCGCGGCCAGGAACACGGCCGTCGGGAAGAGCAGCAACGCCAGCACCGCCATCCAGCCGGGGGCGCCCTCCAGCTCGGCCAGCCGCGCCAGCGCGACCATGGCCACCGCCCCGGCCACCAGCGACACGATCAGCCCGCACGCCGTCCAGTCCGGCACCACCAGGTGGACGATGCGCAGCATGGCGGGCAGCCCGGGGAAGAACGCGGGCAGCCCCGCGTCGGGCGGGGCGGCCGGGTCGCCGTCGTAGCCGTACTGGGCGATGACGACGAACAGCCCGGCGTCCCACTGCTTCCAGCGGGCCACGTAGGCGCTCAGGGCCGAGCCGAGCAGCGTGGCCACCAGCAGCCCGGCCCGCGAGCCTAACCAGACCAGCAGCGCGTCCCGCGCGGCCGAGCGGGTGATCACCGGTACGAGGAGGCCAGCGTGAACCGGTCAGGGGCGTCGTCGAACACGCCGCCGGCCTGGTCGTCGACGCCCGTCTGCCGTACGACGTCCTTGTGCGGGCGCAGGATGTCACGCACGACGAACGCCATCATCACCACGATCGTGATCACCCGGCCCCAGACGGCGGTGAAGTACGTGTCGTCGCCGATGCCCAGGTCGTCGCGCCCGAGCGGCTGCTGGGAGAGCAGGTAGAGCCAGATGGCGAAGAAGTACCAGATCTCGGCGAGCTGCCAGAGGGCCAGCGCCTTCCAGTTGGGCCGGGCCAGCACCGCGAACGGCACCAGCCAGAGCACGAACTGCGGCGACCACACCTTGTTCGTCATCATGAACGCGGCCAGCGCGAGGAAGCAGATCTGCGCGAGCCGGGGCCGGCGCGGCGCGGCCAGGGTCAGGACCGCGATGCCCAGGCACAGCACGGCGAGCGAGGCCATGCCGAGCGTGCTGACGTCGGAGTCACCGAGGATCGGCCAGCCCTTGCTCTGGAAGAACAGCCACGGCGAGCCCCAGTCGACCCCGCGCTCCTGCGAGAAGACGTAGAAGCGCCGCCAGCCGTCCCAGGCGAACACCATGAACGGCACGTTGACGACCAGCCACGCGCCCGCGGCCGCGCCCATCGTCACCAGGAACGGCCGCCAGCGCGCGGTGCGCAGCGTCAGCAGGAACAGCGCCCCGGCGAACATCAGCGGGTAGAACTTCGTCGCGATCGCCAGCCCGAGCAGCACGCCGGCCGACACCTGCCGCTGCCGCGCCCAGGCCAGCAGCATGCCCATGGACAGCGCGCCGGCGACCAGGTCCCAGTTGATGTACGCGGCCAGGATCACCGACGGCGCGAGCGCGTACCACAGGGCGTCCCAGCGGCGGGTGGGCCCGGCCACGGCGGCCATCAGCACCACGCCCACGGCCAGGCAGACGCCGAGGAAGACGGCCGTGCCGTCGTAGAAGCGGACGGCCTGCTGGATGGGGTCGGACTCCAGCCAGCGGGCGATCCAGGCGAAGAACTGCATGACCTCGCCGAGCACCACGGGGTACTCGACGTGCTTGTCGAACGGCACGTCGGCGAAGTACGGGCTCTGCGTGGCGAGCTGCCGGTCGAAGTACAGCGGGTAGATGTCGGTGTAGCAGAAGTTGGTGTAGGTGCTGACCTGTTCGTTCCAGCCGCCGGTACGGCACGGCAGCCGGAACACGTACGCCAGGCTCGCCCCCAGCGCCGCGAACAGCGCCAGAGGCAGGTACGGCACGGCACGCGCGAAGAGCGGCGGGCGGTGGACCGGCTCGTCCACCGTGCCGTCCCCTACCTGGTCCGTCTTCACCACTGCTCGCGCCCCGAGGGCATCGTCTCAGGCTCGATGAAGGGCGGCATCCCCGGGTCCTGACCGCCGCCCAGCAGCCCGTTGTCGTCGTCGAACCCGTTGTTCTCGTTCGGGTCGATGGTGATGATGCGGCCGCTGTCGTCGTCGCACGGGTCCATGACGCAGGTCACGTCGTCCGGCTGCTCCTCGTCCGGCTCCTTGGTGGCCGTCGGCGTGGGCACGGGCTTGGGCGCGAGGTTCTCGGGGACGCCGGTGTCCACGCGGGACGGGAACTGCTCGACCTTCTGGCCCTTCATGGCCTCGGTCATGAAGGTCTTCCAGATGGCCGAGGGGTACGTGGCGCCCTGGAAGGCGCTGCCCAGCGTCACCTCGTACGCCGTGGTGTACGGCTTCTGCGGCGTGTACTTCTTCTCCTTGGCCTTGTCCTTGCCCCGCCACCACGGGCAGTTGTCGTTGACCGGCTGGATGACCTTGCCGCCCTTGCTGCGGCACTCCTGGCGGAACATGCCGACCGCGGTGGACAGCTGAGGGGTGAAGCCGACGAACCAGGCTTCCTTGTTCTCGTTGTTGGTGCCGGTCTTGCCGGCCACGGGCCGGTCGTAGAGGGCGGCGTTGCGGCCGGTGCCCTGCTTGACCACGGCCTGGAGGGCGACGGTGGCGTCCGCCGCGGCCTCCGGGGAGATCACCTGGGCCGGGGTGCTCTTCTCCTGGTACTTGGTCGTGCCCGACCGGTCCTTGACCTTGATGATGACGTGGTTCTTGAAGTGCTTGCCGCCGTTGGCGAAGATCGAGTAGCCGCCGGCCTGCTCGACGGCGGTCACCTGGCCGGAGCCGATCGTGATCAGGTAGTGGTGGCGGTTCCTGGCGTCCTCCAGCCGGTCCTTGCTGAGGCCGGCGCGGCTGGCGATCTCGATGACCTTCTCGAGGGTGACCTTCTCCCCCATCTTGGCGAACGCGGTGTTGATCGAGTGGGCCGTGGCGTCGACGACGTCGATCGACGAGGAACTGGAGGCGTGGTCGTTGTTGATCGGGGTGGTGCCCTCGAGCTTGAGCGGGCCCTTGGCCGGCAGGTAGCTCCTGAGGCTGTAGCCGGAGTCGAGCCAGGCCGCGAGCACGTAGGGTTTGAACGCCGAGGCGGCCTGCTTCTGCGACAGGAAGGCGTCGTTCCAGGCGTCCTTCTCGTAGTCGTCGCCGCCGTAGAAGGCGCGGATCCGGCCGTTGGTCGGGTCGACGGCCGCCAGCGTGGCGTTGATCTCGCCGTTCAGGCCGGCGGTGTGCTTGTTGACGGCGTCCCTGGCGGCCTGCATCAGGTGCTTGTCGAACGTCGAAGTGATCTTGTAGCCACCCGTCTCGACGTCCACCTTGGAGATGTTGTATTCGGCCTTCAGCTCGTTCAGCACGGCCTCGACCATGTAGCCGGTCAGGCCCTTGAAGTAGTCCCTGTTCTTGACCTTGACGCGCTTGGGCGAGGACGGCGACTTGGCCGGCAGGGTCCCGTACGCGGCGGGGTCGAGCTTGGCCATCTGCCCGACCACGTAGACGTAGCGCTCCTCGGTGGGCTTCATGTTGCCCGCGATCTCGGCCCGGTCGAACGCGTCGGGGTTCTGGATGCGGCCGGCCAGGTACGCGCCCTGCTGGGGTGTCAGGTCCTTCACCGGCTTGCCGAAGAACTGCTGGGCCGCGGCGCCGATGCCGTACGCGCCGCGCCCGAAGTAGATGGTGTTGAGGTACTGCAGGAGGATCTGGTCCTTGGTAAGCGACTTGTTCAGCTTGACCGCGACGAAGATCTCCTTGATCTTGCGCTGGACGCTCCGCTCCTGGGAGAGGCCGTCGTAGTAGTTGCGGGCCATCTGCTGGGTGATGGTGGAGGCGCCCTGCACCTGCTGGCCGGAGACCGTGCTGAAGACGGAGCGCACCATGCCGGAGAAGGAGATGCCGGCGTCCTCCCGGAAGGAGCTGTTCTCGGCGGCGATGACCGCGTCCTGCACGTGCCGCGGGATCCCGTTGATGTCCTTGACCGGGACGCGCTTGGTGCCGAGCTTGGCCAGGGTCTCGCCGTTGGCGTAGTAGATGGTGCTGCCCTGGTCGTCGACCGTGTCCTGGACCTGGTCCTCGGTCGGCATGGGCATGTTGGCGTAGGCGACCGCGATCATGCCGAAGACGCCGGCGGTGACCACCGCGACGCCGGCCAGCACGATCTTCCAGCTCGGCAGGAACCTGCGCCACGCCGGGCGCTTCTCCCCGGAGTCGCGCGGCGGCTCACCGGGTCCCTGCGGCCCGCCGGGACCCCCAGAGCCGCCTGGCCCGCCGGGCCCACCGGGCCCGCCGTTGCCGCCCGCGCCGCGACCGCGGGCGCGGCGCGGCGCCTCGCTGATCATCGTCTCCTGATCGCTGCGCCGCCTGCCCTCGCGCCGGGCGGGCACGCGCGGCGCCGGCTCGCCGGGCATCCCCATCGCGACGGTCTCCTGCGCGGGACCCGCGGGAGCGCGCCGCCCGGACTCACGCCGCTGCGGCTCACGGCCCTGGGATTCACGGCCCTGCGGCTCACGGCCCTGCGGCTCACGGCGAGGCGGCTCGTAAGGCTGTTCGTACGACTGCGCGGCCATGGCGCCGGTCTGCTCGTAGGCCGCCTCCGGACGGCGGGACGGCTGCCCGGCGTCCCGGCCGGGATCCCCGGTTTGCGGCGCGGGAGCCTGGGGAACGGAACGGGATGAGCTGGAGCGACGGCGCCTCCCCGGGCGAGCCGTCCCCTCGTCATGGCTGAAACTCAACACGTCCTCGCATCGTCGTCGGATAGCACGGCGGGTTGGGCGTGGTGGTGCCTGTCCGCCTTCGGTCTCTAATCTCGGCCGACGAGATCCGGCGGTCCGTTGCCGAGGACGAACGAGACCGTCAAGTGGTTCCAGGAGCAACCCTGGCAGACCTCGACCACGTACACACGGAACTCGTCGTAATCATGGGCCATTTCGACGAGATCTGACGTCGCCTTTGCCTGACCCGCGTGCCGCCTCAGGGAATCCCCGCCGACATAGGTCACGTTGGCGACGTTCTGCCTTTCGCACACCGGGCAGAGGCGTTCGGTCGGTTCGCCGAGGTGCCGGGCCGCCCGAAGGAGGTACGGCTGTGCGTCACACACGTCGCCGGGCGAACCGTGCCCGGTACGCGGGCCGCGGACCACTGCTCGCTCGGCGAGACCGTAATCCACCACCCTTCGCTGTGACCACATGAGCGCCAGACTACGGCTTTTTGGTGATTGCTCCCAACGACTTGGCAAAGTCAGTGATTGCAGCGATATAGCGAATCGACGTATCCTCGGGATGTATCGGCTAGATACATCGACGCGAGAGGGGGCGGTTCCCGTGGCCAGCGGACAGGGCAGAGTGCTGGAACTGGCCGTGCTCGGGTCGCTGCACGAGACCCCGCTCCATGGCTATGAGCTGCGCAAACGGCTCAACGCTCTGCTGGGGATGTTCCGTGCGTTCTCCTACGGGTCGCTCTACCCCTGCCTGCGATCGCTGCTCTCCCAGGGCCTCATCGCCGAGGAGCAGCCGGCTCCGGCCACGATCGTGGGCGGCCGATCGAAGATCGTCTACAAGCTGACGGCCGAGGGGAAGGAGCGGCTCCAGGAGCTGCTCACCCAGGCCGGCCCGTCGGCCTGGGAGGACGAGAGCTTCGGCGTCCACTTCGCGTTCTTCAGGCACACGGAGGCCGAGGTGCGCCTGCGCATCCTCGAAGGCCGCCGCAGCCGTCTGGAGGAGCGCCTGGACAGCGTGCGCACCGCCCTGGCCCGCACCAGGGAGCGCCTCGACAGCTACACGCTGGAGCTGCAGCGTCACGGTCTCGAATCGGTCGAACGCGAGGTGCGTTGGCTGAACGAGCTGATCGCGACGGAGAGACGGGCATCGCAAGAGCCCGAGAGAGATACCACGTCAACTGATGAGTAAGGGAGCGAGTGCGATGGGTTCGGTTCGCGTGGCCATTGTCGGTGTCGGCAACTGCGCTGCGTCACTGGTCCAGGGCGTCCACTACTACAAGGACGCCGACCCGGCGGTCCGGGTGCCTGGCCTGATGCACGTGAAGTTCGGCGACTACCACGTGGGCGACGTCGAGTTCGTCGCCGCCTTCGACGTGGACGCCAAGAAGGTCGGCCGTGACCTGTCCGAGGCGATCGTCGCCAGCGAGAACAACACCATCAAGATCGCGGACGTCCCGCCGACGGGGGTGGTCGTGCAGCGCGGCCACACCTTCGACGGCCTGGGCGAGTACTACCGGGAGATCGTCGACGAGTCCGACGAGGAGCCGGTCGACGTCGTCCAGGTGCTGCGCGACAACCAGGTGGACGTCCTCGTCTCCTACCTGCCGGTGGGCTCCGAGGAGGCCGACCGGTTCTACGCGCAGTGCGCGATCGACGCCAAGGTCGCCTTCGTCAACGCGCTGCCCGTCTTCATCGCCTCCGACCCCGAGTGGGCCGAGAAGTTCACGCAGGCGGGTGTGCCGATCGTCGGCGACGACATCAAGTCGCAGGTCGGCGCCACCATCACGCACCGCGTCATGGCCAAGCTGTTCGAGGACCGCGGGGTCGAGCTGCTGCGCACGTACCAGCTCAACTTCGGCGGCAACATGGACTTCATGAACATGCTGGAGCGCAAGCGGCTCCAGTCGAAGAAGATCTCCAAGACGCAGTCGGTCACCTCGCAGATCCCGCACGAGATGCGCAAGGCCGACGTGCACATCGGCCCGTCGGACCACGTGCCGTGGCTGGACGACCGCAAGTGGGCCTACGTCCGCCTGGAGGGCCGCTCGTTCGGCGACACCCCGCTCAACCTGGAGTACAAGCTCGAGGTCTGGGACTCGCCGAACTCGGCCGGCATCATCATCGACGCGGTGCGCGCCGCCAAGATCGCCCTGGACCGGGGCATCGCCGGCCCGATCCTCAGCGCGTCGTCCTACTTCATGAAGTCACCGCCCGAGCAGTACTCCGACGACGAGGCGCGCGACTACGTCGAGAAGTTCATCCGCGGCGAGGTGGACAGATAACCATCTTTCACGGCACAGCCGAGGAGGGCCCAGTCGCCGTACGTGGCTGAGGGCCTCCAGGGAGACGGCGGCTGATCCCGCACGGGGTCGGCCGCCGTCACGGCGTCTCGTGGGCCGTCGCCGGGGCCAGGCGCCCGGGTCAGGCGTCAGCCGGTGGGGACCCGGGCCGCAGGGGGCAGCTCGGCCTCGGCGGCCGTGGGCCAGGCCATCGGGTCGGGGCCGAGCTCGACCAGGAGCGGCACCTGTTCGGCGCACCACGGCGAGATGGCGAGCTCCCCCTTCAGCACGCGTGCGGCGAACTCCTGCCACGGCATCCACAGCGTCTCCCCCACCTCCTCCGGGTTGAGGACCGCCGCGGCCTCGGCCGTGACGCGGTAGACGGGGCACAGCTCGTGCTCGACGATGCCGTTGCCCATGACCGCCCGGTAGGCGAACGTGGGCAGCACCAGGTCGGCGCGCTCCACGGCCAGGCCCAGCTCGTAGGAGAGCCTGCGGGTGACGGCGTGGTCGAGCGGCTCGCCCGGCAGCGGGTGGCCGCAGCAGCTGTTGGTCCACACGCCGGGCCAGGTCAGCTTGTGGTCGGCGCGCCTGGTCAGCAGCACGCGGCCGGCACGGTCGAAGACGTAGCTGGAGAAGGCCAGATGGAGCGGCGTCTCCCGGCCGTGCACCGACATCTTGGGCGCGGTGCCGACCGCGCGGCCCTCGCCGTCGACCAGCACCACCAGTTCATCAGTCGTCACGCTACGAAGCGTACGTGATCATGTCGGCGGGCAGAACCTGCTTCGCGCACCTGCTGCGCCAACTCTCGCGCCTGGGACGTCGTGGGCGGGACTAGGCTGACTGCGTGTCGTTCGTCGCCGATCTCCGGATAGTCCTGCAGGGCCGGGACTTCCGCCGGCTTTTCGGCACGCGGCTGGTCTCGCAGTTCTCCGACGGGATCTTCCAGTTCGGCGTGGCCGGGTTCGCCTTCTTCAGCCCGGAGAAGCAGACCACCGCGCTGGCCGTGGCCGCCGGGCTCGCCGTGCTGTTGCTGCCGTACAGCGTGCTGGGGCCGTTCGTCGGCGTCTTCATCGACCGGTGGTCGCGGCGGCAGATCCTGGTGATCGCGCCCCTCGTGCGCGGCGGGCTGCTGCTCGCGGCGGCGGCGCTCGTCGCGGCCGGCGCGCCGGAGCCGGTGTTCTACGCCGCGGCGCTCGGCGTCCTGGCGGTCAACCGGTTCTTCCTGGCCGCGCTGGGCGCGTCCCTGCCGCACGTGGTGCCGGTGGAGCGGCTGATGGCCGCCAACGCCGTCACGCCCACTTCCGGCACCGTCGTGACGTTCGTGGGCGCCGGGGTGGGGTTCGTGCTGCGCGAGGCGCTCGGCGGCGGCGCGTCCGGCACGGCGGTGCTGCTCCTCGTCTCGGGTGTCGTGTTCGGGCTGAGCGCCCTGATCGCGCGCACGATGGAGCGCTCGCTGCTCGGCCCCTCCTACGCCCCCGACCGGCCGCAGGCGAGCCAGGCGGTCAGGAACGTCGTCGCCGGCCTCGTGGACGGCGCCCGTCACCTGGCGCGCCACCGCAGGGCCGCCGCCACGATGGGCGCGATGGCCGCGCACCGGTTCCTGTACGGCATGGCGACCGCGCTCGGCATCATCCTGTACCGCTACTACTTCACCGACGGCGACCCCGACGCGGCCCTGCGCGGCATCAGCGTGGTGGTGGCCACCTCCGGCGTGGGCTACTTCCTCGCCGTCCTGATCACGCCGTGGGCCACGGAGCGGTTCACGATGGAGCGCTGGGTGCCGATGGCGCTGGCCGCGGCCGGCGTGCTCACGGCGCCGGTCATCATGCCGTTCCAGGAGTGGGGGCTCCCGGTGGCCGGGTTCGTGCTCGGCATCGCCGGCCAGAGCGTCAAGATCTGCGCCGACACGGCCGTGCAGCGCGACGTCGAGGACGCCTACCTGGGCCGGGCCTTCTCGATCTACGACATGCTCTTCAACGGCATGTACGTGCTGGCCGCGGCGCTGTCGGCGGCCATCCTGCCGCCCGACGGCAAGTCCTACCTCACCGCGGCGATCATCTCGGCGGGCTATCCGGTGGCCGCGCTGGTCTACCGCCTGATCGTGCGGCCCCCGGTGCCCACGCCCTCGCGCTGACCGGCCGTCAGGAGCTGATCAGGCCGTTGCCGCGGGCCCACTCCAGCAGCGCCTCGGTGGCCGCCTCGGTGCCGATGACGCCCTTGTCCAGGCGCAGCTCCAGCAGGAACTTGTAGGCCTGGCCCACCACCGGTCCGGGGCCGACGCCGAGGATCCGCTGGATGTCGTTGCCGTCGAGCTCCGGCCGGATCTTGGCCAGCTCCTCCTCGTCGGCCAGCCGGGCGATGCGCTCCTCCAACTGGTCGTAGGTGCGCGACAGCGCCGCCGCCTTGCGCTTGTTGCGGGTCGTGCAGTCGGCCCGGGTGAGCTTGTGCAGGCGGGTGAGCAGGTGGCCGGCGTCGCGCACGTAGCGGCGCACGGCGCTGTCGGTCCACTCGCCCGTGCCGTAGCCGTGGAAGCGCAGGTGGAGCTCCACCAGCCGCGACACGTCGGCCACGACGTCCTTGGGGAAGCGCAGCTCGGCCATGCGCTTCTTGGTGAGCTGGGCGCCGACCACCTCGTGGTGGTGGAAGGAGACCCGGCCGCCGGGCTCGTGGCGGCGTGTCTTGGGCTTGCCGATGTCGTGCAGGAGCGCCGCCCAGCGCAGGATGCGGTCGGCCCGGCCGTCCTCCTCCTGGGCGATCGCCTGGTCGAGCACGGTCAGGGTGTGCTCGTAGACGTCCTTGTGCCGGTGGTGCTCGTCGATCTCCAGGCGCAGCCGGGGCAGCTCGGGCAGGACGTGTTCGGCGAGTCCGGTGTCGACCAGCAGCCGCAGGCCCTCGCGGGGCCGGGCGCCGCAGATCAGCTTGTCCAGCTCGTCGCGGATCCGCTCGGCCGAGACGATCTCGATGCGCTCGGCCATGGAGGTCATCGCCTCCACGGCGGCGTCGTCCACGGCGAAGCCGAGCTGGGAGGCGAACCGCGCGGCGCGCAGCATGCGCAGCGGGTCGTCGCCGAAGGACCGCTCCGGGGGGCCCGGCGTGCGCAGCCTCCTGGCCGCCAGGTCGGTCAGGCCGCCGTACGGGTCGACGAACTCGTGGCCGGGCAGGCGCACGGCCATCGCGTTGACCGCGAAGTCGCGCCGCTCCAGGTCGGCCTCCAGCGTCTCGCCGTACATGACCTCGGGCTTGCGCGACTTGGGGTCGTAGGACTCGCTCCGGTACGTCGTGATCTCGATCAGCCAGCCGCCCTTGCGCACCCCGACGGTGCCGAAGTCGATGCCGATGGTCCACACCGAGTCGGCCCAGTCGCGTACGAGGGACAGCACGCGCTCGGGGTGGGCGTCGGTGGTGAGGTCGAGGTCGTTGCCGGTGCGGCCGAGGAGCATGTCGCGCACGGGGCCGCCCACGAGGGCCAGCTCGTGCCCCTGGTCGGCGAACAGGCGGCCGAGCTCGTCGGCGACGGGGGCGATCTTGCGGAACAGGTCGCTCATGGCCCGCTGCTGGTTGTCGGTCAGATTTGAGTCGGACAAGCTGGGTAGGTCCTTCGATTCCGGAACATATCCCCCGGGCCACATGAGGTCCGGGTTACCGTCGGTCAAGAGGACCGTCGGGGGCCAAGGAACGAAGGAGCGTGTTCATGAAGGACGCCCTCGCGATCCACCGCTGGCTCCTCGCACACCAGGTCCATCATGAGATCGTACGCCTTCCGCGTCCCATCACCACCGCGGACGAGCTGCCCGAGACGATCTCCGCCGCGCCCGACAGGTGCGTCGCGGTCACGGTGTTCGAGGCCACGACGAGGCTCGGGCACGAGGTCGTCGCCGTCGTCTCCTCGGTCGCCGCGCCGCCGCGGCCCGGGGCGGTCGGCGGCCTGCTGGGGGCGCGTGACGTGCGCCACGCCCCCGCGTTCCTGGTCAACTCCACCACCGACTACGCCGCCGGCCTGGTGTGCCCGCTGCTGCTGCCGCGCCGGCTCCCGCTGCTCATCGACGACCGGCTCAGCTCCGACGGGGAGCCGATCTTCATGGCCAGCGGCGAACGACACACCGCGGTGCGCATGCGCGCCCTTGACCTGCTGTCCCTCCTGTCCGGCAAGACCGTGGACCTCAGGATTCCCCGGCCCAGGGGACCACGTGAGGCGATCGCGCTGCGGCACTGAGCCCGTACCATTGCGGGCGTGCGCCGTACTCCAGCCCGGGCGGACGCGTGATCCGTAAGGCCACGCTGCTCGCCGTCGTCTCCGCCGCGTTGCTCGCGCCCCTGGGCGTGGTGACGCCGGGCGCTGCTGCCGCGAGGACGACGACCGCCTCGGTGCCCGCCCAGGCATCCGCCCAGGCCGCCCGCCAGGGGCTGGCCCTCACCGTGTCCTCCATCACACCCGAGTGGGCCAAGGGCGCCGCCGACGAGATCAAGATCTCCGGCACCCTGCGCAACGACACCGGCACCGCCCTGACCGGCCTGCTCGTACGGCTGCGCTACTCCCCGCAGCCGCTCACCGACCGGGCCGCCGTCGAGACCTACCAGGCCGACCTGAGCGACCCGCAGGTCCCGCGCAGCGTCTCCGACGTGTCCGCCATGACGATCGCGTCGCTGGCGGCGGGCGCCTCGACGCCGTGGGAGATCACGCTGACCCCGGCGCAGCTCGCCGCGCCGGGCACGCCCCGCTTCGGCGTCTACCCGATCGCGATCGAGGTCCAGCAGCTCGGCTGGCGGCAGCTCGCCGTCCAGCGCACGTTCATCACGTACGCGCCCCCGCAGCCCAAGCCGGTGCGCAACAAGCTGGCCGTCGCCCTCCCGCTGATCGACCAGCCGCACCGCGCCGACGACCCCAACTTCGCCGACGACAAGCTGGGCCCGGCGCTGACCGGCAAGGGCCGGCTCGCCGACCTGCTCCGCATCGCCAAGGACGCGCCCGCGAAGGTCACCTGGTTCCTCGACCCCGCCCTGCTCGACGACGTGACCGCCATGTCCAAGCCGTACACGGTCAGCACCAAGGACGGCCCGGTCAAGAAGCCCGCCGACAGCGCGGCGGCGCAGTGGCTCACCGACCTGCGGGCGGCCCTGGCCGACTCCCCCGTCATGGCCACCCCGTACGCCGACCCCGACGTGGCCGCGCTGGCCCACAAGGGCTTCGACACGCAGGTCGGCCGGGCGATCGAGCTGGGCGGGCAGAAGGCCACCCAGCTCCTGCGGCCCGAGGTGTCGACCTCGATCAACTGGCCGGCCTCCGGCCTGCTCGACGCCGACGCGCTCGACCTGCTGGCCGTCGGCAAGCCCGGCGTCGCCCAGGTGCGCAAGGTCCTGCTCAACTCCACCAACCTGCCGCCGCAGGGTCAGCAGCAGCAGGGCACGGAGACGACGCAGCAGGCCGCCCTCACGCCCGGGGCCGTCACCCCCGACGCCGCCGCCACTCTGTACAGCGTCGCCGGGCCCGTCACGGCGCTCGTCGCCGACCCCGCGCTCAGCCGGCTGTTCGAGCCGGGCGGCGGCGCCGGCTCGGTGCTGCTGAGCCGCCAGCGCTTCATCGCCGAGACCGCGATGATCTCCGCCGAGCCCGGGCAGACGACCCCGCGGTCGCTGGTCGTCGCGCCCTCCCGCCGCTGGGACCCCAACCCCACGCTGGTCTCCGGCCTGCTCAAGACCGCGAACAGCCTGCCGTGGCTGACGCTCACCCCGCTCGACTCGGTCAAGCCGGCCAAGGCCAAGACGGTCCAGACGGGGCAGCCGGCGCGCGCCGGCCTCACCTACACCGATCAGGACCGCAAGGAAGAGCTCGGCGCCAAGTACCTCACCCCGATCAAGGACGTCGCCCGCAAGGCCGACCTCACCTCGCTCATCACCACGGCCAAGTCGCCGTCGGCGTTCGACGCGGCCGTGCTGCGGCTGACGTCCTCCGCCTGGCGCAACCAGACGCGGGCCGGGCGGGCGGCGGCCAGGCTGGTCAAGGACGCCGTGGACGCCCGGATGGACATGATCACCATCACCGGCGCCGACCCCGACCGGCCGCGCACCCTCGCCGGGTCCGACGGCGTCGTGCCCATCAGCGTCAAGAACTCGCTGCCGGTCAAGGTCACGGTCGACGTGGATGTCGTCTCCACCAACCACAAGCAGCTGCAGATCCGCCCCCAGCCGTCGCGCAGGCTGGTGATCGAGGGCAACGGCCAGAGCGGCACGCTCAAGGTCCCGATGACGGCGGCGGCGGGCGTCAGCGGCGACACGCCCGTGACCGTCCAGCTTCGCACCTCCGACGGGCAGCCGTACGGCAAGCCGGTGAAACTGATCATCCGGACAACCGGCTACACCGGCGTCGCCCTCGTGATCGTCGGCGCGGCACTGACGGTCATGCTCGCCGCGGTCGTGACGCGGGTCCTCAGGCGCAGATCGCAGCGACGGCTCGAACGGGCCGCCAAGAGTCGGGAGAGTGAGACCGTATGAGCCGCATGCTCCGGGCCAGCGCCGTCATGGCCGCGGGGACCATGGTGTCGAGGGTCACGGGCTTCGTGCGCACCATGGTGCTGGCCATCGCGATCGGCACGGCCGGCATGGGCGACGCCTACAACGCGGCCTACTCCATCCCGTACAGCATCCTCGACCTGCTGCTGCTCGGTGTCCTGAGCAGCGTCGTCGTGCCGATGATCGTCCGGGCGCAGAAGCAGGACCCCGACGGGGGGCGCGCCTACGAGCAGCGCCTGCTGAGCCTGTCAGCGGTCGCGCTGGCCGTCGTCGCGGTGATCGCCGTGCTGGCCGCGCCGCTGCTCATCGACCTCTACACCACGGGCTGGAGCGGACGTAAGCTCGACGTCGCGGTGACACTGGCCCGGTTCATCCTGCCGCAGCTCGCCTTCTTCGGCGTCGGCGCGGTGGCGGGCGCCATCCTCAACACCCGCGACCGCTTCGCCGCCCCCATGTGGGCGCCCGTGCTCAACAACATCGTGGTCATCTGCGTGCTGCTCGCCTACGTGGTCGTGGTGGGCGACGCGGGCGACGACATCGGCCGCGTCACCGACGGGCAGCTCGCCCTGCTGGGCCTCGGCACCACCGCCGGCATCGTGGCCCAGGCGGTCGTGCTGATCGTGGCGCTGCGGCGGGCCGGGTTCGCGTTCGTGCCCCGCTTCGACCTGCGCAACGCCCGGCTCGGCGAGATGGGCCGGGCGGGCGCGTGGACCATCGGCTACGTGGTGGTCACCCAGCTCGGCTTCATGCTGACCACCAACCTGGCCAGCTCCGCGGGCGACTCCGTCTCCGGCCACGGCATCAGCCCCTACACCTACGCCTTCCAGCTCTTCCAGCTCCCGTACGGCATCATCGGCGTCTCGGTGATCACGGCGATGCTGCCGCGCATGAGCCGCGCGGTGAGCGAGGGGCGGCTCGGCGACGTGCGCAGCGAGTTCGCCTCCAGCGTGCGGCTCATCGGCTCCATCATGGTGCCGGTGTCGCTGCTGCTCATGGTGCTCGGCCCCGCCATCACCGTGCCGATCTACGCGCACGGGTCCGTGCCGCTCCAGGACGCCGTCTACATCGGCAACGTCCTGCAGGTGTACGGCCTGGCCCTGGTGCCGTTCGCGATCTTCCAGCTCCTGCTGCGCGTCTTCTACAGCTTCGGCGACACCCGGACCCCGGTGTACGTGGGGGCGGCCACGACCGTGGTCAACGCGCTGCTCATGTGGATCATGTATCAGGTGCTCCCGTATGCCTACACGGTGATGGGACTGGCCTTCGCCTACGCCGTCGCGTACGCTCTCGGGGCGGTGGCCGCCTGGTGGCTGGCCTCCCGGCGGGTGCACGGGCTGGGCGGCTGGCAGATCGGCATGGCCATGACCCGGATGTACCTCGCCGCCCTGCCCACGGCCGTGCTGGCGCTGGCCGTGGTGTGGCTGGTCCAGCTCGCGTTCGGCGGGCTGAGCTTCCTCACCTCGGTGATCATCCTGGTGGTCGGCGGGGGCGTGGGCATGCTGCTGTACCTCGCCGTGGCTCACCGGATGCGCATTCCCGAGGTCAACTCGATCGTGGGGATGGTTGCCGGGCGGTTGGGCCGGTAAGGAAGGCCGTAAGGAACACGGGCGGAACCGGCGCGGCACTACCATGGTGCCCACACGCGCGAATGGAAGCAGGAGGGGCGTGGGCGGATCCACCCGGCATAGCGTGCCTACGTGGGACACGACCACGCAGGCCACCCGAGTCATGAGCACGCCCGATCAGCCGAGCGGAGTGAGTCAGTGAGCACGTCGGCGGTCGAACCCGGCACTCGTCTCGCCGAACGCTTCCGGCTTGAGGACCGGGTCACCGAGTCCGACGGCGCCACTCTGTGGAAGGCCATAGACGAGATCCTCGCCCGCCCCGTCGCGGTCCACACCTTCTCCCCCGACTTCCCCCGCGTCCACGAGGTCGTCACCGCCGCCCGGGCCGCCAGCCGGCTCACCGACCCGCGGCTGACGCAGGTGTTCGACGCGGCCGAGGAGGAGGACTACTCCTACGTCGTGAGCGAGTGGGTCACCGGCGAGACCCTGTCCGACCTGGTCGCGGCCGGCCCGCTGGACCCGGAGCGGGCGGCGGGCCTGGTGGCCGAGGCCGCCGAGGCCCTCGCGCACGCCCACGAGGCCGATCTCCACCACCTGTGCCTGCGCCCCGCCCACCTGGTGTGGACGACCGGCAACACCGTCAAGGTGCTGGGCGTCGCGGTCGACGCGGCCCTGTCGGGGCTGACCACCGACCAGCCCGCCCTGGACGACGCCGAGGGCCTCGGCCGGCTGCTGTACGCGGGCCTGACCGGCCACTGGCCGGGCGACGAGGAGGAGGGCGGCCTGCCGCCCGCCCCCATGACCGACGGCCACTTCTGCACGCCACGCCAGGTCACCGCCGGAGTGCCGAGCTACCTCGACACCGTCACGGTCAAGGCGTGCCTGCCCGAGTCGCGCAAGGGCCACGGCGCCCTGAACAGCCCGGCGGCCGTGGCCGAGGCGCTGGCGGGCGTCGCGCGGCCGATGCCGATCCCCATCGACTACAACGCCGCCCCGCCCTCGGTGACGGTCACCTCGCCGTCCGAGGGCCTCGACACCGACGTGCGGCCCCCGCGGCCCCAGCCGCCGATCCAGCACCTGAGCGTCCCGCAGCGCGGCAGCTCCCAGCGCGGCGGGATGGTCAACCGCATGCTCATGACGGTCGTGGTGCTGCTCGTCATCGCCGCGGTCGGCGTCGGCGCGTGGACGATCGGCCGCAGTCTGGGCAGCGGCAAGGGCGACCCGGAGGCGCAGGGCACCCCCAAGGCGACCTCGGCGTCCGTCACCGCGGCCCCGCAGGCGGTCAAGCCGAAGAAGGCGATCGCGTTCGACCCCTTGGGCGACAAGGAGGAGAACACCGGCGCCGAGCTGGCGATCGACGGCAAGCCCAGCACGCTCTGGAAGACCGACAACTACAACACCGCCGAGCTGGGCAATCTCAAGGAGGGCGTCGGCCTGCTGCTCGACATGGGCAAGCCGGTGCAGATCAGCGACGTGGTGGCCACGCTGTCCAGCGCCAGCGGGGCGAGCGTGGAGCTCAAGGTGGGTGACTCGCCCGATCTGTCGGCGCTGAAGACCGTCATCAAGGAGAAGGGCGCCTCGGGGAAGGTCACGCTGAAGCCCGATCAAGCGGCCACCGGGCAGTACGTTTTGATCTGGTTTACGCGGCTTCCGGCAGATGCGGGCGGCTTTCATGGCACCATCTATGAGGTAGTGGTCCACTCCCCCGGATCGGCATAAACCAGGAATCCCTCTTGTGAACTCCCCACCCGAGACACCCTCATCAGCGGAGCGGCCGGCGATCAGTGACGCCGCGCTGCTGACCGCGCACATCGACGGGGATCCACACGCGTTCAGCGAGATCGTCAAGAGGCACCGAGACCGCATGTGGGCGGTCGCCCTGCGCACGCTCGGCGACCCCGACGAAGCGGCCGACGCCGTACAGGACGCGTTCGTGTCCGCCTATCGCAAGGCGGGCTCGTTCCGCGGCGAGGCGGCCGTCACCACCTGGCTCCACCGCATCGTCGTCAACGCCTGCCTCGACCGGATGCGCCGCAAGTCCATCCGGCCGGTCGCCGACGACGAGCTCATCGAGGCCGCCGAGCGTGAGACGCCCCTGCCCGACCAGACGGTCGAGCGGGAGGTCTCGATGGAGGTCTCCGCCGCGCTGAAACGGCTCCCGGCCGACCAGCGGGCGGCTCTCGTACTCGTCGACATGATGGGTTATTCGGTCGAAGACGCAGCTCAGGTGCTCGGCGTGCCCAGCGGCACCGTCAAGAGCCGATGCGCCCGAGGCCGGGCGAAGCTTGCCCCGATTCTTTCGCATCTGCGGAACCGTTCGGACCTCGGTCGCGTCTCATCCGGGAAGGGAGCAGAACTTCGTGACGGGTGATACGCACTACGATCTGGAGATCCTCGCCGAGTTGGCAGAGGGCCTCCTGGACGCCGGCACGGCCCGCCAGGTCCGCGACCATCTCGCGGTATGCGACTCCTGTGGGGAGCTCCTGGCAGACCTGGCGGCGGTTCGCGAGGTGCTCGCGGCGACTCCCACACCGGCCATGCCGATGGGTGTCGCACTGCGCATCGACAAGGCGCTCGCCGCCGAGGCACTCGCCGCCGGGGACGAGCAGCGGCGCGGGGGTGTGGACCTCGCCGAGGCACCGGACTGGGACAGACTCATGCGGGACGCTCCATGGGAGCGGCCCGCCGAAGTTAGTGAGCCGGTCCGCCTCAGGCCCGCCGCGCGCCTGGCGCCGGAGCCGGTCCACACGGTCCCCTCCTACGAGGAGCCGGCCCACGCGGCGGAGGCCGAGGAGACCGTACGGCTCGGAGTGGTCGCCGACGACGGGACCATCGTCCCGGCGCGGCGGGTGGCTCGACGGCGCCGGTGGGCTCTGCCGGCGGTCGCGGCCGCTGCCGCGGCGGCCGTCGTGGGCGGCGTCGTCGTCTCCGGCAACCTGCTCGCGACCGGTGGCGGCGGTGCGGGCTCCAGCCGGCAGGTGATGGCCCAGCCGGCCCCCGCCCGGACCAAGGAGGTGCCGAAGGCCAGGCCGTACGCGCTGACCGACAGCGGCCACAACTACAGCGACGGCGAGCTGCGCCAGCCCCTGGAGGGCTTCCTCGCCCCGGCGCCGATCGTGGCCGGTGTCACGGCCGACACCAACAAGGTGGCGACGTGCGTCAATCAGGTCGCCGGCCGTACCAAGCTGAAGATCTTTGCGGTCGACCAGGGACAGTACAACGGCCAGGAGGCCGTGATCGTGGCGTCCCGGCGGGACGAGGCGGCCAAGCGCATCCGCGTCGACGTCGTCGACCCGTTCCACTGCAAGAACCTGCGCAAGCCGAAACTCGGCCGCTGGTGATCTGTCGATCGTGAGCACACGTCAGAGCCCGCTTCGGCGGGCTCTTTCGTTTGATCCGGGCGTCGCGGGTAGGGGTGGGAATCACCGCGGCCTAGGATCTGTTGACGCCACTGGCAAAAACAGACGAGGAAGGCGTGGGAGCGTTGAGCGACGTTCGTAACGTGATCATCATCGGGTCCGGGCCCGCTGGCTACACCGCGGCCGTCTACTCCGCGCGCGCCGAGCTCAAGCCGCTGGTCTTCGAAGGCTCGGTCACCGCCGGTGGCGCCCTGATGAACACCACCGACGTGGAGAACTTCCCGGGGTTCCCCGACGGCATCATGGGCCCCGACCTGATGGACAACCTGCGCAAGCAGGCCGAGCGGTTCGGCGCCGAGCTGATGGCCGACGACGTGGTCGAGGTCGACCTGGAAGCCAACCCCAAGGTGATCAAGACCTACACCGACACCTACTACGCGAAGTCGGTCATCCTGGCGATGGGTTCGCGCTACCGCGAGCTGGGCCTGGAGAACGAGAAGCGGCTGTCCGGCCGGGGCGTGTCCTGGTGCGCCACCTGTGACGGCTTCTTCTTCCGCAACAAGGACATCGTGGTCGTCGGTGGCGGTGACACCGCGATGGAGGAGGCCACGTTCCTGACCCGGTTCGGACGCATGGTGACGGTCGTCCACCGCCGCGACCAGCTCCGCGCCAGCAAGATCATGCAGGAGCGGGCACTCGCCAACGACAAGATCCGCTTCGTCTGGGACAGCGAGGTCGTGGACGTCCTCGGCGACTCCCGGGTCGAGGCCGTCAAGCTGCGCAACGTGAAGACCGGTGAGGAGTGCGAGCTCGCCACCGACGCCCTCTTCCTCGCGATCGGCCACGACCCGCGCACCGAGCTGGTCAAGGGCCAGATCGACCTCGACGACGAGGGGTACATCAAGGTCGCCTCCCCCAGCACCCAGACGAACATCGACGGCGTGTTCGCCGCCGGCGACGTCGTCGACCACACCTACCGTCAGGCCATCACCGCGGCCGGCACCGGCTGCTCGGCGTCGCTCGACTCCGAGCGCTGGCTCGCCGCACTCGAAAGCTAAGGAGCGCACACCGTGAAGGCAGTAACCGACGCCACGTTCGAGGCCGACGTCCTCAAGAGCGACAAGCCCGTTCTGGTCGACTTCTGGGCCGAGTGGTGCGGCCCGTGCCGTCAGGTCGCGCCCATCCTCGAAGAGATCGCCAAGGAGCACGGCGACAAGCTGGAGATCGTCAAGCTCAACATCGACGAGAACCCCAACGTGCCGCGCGACTACGGCGTGCTGCAGATCCCGACCATGAACGTCTTCAAGGGCGGCGAGGTCGTCAAGCAGATCATCGGCGCCAAGCCGAAGGCCATGCTGCTGCGCGAGCTCGACGGCATCATCTGAGGCTCCGCGGTCACCCTGTACCGATGACGAAGGCCCTCCGCTCGCGCGGGGGGCCTTCTCGTTGTACGGGCCTGGAAGCGGCTCAGACGGGGCGAAGGGCGCGTTCCGGGCTCATGGAGCCGAGGAGCCGCTCCAGCGCCACCTCGACGTCCTCGCGCCACGACACGGCCGTCTTCAGCTCCAGCCGTAGCCGGGGGAAGCGCAGATGCGGCCGTACCGTCTTGAACCCGACCGAGAGCAGGTAGTCGGCCGGCACCACGCAGCTCGGCTCCTCCCACTTCAGGTCGCCGAACGCCTCGATGGCCTTGACGCCCCGCCGGGTCAGGTCCTTGGCCATGCCCTGGATCAGCATCCGCCCCAGGCCGCCGCCCGAGAACTCGGGGATGATGTGCGCCGTCATCAGCAGCACCGCGTCGGCGCTGACCGGCGAGGTCGGGAAGGCGAGGGAGCGCGGGGTGTAGAGCGGCGGGCTGTACAGGACGAACCCGGCGGGCACCCCGTCGACGTACACGATCTTCCCGCAGCTGCCCCACTCCAGCAGGGTGGCGGAGATCCACGCCTCCTTCTCCAGCGCGGGATCCCCCGAGTCGACAGCGCGCTCGCCGCCGAGGGGGTCGAGCTCCCAGAACACGCACCGCCGGCAGCGGCGGGGCAGATCGTCAAGATTGTCCAGGGTGATGTTGACCAGCCGGCGCGACAACTACGGCCCCAATCGTTGACCCGGAAAAGCCCGCGAAAACCGCGTCCCCAGCTGGCATCGTAGCTCAGTGGAACGCCGTCAGCGGGTACCACGGCGTCCAGCCCGGTCACGGGCGACATGCCCGACTGGCGTAATCTGTTGTTCCAGGTCTATCTGACACCGAGGAGGTGGACCGTGACAGAAGAGCTCAATCACGGTCAGACACCCGCGATCCATGGATCGCGCATCGACGCCTACGTCGACCGGTACGCCGCGCGAGCTACCGGGATGGTCGCCTCCGAGATCCGAGCTCTCTTCGCCGTCGCGTCGAGACCAGAGGTGGTCTCGCTCGCCGGCGGCATGCCGTACGTCACGGCCCTTCCCCTCGACATGGTCGGCGAGCTCGTCTCCGACCTGGTCACCAGGCGTGGCCCGGTGGCCCTGCAGTACGGCTCCGGCCAGGGCGATCCGCACCTGCGCGAGCAGATCTGCGAGGTCATGCGGCTGGAGGGGATCCAGGCCGGGGCGGACGACGTCGTCGTCACCGTGGGGTCGCAGCAGGCGCTCGACCTGATCACCCGCATCTTCATCGACCCCGGCGACGTGGTGCTGGCCGAGGGCCCGTCCTACGTGGGCGCCCTCGGGACGTTCGCCGCGTACGAGGCCAAGGTGGTGCACGTCGCCATGGACGACCAGGGCATCGTGCCCGAGTCGCTGGCGCAGACCATCTACGCCCTGGAGACCGCCGGGGCGCCGATCAAGTTCCTCTACACGATCCCGACGTTCCACAACCCCGGCGGCGTCACGCTCAACGTGGCCCGCCGTCAGCAGGTGCTCGACATCTGCCAGCGGGCCGGCGTGCTCATCGTCGAGGACAACCCGTACGGGCTGCTCGGCTTCGACGGCGAGCCGATGCGCGCCCTGCGCGCGGACAACGCCGACGGGGTCGTCTACCTCGGGTCGTTCTCCAAGACGCTCGCGCCCGGGTTCCGCGTCGGCTGGGCGCTCGCCCCGCACGCCATCCGCGACAAGCTCGTCCTGGCCATGGAGTCGGCCGTCCTGTCGCACTCGTCGTTCACGCAGCTCGCCGTCGGCCAGTACCTGGCCACGCAGCCATGGCAGGAGCAGATCAAGTCGTTCAGGGAGCTGTACCGGGAGCGCCGTGACGCGCTGCTGGAGGCCCTGGGGGCGCTCATGCCATCCGAGGTCACCTGGACGCGGCCGGGAGGCGGGTTCTTCGTCTGGGCGTCGTTGCCCGAGGGGCTCGACTCCAAGGCCATCCTGCCGCGCGCGGTGGCGGAGCGGGTGGCCTTCGTGCCCGGCACGGGATTCTTCTCGGACGGGAGCGGGGCGCGCAACATGCGCCTGTCGTACTGCTACCCGGAGCCGGACCGCATCCGGGAGGGCGTCCGACGGCTCGCCGGGGTGATCGAGCAGGAGATCCAGCTACGCGACACGTTCGGCACGGGCTCCACGCGCGGGCACGCGGGTGTCGACACGCCGGGCCCCGACCTGGCCTGAGGCTTTCCCTCCCGCCTGCTCCTGGTTCCATTCGCATTCGCACCTGTACGGGCCGGCGTCCCCGCGCGGACGCCGCCCGTACGGTCCCTTCTTGGTGCGGGCTCGCCGGTATGACGGGTGCTGCGTGATCACAGGGCAGGGACCGCACCGTACGGATCCCAGCAGCACCACCACCTCCACCGCTCAGCACCGCACCGCGGCCGACACCGGAACGGCCGACACCGCATCGCGGCCGGGCACCGCACCGTGGTCGGCACCGGATCGGGCGGCGCGCGGACGACCGGATGACGCCACGCGGTCGCCGGTGCCGCCCGCCGTACACCAGGGCTGCCCGCCGCCGGTACGGTTGGACAGCGTGCCATCAGCGGAGGAGATGTGATGAGCGATCTGGGCCACGTGCTCGTGCTGGCCGGGGGCCTCTCGTACGAGCGTGAGGTGTCCCTGCGCTCGGGCCGCCGCGTGAGCGAGGTGCTGCGCGCGGCGGGCATCGACGTGGAGACCCGTGACACCGATGCGTCGCTCGTGCCCTCCATCCTCGCCGATCCGCCGGACGCCGTCTTCGTCACGCTGCACGGCGGCGCCGGCGAGGACGGCGCGATCCGTACGGTGCTGGAGCTGCTCGGCGTGCCGTACGTCGGCGCGGACCCCGACGCGTGCCGGGTGGCCTTCGACAAGCCCACCGCCAAGGGGGTCGTCCGCTCGGTCGGACTGCGCACGCCGGAGTCCGTCACGCTGCCGAAGGAGACGTTCCACGACCTGGGCGCCACGGCCGTGCTCGGGCGCATCGTGGATCGGCTCGGCCTTCCCCTCTTCGTCAAGCCCGCCCGGGGCGGCTCCGCGCTGGGCGCCTCGTTCGTGCGCACCGCCGAGGAGCTGCCCGCCGCGATGGTGGGCTGCTTCGCCTACGGCGACACCGCGCTGATCGAGCGGTACGTGGAAGGAGTGGAGGTGTCGGTCTCGGTGGTCGACCTCGGGCACGGTCCCGTGGCGCTGCCGCCGGTCGAGATCGTTCCGGACGCGGGGGTCTACGACTACGCGGCCCGCTACACGGCAGGGCACACCGAGTTCTTCGCCCCGGCCCGCCTCACGCCCGACGCCGCGGCGGCCTGCGCCGAGGCGGCCGTGAAGGCCCACACCGCGCTGGGACTGCGCGACATCTCCCGAACGGATCTCATCGTGGACGCCTCGGGACAGCCGCACTTCCTGGAGGTCAACGTCGCGCCCGGCATGACCGAGACGAGCCTCCTGCCGATGGCGGCGGAGGCGGCGGGTCAGGACCTGGGCGCCCTCTGCCTCATCCTGCTCCGCCACGCGGCCGGCCGCGCCCAGGGCTGACCGCCGTCGAGGAGCCCTTCGGTGGGGAGGGCGGCCTTCCCTGGGGAGGCCGGCTCGGCCCACATCAGTAGCCTTGACATGTGCTGATCGATTCCATCTATCCCAAGAGCTTCGCCAGCGACAACCACGCCGGCGTGCATCCGGCCGTTCTCGACGCCATGACGGCCGCCAACGACGGCGACGCCCCCGCGTACGGAGGCGACCGATGGACCGAGGGCTTCGAGCGTCAGGTCAAGGAAGTGTTCGGCGGCGCGGCGGAGGGATTCGCCGTGTTCAACGGCGCCGGGGCCAACATGGTCGGACTGGCCCTCATGCTGGGCCGCTACGACGCCGTCATCTGCCCGGAGAGCGCGCACATCGCCACGCACGAGACCGGCGCGGCGGAGCGGCTGCTGGGGGTCAAGCTCATCACCGTCCCGACGGAGGACGGCAAGCTGCGACCGCACCACATCACCAGCCGCCTGGGTGTTCTGGGCCTCGCGCACGAGCCGCAGCCGCGCGTCGTCTCCGTCTCCCAGGTGACCGAGCTCGGCACCTGCTACTCCCCCGACGAGCTCGCCGCGCTCGCCCGCGTCGCGCACGACTCGGGAATGCGCCTGCACGTGGACGGCGCCCGGCTGGCGAACGCCGCGGCGTACCTGGAGTGCGATCTCCGGACCATCACGACGGACGCCGGTGTGGACGTCTTCAGCTTCGGCGGCACCAAGAACGGCGCGCTGGGGGCCGAGGCGGTGGTCGTCCTGGATCCGTCCCTGGCGCACGCCGTGCCGTTCCTGCGGCGGCAGTCGCTCCAGCTCGCCTCCAAGATGCGGTACGTCTCGGCGCAGCTCTCGGCTCTGCTGACGGACGAGCTGTGGCGCCGCAACGCCGCCCACGCGAACGCCATGGCCGCCCGCCTGGCTGCCGGGATCGAAGGACTGCCAGGGGTCTCACTGGCCTACCCGCTGCAGAGCAACGCCGTCTTCGCCGCCCTGCCGAAGGACGCGGCCGCCGCGTTGCTGGGGCGCTACCTCTTCCACTACTGGGACGAGGACGCGGGTGTGGTCCGCTGGATGACCGCCTTCGACACCACGCCGGAACACGTGGACGACTTCCTGGACGACATCCGCAAGGCAGTCGGCACTTGAGTGGTGCTCGACGGACATCCTCCAACGCCTGCGTCCCACGCCTATGTTTCACGTGAAACTGCGTCACTTGGACGCGGCTGGTGATGGGCAGTCCCGGCTTGCCTTCGCTCTGCGGGCGCTGTTTCACGTGAAACAGCCACTCGCCAGCGGTCCGTTGTTTCACGTGAAACCCGAACGGTAGGACGACGGAGTTTCACGTGAAACGCGAACGCCGAGCCGTCCGGCACAGCCGACGCCCGAGAAGTCGCACGAGTCAGCGGGGACAAGCGGCTCAGCGGGGACAAGTGGCCAGTGAGGACCACGGGTCACTGAGGACCACGGGCCAGTGAGGACAATTGGCCAGCGAGGACCAGCGACGACTGATGGCCGACAGGCGGCACGGACCGGCACGCGATGGCCGGCGGGCGACACGGGTCAGGCACGAGCGGCGATGAGCCCTACCGGTGGGGGAAGCGGCCCAGGAGCGTCTAGCTGCGCCCCGAGCGAGGACCCATGACGGCCGTGCGACGCCCGACATTGAGAGGACGCCCCAGGCCGACGGCGAGCGGCGCGGACGACAGACGGGCGAATAGTGGGACGCGGTCGGCCACGTTGCGGTGCCATGGGTGACAGGCGACGGCGTCGGGCCGTTGCGGTGCAGTGGTAACACGGGGATGGCGGCAAGAACCCTGTGGTTTCACGTGAAACAGCCGCAGCGGTCACGGCGGTGTTGTTTCACGTGAAACAGGAGTCAGGCGTCGGCTTCACGCATGGCGCGGGCGGCCTCAGGAGCCATGGTGCCGATGATGCGCTCCAGGTCGTCGATCGTGGCGAACTCCACCACGATCCGCCCCTTGCGCCGGCCGAGGTCCACCTTGACCTTCGTCTCGAAGTGGTCCGAGAGGCGGTCGGCGAGGTGGGTGAGTCCGGGGGCGGTGGGCCGGTTGGTGGGGCGGCGCTCGCGGGCAGGCTTGGGGGCCGCTGTCGCACCGCCGAGCGCGACGATCTCCTCCACCGCCCGCACCGACAGCAGCTCGGCCACGATCCGGTCGGCCAGCCGGATCTGCTCGGCCGCGCTGTCGAGACCCAGCAGGGCGCGGGCGTGCCCGGCGCTGATGGTGCCGGCCGCCACCCGGAGCTGCACCTCGGGCGGGAGGTTGAGCAGACGCAGGGTGTTGGTGATGTGGGAGCGGGAGCGGCCGACCTTCTGGGCGAGCTGCTCGTGCGTCGCCCGGAAGTCGTCCAGGAGCTGCTGGTAGGCGGCGGCCTCTTCGAGGGGGTTGAGCTGCTCGCGCTGGAGGTTCTCGATGAGGGCGTCACGGAGGAGGTCGTCGTCCTGGGTGTTGCGCACGATCGCCGGCACCGGGTCGAGCCCCGCCAGCCGGGAGGCACGCCAGCGCCGCTCCCCCATGATCAGCTCGTACTCGCCACCGCCGACCGAGCGGACGACGATCGGCTGCAGCAGGCCCACCTCGCGGATGGAGGCCGCCAGCTCTTCCAGCCGCTCCTCGTCGAAGATGTCACGTGGCTGCCGAGGGTTCGGCACGATGGCTTTGAGGGGGATCTCCCTGAAGTACGCCCCGGCGATCGGCAGGGGGCCGCTCTCGGTGGTCGTGCCGTTGGCGGGGTCCGGCGCCGTCCCCGTGCCGTCACCGATGGGACCGGTCGGGATGAGCGCCCCGAGCCCCTTGCCCAATCCCCGCCGCTGCTGACTCACTGCGTCTCCTCCACCCGGCCGAATCCGGTCACTCCAGGAGAGGTTACCGGTGCCGACGCGGCCCGGTGTGTCCTCGCCACACGCCGTTGTGCCTGATTTACACCTGGCAAGCCGGACCCCGGGCATGACAGGGCGGACACATGGCGCGCCCATACCCGCGCCACCTGCCGAGCCTCAGCGGTTGAGGTCACCTGCCAAACGTCCCGAACCGACTCCCCACAGCCGCACTCCCGGGGCCCCCCTTTGCTGCGCGGGGGTGCCACAGGCGCCACCGCCGGCGTTGTGCGGGTTCCGGTGAGAAGTTCTTCTCCGCAGCGGGCCGGGAGTTCCCGCCGGTTCGGTAGCGGTGCTAGACCACGACGTGGTGGGCGATCTCTCTGGCCGCGTCCATGTACGCCATGGCGCCGCTCGATCCCGGGTCGTACGTCATGACCGACTGCCCGTAGCTGGGCGCCTCCGACAGGCGGACGCTGCGCGGGATCACGGTGTTGAGGACCGTCTCACCGAAGTGTGCCCGGACCTCCTCCGCCACCTGCGACGCCAGGCGCGTGCGTCCGTCGTACATGGTGAGGACAATCGTCGACAGCCGCAGCGTCGGGTTGAGGTGCGCCTTGATCAGGTCGACGTTGCGCAGGAGCTGGCCGAGGCCCTCCAGGGCGTAGTACTCGCACTGGATGGGGATCATGACCTCGTCCGCGGCCACCAGTGCGTTGACCGTCAGCAGGCCGAGCGACGGCGGGCAGTCGATGATGATGTAGTCGAGCTCGGCGGTGTACGCGCTGAACGCACGGCGCAGTCGCGCCTCACGGGCCACCAGCGAGACCAGCTCGATCTCCGCACCGGCCAGGTCGATCGTGGCAGGAGCGCAGTACAGGCCCGGCATGTCGGGTACCTGCTTCACGATGTCGGCCATCGGGAGGTCGTCCACCAGGACCTGGTACACGTCGGGGACGTCACCGCGGTGCTCGGTGGCCAGCGCCGTTGAGGCGTTGCCCTGGGGGTCAAGATCAACGACCAGGACGCGCTGGCCGTTCATGGAGAGCGCCGCCGCGATGTTGACGGACGTCGTGGTCTTGCCGACGCCGCCCTTCTGGTTGGCAACCGCGATCACTCTGCACTTCGACGGGCGGGGCCAAGCACTCTCACTGCCGCCGGGGGCGTCTCCGGCTTGGGTGGCCGCCTGAGTCGCAGATGTTTCACGTGAAACCACGGAGGTGAGCGCCTCTCGTACCAAAGGGGAATCGCCGGGGTTCAGTGGGGTCTGGGTCACGATGGCCATCCTTTCAACCCGTGGTGGGCCGGTGTCGGGAATTCGCTGCGGCGACACGCCCAATTCGGGCCAGCCCACGCCCGTGGGACTTTCGGCCAGAGGACCGTCGGGCCAGCCAAGACCGCTTGACGCGACTGGCACCACCGTCACCTCCTTCGTCGCCGCCTGGCAACCTCCGGCGCGCGACCTGCTACCACCCGGACCAGTGTCGCAGGCGGCTCGACCTTACCGCGCCCGACTGTGACAAGCTCAGCCGTCCTCGCTCCAACGGCGCGGAGCTGTGGCTCGGCCTCGGTGAGCTCCTCGGCGGCGCGCTCCCCCTTCATGGCGATCAGCTCGCCGCCTTCGCGCAGGAGCGGCATGGCCCACTTCAGCAGCCGGTCCAGCGGCGCGACCGCGCGAGCGCTCGCCACGTCGAACACCCGTTTGCCCGCCAGCTCCTCCGCCCGGCCGCGCACCACCTCGACGTTGCTCAGCTTCAGCGCCTCGACGCACTCCTCCAGGAAGACGGTGCGGCGCAGCAACGGCTCCAGGAGGGAGACCTGAACGTCCTGCCGGACGATCGCCAGCACCAGTCCGGGAAGCCCGGCGCCGGAGCCGATGTCGACCAGGCTGACGTCCTCGGGCACGGCCTCGGCGACGACGGCGCAGTTGAGCAGGTGGCGGTCCCAGATGCGCGGCACCTCGCGCGGGCCCAGCAGGCCGCGCACGACGCCGGGCCCGGCCAGGAGCTCGGCGAAGGTGTTCGCCCGGTCCCATGCCTCGCCGGTGAAGACGTCCCGTGCGATGCCGGGCGGAGCGGGTAGCTCATCGCTCACTGGTAGGTGGCCCTTTCTCGGGGTGGTGACGGATGACGTCTGCGGCGGTCCGCGGGCGGTGTCGAGTCAAGGCTAGCCACCTTCTCGAGTGCGGCTCGTACGAGACGTCACCGGGAGACCACCGAACCACCCCGCCGGGCGTCCCGCGCTTCCGTACGGAGTCGCGTACCTCCCATGGCGGGCGAATGGCGGGATACATGCGAACGGCCGCCAGCCCTCGCGTGTCGGGGCTGGCGGCCGGACTGGTGCACGGGGCCGGGTCAGGCGGGGAAGACCACCACGTACCGCTGAGGCTCCTCGCCCTCGGACTCGCTGCGGAGCCCGGCGGCGGCCACGGCGTCGTGGACGATCTTGCGCTCGAACGGGGTCATGGGGCTCAGCGACTTGGGCTCGCCCTTCTCCCGGACCTGGTGGGCGACCTCGCTGCCCAGCTTGGTCAGCTCGGCGCGGCGGCGCTCGCGGTAGCCGGCGACGTCGAGCATGAGGCGCGACCGCTCCCCGGTCTGCCGGTGCACGGCCAGGCGGGTGAGCTCCTGGAGCGCCTCCAGGACCTCGCCCTCGGGTCCGACGAGCTCGTTGCCCTTGAGCCCGACGACGGAGACGAGGGCACGGTCGCCCTCGACGTCCATGTCGATGTCGCCGTCGATGTCGGCGATGTCGAGAAGGCCCTCGATGTAGTCGGCCGCGATCTCGCCCTCCTGCTCGAGCGCGTTGAGATCAGGAGCCTTCTCCTGCTCGGCCTCGGTCATGACCGCCCTCTCCTTCGTGTTCACGACTTCTTGCTGCCGGTTCGCTTGCTGCGGGGCTGGCGGGTGGGCTGCTGTCTGACGATCTTAGGCTCGGGCGGAGCGGGGGGCGCCTGCTCTTCGGGAGTAGTGCCACGGATCTTGGAGATGAGCCCCTGCTTGGGCTGGACGGGGATGACGTTGCCCTTGGCGTCGTACTGCGGCATGGGGTGCCGGCTGTAGAACCAGTGCTGCTGGCCGAGCGTCCACAGGTTGGTGGTGACCCAGTAGAGGATCAGGCCGAGCGGGAAGTTCAGGCTGAAGAAGGCGAACAGCGGCGAGATGTACATGAGGATCTTCTGCTGCTGCGCCATGGGGTTGTCCGGCATCTGGGCCATGGAGCGGCCCACACTCTGCCGGACGGTGAGGAACGTGGTCAGCGAGCTGATCGCCACGAAGATGCCGAGCACGATCTTGGTCTGGATGACCGTCGCGTCGAAGCCCGTGATCTGCGCCTCGGACATGAAGAAGCTGGCCGGGAGCGGCGCGCCGAAGATGTGCGCGGACCTGGCGCTGTCGACGAGCTCCTGCGTCATGCCGTAGACGGCGCGGCCGTCGGCCATCGCCCGCAGCACGGTGAACATGGAGATGAAGATCGGGAACTGCGCGACGACGGGCAGGCAGCCACCGAGGGGGTTGGCGCCCTGCCCTTGGTACAGCGCCATGACCTCCTGGTTCATGCGCTGCTTGTCGTTCTTGTACCGCTTACGAAGCTCCGCGACCTTGGGGGCCAGTTCCTGCATCTTCCGCGACGAGCGCATCTGCTTGAGGAACAGGGGGAAGATCAGGATCCTCATGAACACGGTCAGCGTGATGATGGTCAGCGCCCAGGTCAGCCCGCCGTCCGGGTTGAGGAACGTGCTGTATCCCGTATGGATCCAGATGATGACGTGGGCTACGGCTTCATAGAGCCAGCTCAGCCAGGACAGCTCCACCGAGCTATCTCCCTTGCATTTCGTGGGACCGAACCGGGCGTGGGGGCACCGGGTCTATACCTCCGGGGTGAAATGGATGGCACCGCCCGATGCGCCGGACAGTCAGCCAGGTGCCGCGCAATGCACCGTGTACGGCGATCGCCTCGAGCCCGTATGCGCTGCACGAAGGATGGAAACGGCAGTGCGGACCGAGCATCGGGCCGATGAAGGCCCGGTAGAACCGGATGGGGAGGATCAGTGCCCGAGCGGCGAGGCTCGGCATCCCCTGCGGCTGCTCCGTCATCTTTGTCCATCCATCGAGGACTCGCGCCGCCTCAGGAGTCGATCCAGTGCGAGGTCAAGCTCGGCGGCTAGGTGCTCGGATCGCGCTGACGCGGCCGGTGGATTGGCGCGTACCACAAGCAGGCTACCTCTCGGCAGCCGTGCGAGACGGTCCCGCATCAGGTGTCGAAGCCGACGCTTGACCTTGTTGCGGATGACGGCGCCACCGACGGCTCGGCTCACCACGAAACCCACCCGAGGTGTCTCATCCCCCGAAATAACGAGATGCACCACCAAAGTGGGGCGACCGGCGCGTCTGCCGCGCTTGATCGCCTCCTGGAACTCCTCCCCGCGCCGCATGCGGGATTCTCGGGACAGCACGTGAAAGGACCGTATACGCCTATCGCCCGCCGGCGGACATCACCGGCGGGCGGACTATCAGGCGCGGGGCGATCAGGCCGACAGCTTCTCGCGGCCCTTGCGACGACGGGCGGCGAGAATGGCGCGGCCGGCCCGGGTGCGCATCCGCAGCCGGAAGCCGTGGGTCTTCGCGCGACGACGGTTGTTCGGCTGGAAAGTACGCTTGCTCACGGGTGGGCTCCAGGCTTGATGGTGCGCCCAGGGGCGCTTTAAACACATGGCTGGCCTGCCGTGGGAGCGAGGGCACGCGAAATAGCCGTCGCGTGGCAAGCCGACCGTCGTACGTTACGGGCCAGACGCGTCCTAGGTCAAACCGGCGGACGCCGCCGCGAGGTTATCCACCTATCCACAGGCGGGTTTTCCACCGCCCCGGCCGTGTCCACAGTATGTGCACCCAGGTGCCACTAGGCTGTGGACAACGTCTTGAACACAGCTGTGCACATAGCTACTGTCGGCCAGTCCGGGGCCATGTGAGGCTGTGGACATCCTGTGGATCGCCTGTGGAGATCCTGGGCCGCGCGCCCGGTTCCCGGGCTGTGGACGGACGGGGTCGACCGTCACACAGGCGGCACCCGGGTGTGGATAAACAATCGCGGGGGGCCGCGGAAAGGAAGGAGGGGAGTGGCGCCATGAACGCTGCCGAGCTCGCCACGGTCTGGTCCAGGGCTCTGGGCAACTTCATCAACGAGAACGTCCCCGTGCAGCAGCGCACGTGGCTGTCCATGGTCCGCCCGATCGCCGCGGCCGGCGACACGATCGTGCTCGGCGTCCCCAACGACTTCCTCAAGGACCTCATCGAGGGCAAGCTGCGCCAGCCGGTGACGACGGCGCTGTCGCAGGAGCTCGGCAAGGCCGTGCGGCTGGCCGTGATGATCGACACGACCGCCCCCGAGCAGCCCTCCGGCGAGACTCATCAACAGCCTGTGGGCAACGGTTATCCCCAGGGTGTGGATCAGCAGCTGCGTTTCCCCCAGCCCCCGTCGTCCCAGCATTACGCGGCTTCAGAGCCCCCGCAGTTCTATTCTCCACAGGCCGAGCCGGCTCAGTCGTCCACCGAATATCCACAGCCTGGCTTCAGTTTTGAACAGGCACAGCCGTACACACCGCCTGTGGAAAAGGCGCCGGAGCCGCCGCCGAACCGGTGGGAGGCGAAGAGCACGAAACCCAGCGAACCGGCCAGACTCAACCAGAAGTACACGTTTGAGACATTCGTCATCGGGGCCAGCAACCGGTTCGCACACGCCGCGGCCGTGGCCGTGGCCGAATCCCCCGCGAAGGCGTACAACCCGCTCTTCATCTATGGCGACTCGGGGCTCGGCAAGACGCATCTCCTGCACGCCATCGGTCATTACGCGCAGAGCCTGTACGACGGCGCGCGGGTGAGGTACGTGAGCTCGGAGGAGTTCACCAACGACTTCATCAACAGCATCCGCGACCACAAGGCCGACGGCTTCCGCGGGCGCTACCGCGCGATCGACATCCTGCTCGTGGACGACATCCAGTTCCTGGAGGGCAAGGAGCAGACGCAGGAGGAGTTCTTCCACACCTTCAACACCCTGCACAACGCCAACAAGCAGATCGTCATCTCCAGCGACCGGGCGCCCAAGCAGCTCATCACGCTGGAGGACCGGCTGCGCAACCGGTTCGAGTGGGGCCTGATCACCGACGTCCAGCCGCCCGAGCTGGAGACCCGCATCGCCATCCTCCGGAAGAAGGCGATCCAGGAGGGCCTGGCCGCGCCGCCCGAGGTGCTGGAGTACATCGCGAGCCGCATCTCCACCAACATCCGCGAGCTCGAAGGCGCCCTGATCAGGGTGACCGCGTTCGCCAGCCTCAACCGGCAGGGCGTCGACCTGCAGCTCGCCGAGGTGGTGCTGAAGGATCTGATCACCTCCGAGTCGGGCCCGGAGATAACGATCGCGACGATCATGGCCAAGACCGCCGAGTACTTCGGCATCAGCATCGACGACCTGTGCGGCAGCTCGCGCAGCCGGGCGCTGGTGAACGCCCGTCAGATCGCGATGTACCTCGCCCGCGAGCTGACGGAGCTGTCGCTGCCGAAGATCGGCCAGCAGTTCGGCGGCCGCGACCACACGACGGTGATGCACGCGGAGCGCAAGATCCGCTCCCTCATCGCGGAGCGCAGGTCGATGTACAACCAGGTCAATGAGCTGACAATGCGCATCAAACAGACCACCAGCGGGTCCTGAGCAGTTATGCACAGCCTGTGGATAACACTGTGGACCAGGGGAAACGCGCACGGAGGGCCGTCAGCCGCCCCACAATGCCCGGAAATTTCGCCCACAGGGGCTGGGGATAAAGGTGGGGACATCCTGCGGATAACTTGGGGACAACCTGTGGATGCCCTGTGGACGCCCTGTGCACAGTCATTTGAGGCCGCGCGAACAGGCGGTTTACCCCGTGGATAACCGGTGGAAACCTTGTGGATGACCGGTGGATGAACACCCCCTTGTCTGGGGACAGCGTGTGCACAACTTTCCGTCATCCCCAGGCGGCGAAGTTGTCCCCAGGCGTCACCCACAGGGGCGGTGGATGAAAACAGGCGGCCTGAGCAGCGGAAACGCCGGTTGTCCACAGTATCCACACCCCCTAGTGTGATGACCACTTATCTCTTCTAGAAAGAACTCAAGACCCATAGAAGGGTTCTCCCGGACCGGAGGTGCGGGAGGCGAGACACTTTGAAATCTCAACGAGGCACCCAGGAGGCTGATCACGGTGATGTTCCGAATCGAGCGAGACGTCCTCGCTGAGGCGGTGGCGTGGACGGCGCGCAGCCTTCCCGCCCGCCCGTCGGTGCCCGTGCTCGCCGGCATGCGCATGGAGGTGACCGAGGAGCAGCGGCTCAAACTCTCCGGCTTCGACTACGAGGTCTCCGCCCAGGTGACGCTCGAACTCCAGACCGGCGAGCCGGGAGTCGTCCTCGTCTCCGGCAAGCTCCTCGCCGAGATCACCCGCGCCCTTCCCGCACAGCCTGTGGACTTCGTGGTGGACGGCGCCAAGGCGGTCGTCACGTGCGGCAGCGCGCGGTTCACACTCCTCACCATGCCTGTGGAGGACTACCCGACGCTCCCGGCCATGCCGCCGGCCGCCGGGCGGGTCGGCAGCGACGTGTTCGCCTCCGCCGTCGCGCAGGTCGCCGTCGCCGCCGGCCGTGACGACACGCTGCCGATGCTCACCGGCGTCCGCATGGAGATCGAGGGCGACCTGGTCACCCTCGCCGCGACCGACCGCTACCGCCTGGCCGTGCGCGAGCTGAAGTGGCAGCCCGGCCAGCCCGACATCTCGGCCGTCGCGATGATCCCCGGCAAGACCCTCGCCGACACGGCCAAGGCACTCGGCTCGTCCGGCGCCGAGGTGGAGATCGCGCTCAGCTCCGCCGGCGGCACCGGCGAGGGCATGATCGGCTTCTCCAGCGGCGGCCGGCGCACCACCACGCGCCTGCTCGACCCCGAGTTCCCCAAGTACCGCTCGCTGCTGCCCACCGAGTTCTCCGCGCGCGCCGACCTGTCCACAGGCCCGTTCGTCGAGGCGGTCAAGCGCGTGGCCCTGGTCGCCGAGCGCAACACCCCCGTGCGTCTCGCGTTCAGGAGCGGCGAGGTGGTGCTGGAGGCCGGCAGCGGCGACGAGGCGCAGGCCGTCGAGGTGCTGCCCGTGGACTACGAGGGCGAGGAGATGAACATCGCCTTCAACCACCAGTTCCTGCTGGAAGGGCTGGGTGCGATCGACTCCGACGTGGCCCGGCTCCAGATGACCACGTCCACCAAGCCCGCCATCCTCACCGGGGGCAAGCCTGTGGACGGCGACGGCGCTCCCGACTACCGTTACCTGATCATGCCGATCCGCCTGTCAGGCTGAAGCTGACATCAGGGATGATGGAAGCCTGACAAGGGGGTAGAGAAGATGCAGATCGGCATGATCGGGCTCGGCAAGATGGGTGGCAACATGGCCGAGCGCCTCCGGCGCGGCGGCCATGACGTCGTCGGATACGACCACCACCGCGAGGTCAGCGACGTGGGCAGCCTGAAGGAGCTGGTCGAACGGCTGGAGGCGCCGCGCGCGGTCTGGGTGATGGTCCCGGCGGGCAAGCCCACCCAGCAGACGATCGACGAGCTCGGGCGCCTGCTCAGCGAGGGCGACATCGTCGTCGACGGCGGCAACTCCCACTACGTCGACGACCAGAAGCACGCGGCGGAGCTGGCCGAGAAGGGCATCGGCTTCGTCGACTGCGGCGTCAGCGGCGGCGTCTGGGGCCTGCAGAACGGCTACGCGCTCATGTGCGGCGGCGACAAGGCCGCCGTCGACCACCTGATGCCCGTGTTCGAGACGCTGAAGCCCGAGGGCGAGGACGGCTTCGTCCACGCGGGTGACGTCGGCGCGGGCCACTTCGCGAAGATGGTCCACAACGGCATCGAGTACGGCATGATGCAGGCCTTCGCCGAGGGCTGGGAGCTGCTGGAGGCGTCCGACGTCGTCAAGGACGTGCGCGGCTCGTTCAGCAGCTGGCGCACCGGCACGGTCATCCGGTCGTGGCTGCTGGACCTGCTCGTCCGCGCCCTCGACGACGACGAGCGCCTCGACCAGCTACGCGGCTACGCCCAGGACTCGGGCGAGGGCCGCTGGACCGTCCAGGCCGCCGTCGACCACGCGGTGCCCCTGCCCGTGATCACCGCGGCGCTGTACGCGCGGTTCGCCTCGCGGCAGGACGACTCCCCCGCGATGAAGGTCGTCGCCGCGCTGCGCAACCAGTTCGGCGGCCACGCGGTGACCGCGGCCGAGGGCTCCACCGAGAAGGGCGCGGACGCGCCCGGCGCCGACGTCACACCGCCGCGCGAGGCCCAGTAGGACTTCCGCGCCCGGCCCGTCCCCCAGGTTTTCCACAGGTGGGCAAGCCGGTTGCCCACGTGACCGGCGTGGCCCACTAACCTTCGTGGGGTGCATGTCGCCCACCTGTCGCTGACCGACTTCCGGTCCTACGCCTCCGTGGAGCTCGGCCTGGAGCCGGGCGTCACGGCGTTCGTGGGACCCAACGGCCAGGGCAAGACCAACCTGGTCGAGGCCCTCGGCTACGTCGCGACGCACTCCAGTCACCGGGTGGCCACCGACGCGCCCCTGGTGCGGCAGGGGGCGAGCCGGGCGATCGTGCGCTGCGCCGTCCACAGGGACGACCGCCGGGCGCTGGTGGAGCTGGAGATCAACCCGGGCCGGGCCAACCGCGCCCGGCTCAACCGCTCGCCCGCGCGGCCGCGCGACGTCATCGGGCTGCTGCGGACGGTCCTGTTCGCCCCGGAGGACCTGGCGCTGGCCAAGGGCGACCCCTCGGAGCGCCGGCGCTTCCTCGACGACCTGCTGGTGGCGCGGGCGCCCCGGTTCGCCGGGGTGCGGGCCGACTACGAGCGGGTGCTCAAGCAGCGTGGCGCGCTGCTGCGCACGGCCGCGCAGGCCCGTAGAGGCTCCAGGAGCCCCCGTAAGGCCGAGGGTGACTCCGGGTTCGCGGCGGCGGGCGCCGGCGACGTGACGGCCACCCTGGACGTCTGGGACGCGCATCTGGCGCGGCACGGCGCGGAGCTCCTCCAGGCCCGCCTCGATCTGGTCGAGTCGCTGCGCCCGCTGGTCGCCGGGGCGTACGCCGCGCTCGCCCCCACGAGCGCCCCCGCGACCCTCGACTACCGCAGCACGTTGTCCACAGGCGGGGACGGCGCGGAGGACGAAGTCGCCGGTGAGCGGGGATCTTCCGATGCGCAGACGTTATCCACAGACTTGGGGAAAACCCTTGAAGAGCGGATGCGGGAGCGGCTATTGGAGGTCCGCCCGGCCGAGCTGGAGCGCGGTGTCACGCTCGTCGGCCCGCACCGCGACGACCTCGTCCTCGGCCTCGGCGACCTGCCCGCCCGCGGCTACGCCAGCCACGGCGAGTCGTGGTCGTTCGCGCTGGCACTGCGCCTGGCCGCGTACGATCTGCTGCGCGCCGACGGCGGCGACCCGGTCCTGATCCTCGACGACGTCTTCGCCGAGCTCGACGGCCAGCGCAGACGCCGCCTGGCCGAGATCGTCGCGCCCGCCGAGCAGGTGCTGATCACCGCCGCCGTGCCCGACGACGTGCCGCCCGAGCTGGCCGGCGCCCGTTTCGACGTCGCAGAGGGGAGCGTGACCCGTGTCCGTTGACGACAATCCCACCGCCCGGGGCGCCGCCATGGCGAGGGAGAAGCTGGCCCAGGCCAAGGCCGACGCGGCCAAGCGCGGCCAGCTCCCCCGCCGTGAGCCGCGGCGCAAGGCGGCCGGTCCCCGCCGGGAGGGCGGCGATCCCCAGCTCTTCGGCCGCGCCATCCGGGACCTGCTGGCCGAGCGGGGCTGGGAGCGGCCGGCGGCCGTCGGCGGCGTGTTCGGGCGCTGGGCCGACATCGTCGGTCCCGACCTGGCCGCCCACACCAAGCCGGAGGGGTTCGAGGACGGCGAGGTGCTGATCTCGGCCGACTCCACGGCGTGGGCCACCCAGGTGCGGCTGCTCGCGCGCACGCTGCTGCGGCGGCTCAACGAGGAGCTGGGGGAGGGCACGGTGACGAGGGTCAAGGTCAAGGGACCGCAGCACGGGCCGCGTCAGGGTGGCCTGCGGGTCACGGGAAGCCGCGGCCCGGGCGACACGTACGGCTGAGCGGGCGGCTGAGCGAGCGAGGGCGGAGGACCGGCCCGCGACCAGCCGTACGTGATCGGGAGCGGAGAGCGGACAGGCGCGGAAAACCGATCAGAAGCCCGCAGGAGCGATGACCCCGCCCCCATGGGGGGGAAGGCTTGCGCGGGGGGTCAACGAGCGACAGGGCAATACAGGGGCGTTCAATGCCACCTTGGGCGCTCGGACCCGGTAGGATGAAAGCGGATTCCGGACACGTCCGCTTGCGTGTCACCCCCGGCGCGCGACGCGACGTCGACTCCCCCGGGTGACCAGCGCAACGGGGCACTCACGACGGTGACGGGCACGGCAGGGGCAGCTGGGCAAGAGAGCTCCCTGCCGCGTGTCCGCGGCAGGAGGATTTGGGACTTGTCCTACGACGCTAGCTCAATCACCGTACTCGAAGGGCTTGAGGCGGTTCGCAAGCGCCCGGGTATGTACATCGGATCGACCGGTGAGCGCGGTCTGCACCACCTTGTCTACGAGATCGTGGACAACGCGGTGGACGAGGCGCTGGCCGGTCACGCGGACCGCATCGACGTCACACTGCTGGCCGACAACGGCGTGCGCGTCATCGACAACGGGCGTGGCATCCCCACGGGCATCCACCCTGTGGAAAAGCGTTCCGCGGTCGAGGTGGTGCTCACCACGCTCCACGCGGGCGGCAAGTTCGACGGCAAGTCTTACGCCGTCTCGGGTGGTCTGCACGGCGTGGGTTCCGCCGTGGTCAACGCGCTGTCCACAGCCATGGACGTCGTGGTCAAGCAGAACGGGCGCGTCCACCGCCTCAATCTCGTCAACTCCAAGCCCGTCGCCCCTCTGTCCACGCACGAGGAGACCGACGAGACCGGCACCGAGATCACTTTCTGGGCCGACCCCGAGATCTTCGAGACCACCACCTGGAACTTCGAGACGCTCTCGCGCCGCTTCCAGGAGATGGCCTTCCTCAACAAGGGCCTCACGATCACACTGGCCGACGAGCGGCCCGACCACGTCAACGGCGAGCCCGTCGTGGTCGAGTACCGCTACGACGGCGGTCTGTCCGACTTCGTCACCCACCTCAACTCCAAGAAGGAGCCGGCGCACGCGTCGGTCATCGACTTCGAGGAGCACGGCGACGGCGTCTCCGTCGAGATCGCCATGCAGTGGAACAACTCCTACTCGGAGTCGGTCTACACCTTCGCCAACACCATCAACACGGCCGAGGGCGGCACCCACGAGGAGGGCTTCCGCGCCGCGCTGACGTCCATCGTCAACCGCTACGCGCGCGAGCAGAAGTTCCTCAAGGAGGGCAAGGACGACAACCTCTCCGGTGAGGACGTCCGCGAGGGCCTGACCGCGATCGTGTCGATCAAGCTGGCCGACCCGCAGTTCGAGGGCCAGACCAAGACGAAGCTGGGCAACACCGAGGCCAAGTCGTTCGTGCAGAAGGCCTGCAACGACCACCTGCGCGCGTGGTTCGAGCGCAACCCCGGCGAGGCCAAGGACATCATCAACAAGTCGCTGCAGGCCGCCAGGGCGCGCCTCGCGGCCCGCCAGGCGCGCGACCTGACGCGGCGCAAGTCGCTGCTGGAGTCGGGCAGCGGCCTGCCCGGCAAGCTCGCCGACTGCCAGTGGAACGACCCCGACAAGTGCGAGCTGTTCATCGTCGAGGGCAACTCCGCCGGCGGCTCCGCCAAGGGCGGACGCGACTCCCGCTTCCAGGCGATCCTGCCGATCCGCGGCAAGATCCTCAACGTCGAGAAGGCCCGGGTCGACAAGGTCCTGCAGAACGTCGAGGTCCAGTCGCTGATCACCGCGCTCGGCACCGGCGTCCACGACGAGTTCGACATCAGCAAGCTGCGCTACAGCAAGCTGATCCTGATGGCCGACGCCGACGTCGACGGCCAGCACATCACCACGCTGCTGCTGACGCTGTTGTTCCGGTTCATGCGGCCGCTGATCGAGGGCGGCCACGTCTACCTCTCGCAGCCGCCGCTGTACAAGATCAAGTGGGACCGGAAGGGTGAGGACGCCTCCTACGCCTACTCCGACCGGGAGCGCGACGCGATCATCCAGGAGGGCATCGCGCGTGGCAAGCGCGACCCGCGCGCCCACGACGGTGTCCAGCGGTTCAAGGGTCTCGGCGAGATGAACGCCAACCAGCTGTGGGAGACCACCATGAACCCCGACAGCCGCATCCTGCTGCAGGCCACCCTCGACGACGCCGCCCAGGCCGACGAGATGTTCAGCGTGCTCATGGGTGAGGACGTCGAAGCACGCCGGGCCTTCATCATCCGCAATGCGCGAGATGTCCGTTTCCTGGACGTGTAGCGACAGCCGTACCTCAGAAAAGGATCTTCACACGTGACGGAAGTGAACACTCCGCCTCCACCGTCGCCCGAGCGCATCGAGCCGGTCGACATCCAGACCGAGATGCAGCGCAGCTACATGGACTACGCGATGTCGGTCATCGTCTCGCGTGCGCTGCCCGATGTGCGTGACGGCCTCAAGCCGGTGCACCGGCGAGTGCTGTACGCGATGTACGACGGCGGCTACCGCCCCGACCGCGGGTACTTCAAGTGCTCGCGCGTCGTGGGTGACGTCATGGGTTCGTACCACCCGCACGGCGACACCTCGATCTACGACGCGCTCGTGCGGCTGGCGCAGCCCTGGTCGCTGCGTCACCCGCTGGTCGACGGCCAGGGCAACTTCGGCTCCCCGGGCAACGACGCGCCCGCGGCGATGCGCTACACCGAGTGCAAGCTCGCGCCCATCGCCATGGAGATGCTGCGCGACATCGACAAGGAAACCGTCGACTTCCAGCCCAACTACGACGGCCGCTCCCAGGAGCCCGTCGTCCTGCCGGCGCGCTTCCCCAACCTGCTGGTCAACGGCTCGGGCGGCATCGCGGTCGGCATGGCCACCAACATCCCGCCGCACAACCTGCGCGAGGTGGCCGAGGCCGTCAAGTGGGCGCTGGAGCACCCGGAGGCGTCCGAGGAGGAGCTGCTCGAAGCCGCCATGGCCCGCGTCAAGGGTCCCGACTTCCCGACCAGCGCGCTGATCGTCGGCCGCCGGGGCATCGAGGACGCCTACCGCACCGGCCGCGGCTCGATCACCATGCGGGCCGTGGTGGAGGTCGAGGAGGACAACAAGGGCCGGCACGCCCTCGTCGTCACCGAGCTCCCCTACCAGGTCAACCCGGACAACCTCGCCCTGAAGATCGCCGAGCTGGTGAAGCAGGGCAAGGTCACCGGCATCGCCGACGTGCGCGACGAGTCGTCGTCGCGGGCCGGCCAGCGTCTGGTCATCGTGCTCAAGCGCGACGCCGTCGCCAAGGTCGTGCTCAACAACCTGTACAAGCACACCCAGCTCCAGGACACCTTCGGCGCCAACATGCTGGCCCTGGTCGACGGGGTGCCGCGCACGCTGCGGCTCGACCAGTTCATCTCGTACTACGTGCTTCACCAGGTCGAGGTCATCGTCCGGCGTACCCGCTTCCTGCTGCGCAAGGCCGAGGAGCGCGCCCACATCCTGCGGGCGCTGCTCAAGGCGCTGGAGCGGCTCGACGACGTGATCGCCCTGATCCGCGCGTCCGAGTCGGCCGCCGCCGCCCAGCAGGGCCTCATGGGCATGCTGGAGATCGACGAGATCCAGGCGCAGGCCATCCTGGACATGCAGCTGCGCAAGCTCGCCGCCCTGGAGCGCCAGGCGATCCAGGACGAGTACGACCACCTCATGGCGCAGATCGCCGACTACCAGGACATCCTGGGCTCCGAGTCGCGGCAGCGGCAGATCGTCGGCGACGAGCTCAGCGAGGTCGTGGCCCGCTTCGGCGAGGACCGGCGTACCGAGATCACCGCCTACGACGGCGACATGTCCATCGAGGACCTGATCGCCGAAGAGGACATCGTCGTCACCATCACCCGCGGCGGCTACGCCAAGCGCACCCGCACCGACCTCTACCGCGCGCAGAAGCGCGGCGGCAAGGGCGTGCGCGGGGCACAGCTGCGGCAGGACGACATCGTCGACCACTTCTTCGTCACCACGACCCACCACTGGCTGCTGTTCTTCACCAACAAGGGCCGCGTCTACCGGGTCAAGGCGTACGAACTGCCCGACTCCGGACGCGACGCGCGTGGCATGCACCTGGCCAACCTGCTGGCCATGCAGCCCGACGAGACCGTCATGGAGGTCCTCGACCTGCGTGACTACGACGTCGCCCCGTACCTCGTGCTCGCCACCCGCAGCGGCCTGGTCAAGAAGACCCGCCTGTCCGAGTACGACTCCCCCAGGTCCGGCGGCCTCATCGCCATCAACCTGCGTGAGGACGACGAGGTCATCGGCGCCCGGCTGGTCTCCGAGGAGGACGACCTGCTGCTCGTCTCGAAGGGCGCGCAGGCGATCCGGTTCACCGCCTCCGACGACGCGCTGCGTCCGATGGGCCGCGCGACCAGCGGCGTCATCGGCATGCGGTTCCTCGAAGGCGACGAGCTGCTCGCCATGAATCGCATGGCCGACGGCCAGCACGTGCTTATCGCGACCAAGGCTGGGTACGCCAAGCGGACCCCAGTTGAGCAGTATCCGGTTCAAGGTCGTGGCGGTAGAGGTGTGCTGACTGCGAAAATCGTGAGCGCCCGTGGCAAGCTGGTCGGAGCCGTCATGGTCAACCCAGAGGACGAGGTCTTCGCGATCACGTCCGCCGGTGGGGTGATCCGGACGAGTGCCGGTGAGATCAAGCAGTCCGGCCGCCAGACCATGGGAGTGCGTTTGATGAACCTCGCCGAAGGCGACAGTGTGGTTGCCCTCGCCCGCAACGCCGAGTCTATGGAGGCTGCGGTGGACAACGAGGAAGACGGGGGAGGAGAGTAAGTCATGAGCGCCCAGGGTGGTAGCCCCAGCGCGAGGACGAAGGCGGCTCGGGACAACGGGCAGAAGCCGAAGAAGTCCGGCGAATCCGAGACCTTCGACAAGCCTGAGGAGGACAACGCGACGGCCGTGCACCCGATGCCGACCGCGCCGCCGTCCTCCTCGGCCCCGCCCGCGGGGCCCAAGCCTGCCCCGCCCGGCCCCAAGCCCACGCCCGCGGACCAGCACGACGGCAAGGGAGCGTCGTCGGGCATCCGGCCGTCGCTGACGTCGGAGGCGCCGCCGCAGCTGGAGCTGTCGTCGTCGTCGAAGAAGAAGTCCTCGTCGGGAGCCCGGCTCCCCCGCAAGGCCCACCTGGTGCTGCGCCGCATCGAGCCGTGGTCGGCCATGAAGTTCAGCTTCGTGGTCTCGCTCGTCTGCTTCGTGGTGCTGTTCGTGGCGGTCGCCGTGCTGTACGGCGTGCTGTCCGCGCTGGGCGTCTTCGACTCGATCGTCGACCTGGTCAACCAGCTCGGCCAGGGCGAGCAGGGCCAGACGGCGCTGCCCATCGACATCGCCTCTTGGTTCGAGCCGGTCCGCATCCTGGGCTACACCGCCCTGATCGGTGCGGTCAACGTCGTGCTCATCACCGCCCTCGCCACGCTGGGGGCCGTCATCTACAACGTCGCCTCCGACCTGGTGGGCGGCGTCGAGGTGACCTTCAGCGAGGCCGAGTAGGCGTGCCGCTCGCGCCGCCCCGGGTCAACGGGTGCGGCGCGAGCACGGGCGCGGACACGGTAAGCTTTTCCTCGTCCGAACAACCGGTTCGCGTCGCTAAGGCCGATGCGATACGGTGCGGTGTGCGCGGGGCTATAGCTCAGTCGGTTAGAGCGCTTCCCTGATAAGGAAGAGGTCCCAGGTTCAAGTCCTGGTAGCCCCACCCAGTTTGAGCAGTTCAGAGGCTAGATCCCGAGATCGTGGATCTGGCCTTTTTGATCGTTTGACCGTCATTTGACCGTCGCGGCCACACCGGTTCAGGAATCGTCGCTCTTCCCGCACCGACGCGGCCGGCGGCGATGGCATCGATCGGGTCGGACTTGCCCTGGAAACGGCGCATCTTGCGGTCCGGGCGGTCGACTTCGACCACTTCGACGCACTCATCGCGCAGCAGCCGGACGAGCCCGGCCCCGTAAGCGCCGGTGCCTTCCACCCCGATACGCGGCAATCGCCCGAATCCTCGCATCCAGGCCAGCAGCGCGGCATATCCGGCCGTGGTGGCGGGGAACAGCTCGCTGCCCAGCAGCTTGCATCGTGGCGGTCGGGCCCGGGAAGCGCTTATTCGCATCATCACTGTCAGACGCCGACGCGACCGATTCCGGCATCCAGAGCGGCGGCCTCGACGCTGCCAGGCTCCGGCGGTGCGAGGGCGGTGTCGGCGATGGTGAAGCTGAGGGCGGCGTCGGCATCGGGATATATCTCGACGGTGTTACTGCGGTGCTGGTGATTGCCAGCGCGACGTAGTCGTCGCCGAAGTCCATATTCCCGGCGGCCGGTGCCTGGCCCTCGTCACAGGCACCGGCCGGCGCATCACCTGGGGACGTCCCCCACGCGGTCGACGATGCCGACGTGCACGCGAGCTACCGAGAAGATCACCTCACCCTTGTCGTTGGGGGTCGGCGACCCCGATCCGCCGACGTCGACTTGGCGTCCCCCGAGCAGGGCATAGGTGTCCGGATCGATGATGGTTTCGTGGCGGGTCCCGAAGTCGTCGACCACGTAGAGTGCTACGCCAGCTCTCCCCAGCAGATCGCTTACCTTCTCCACACCAACGCCGTCCAACTGCGAGAGGACGGAGTAGAGAGCGGCGCGCAGGCGGGGGCCCGGAGTGCCTTCCTGAAGGATGGCGAGGACCTGACGACGTATCGCCGACCCCTCAGGCAGCCCGCCCACGCCCGCCGTGTCCTTCTTCAGGCGTTCCCGCAAGGCGGACGGTTCCAGAGGGAGGGAGCTGAGATAGGCGGGGTCGAAGCGCAAGCGGTGGTCTTCCCCGCCTTGGCGTCGAATGATCGTCTTGCCGTCTTCTCGACGTGCCCTCTCCTTACCGTCCCCCCGGGTCCACATCTCGACCGTGCGCTGCGAACCAGCGGTCATCTTGCGCGATGCGTAGACACTTTTGACGTAGACCCACTGGTCGGCCCGTGGGTAGACGTCCGGCTTGTCCGCCGCCGCCGCCGTCGCGCGTCTGGCCAAGGTCTCGGCGTTAGCCACGCCCAGCCACGCCGGGGCGCCGGCGACCATCTTCCCGTCGTCGTTCGTACGGGAGGTCTGCACCACCGTGACGCCGGCGGTGATCGTGAGGCCGAGGGCGCCGACGGCGACCACTCGCAGCATCGTCCGGCGGGTCCGGCGGGCCGGGCGCTCCGGAGCCATCGCGGCCAGCAGCCGCTGCCGGGCGCGGTTGAGATCGCGTTCTTCGCTCTGCCGCACCTGTGACCGCAGGTCGCGGACCGTGTCCAAATCGTTCATCAGACCTCCTCGGTCATCTTGGTGGGGTTGCTGCCGCCCAGGGAGTGAACGATCTTGCGGCGGGCGCGGGACAGCCGGGACCGCACGGTGCCGATGGGTACGTTCAGGGCCTGTGCCGTCTCCTCGTAGTTGAGGTCTCCCCAGGCGATCAGCAGCAGTACGTCGCGCTCGCCTCGGCCGAGCTTGGCCAGCGCGGCCGCGAGCCGTTCCCGGGTCGCCGAGGCGGAGAGCCGGGCGACCACCTCTTCGTCGAAGGCCACCGCCACGGGGTCCTCACCGGTCCGCGCGAGCGCCCGGTATCCGCGTACCTCGGTTCTGCGATGGGTGCCGATGATGTTCGTGGCGATGCCGAACAGCCACGGCAGGGCATCCGAGCGATGGAAGGCGTACTTGTGCCGCTTCTCGAACGCCCGGGTGAACGTCTCGGCCACCACGTCCTCCGCCTGGTCGGGACCGAGGCGCCGGACGACGTAGCGGTGCAGCACGGTGGCATGCCGGTCGAACAGTTCGGCGAAGCGCTCCGGCTCCCGCATCGATGCTTTGATGACCACCGCGTCCGTCATCGGTGACGACGCGTCGAAAGACGCCGCGACCTCTGCCGTGGACGGCCCTGATTTGTTCGCCCGAAATGGCATTCGCGCGTCCGTGGGAACCGGTATGTCAGCCATTGCTGAACCCTCCGTCAGTTCTGCTCCACGCACATGGCCGCGGCTGTACGTGTGCCGCCATGTGCAGCGTCAGATCCGCTGGGGTCGGCTCCTCGTGTGGAATGGATGTCACGTCTGTACTTATCCGGATGTGCGGGGAAGGTTCCAGCATGATCGCTGGGTGGATGACCGGCCGTGCGGCACCGGGGATCGATGGGCTTCCCGGGCTGCTGCGAAAACGGCTGCAGGCGTCTTGGGTGTGGGCCGTACGGGGTGAGACCGGGCCGGCTCGCCGAGGCGGGGTGGAAACGGCTCCTGGCGGATCGTGCGGTCTTTCCTGAGGGCTGCGGGACGGGCTCCCGCTCCCGGCACGGGTCTGAGGAGGCCGGTGGCCGACTCGCTCGAGCCGGCCCTGCTGGTGGTGCTGGAAACGCTGACGCCGGGCGAGCGGCTCGCGTTCGTGCCGCACGACATGTTCGCGGTGCCGTTCGAGGAGATCGCCCCGATGATCGAGCGGTGTCATTGATCGATCGAACCTCTTCGGGAGAACCTTCGTGGCGGATCGAGTGCTGTGGCCCGACGTGCTGGAGGCGAGCCAGGAGCGTAGGGGCCGGGCGAACCGTCCGAGCTGGTCGAGATCTTCCCGGACCGGGCGAGCGTGCCTCGTGAGCTGTGGTTACGACTGGTCATCGGTAGGTCTCTCGAACCTCCGATTCGCCGTGGAGCCGATGAGTGCGACGGATGAAAGCCTTTCCGGCCGCGTGGCACAGCTCGTAGACGGTGGCGCGGCAATCACACGTCCACGTCACCACGCGCACGCGGTCCTCCGACCTGAACGGTGCCCGCCAGACGAGCCGCATGTGATCTGCCCTGGGCATGGCGACATGGGGGCTCAGGCACTCGACGTTCACCACCATGCCGGCTCACTCGCCGAGTCGTGCCCTTGCAACGCCAGCAGTCGGCCCGCTCCCGCTCACCGATGGAGGAGGCGCCCGGGTACAGGGCGGCCACCACCGAGCGGCGGAGGCTGACGTACTTCCAACCCCGTCCCCAGCATGAGTCGCATCGCGCGCGGACAGAGCTTTCGTTCGCGAGCCGCGTCATGAGAGGCTGCGCTGATGATCCAAACCCGGAGCTAGGAGTCAATGGTGCGCAGGAAGTCGCAGCAGGAACCGCCACCAAGCGACGCTGAGACTGCTGAGTACATGCGGAGCCTGGCCGAGCTCTTCACCGAGCACACACGCGAGGACGGATACTCCTTCGACTGGGAACCGGCGCTCATCCACCATCTCGACAACTACTGCACCGAGTTCGCCGCCTCCAAGCCGCCCCCGGAAGTCATCCACAGCGTCATCATGGGCGTGGGAGCGTACCTCGGCGAGATGATCATCCGAAACAGCGAGTGGAAATGGGTGTACTGCACGGACGAAAACGCCGCCGCCGTGGAGAGCCCTGAAGGACTTCGAGGCTACCCGCACAACAAGGTCGCCAAGCGGATCCACAACGGGGCCGAGCATGATCTTGAGGCGTTCTTCAAGTACGCCGTGACGGGCGAGGTGCCATACGGGACGACTGCCCATGTCATCAAGCCTTCATGGTGGCAACGACTGAGGTCGAGGGCCTGATCGTCGTGCCATTAGCGTGCCATTAAGAGGGGTAGCGAGGAGTCAATCACGGTCACTCACGACCGGCCTCAGCCGCAGGTCAACGCCTCCACAGGCCAAGACCCCTGCAATTCCCAAGCTGACAAGAACATGCTCGATACACTGCCGATCCTGTTCCCCGAGTACGACTACGAGCCGCTCATAGAGCGCTTCTCCACGCATATTTGAGACTGGGTGCAGCTTCCATCTGGTCTGCCAGGTCGGTGGCGACGAGCTCGATCTCGGACTCTTCCCTGTCCCGCAGATGGGCGGCGTAATGCTGTTCGCCACCGCAGGTCCGGCACCTCGTCGAGCACGAGGTGGACGCGGCCCGCGTCGTAGGCCTCCCGCATCGCGGCGTTGGAGAGGCTGAGCACCTCCAGGGTCGTCCTCGGCGCACAGCGCGGGGTCTGCGCACCCACGAGCCGACGAATCCGGCAAGACGGTGGAGTTCCCCGTGATCTCATGGTGCCCGGAAGATCCACGTTCAAGGAGGTGGGTGCCGTGCTGATCCGGTTACTGGGGCCGGTGGAGGTGGAGCGCGCGGGACAGGCCCGGCCTGTGCGCCCTCCGCAGGTCGCGCTCTCGCTCGCCGCGCTGGCGTGGGAGGCCGGACGGGTGGTGCCGGTCGACTCGCTGCTCGCCCGCGTGTGGGGTGAGGCCGCCCCGCCCGGCGCGCGGCGCACCCTTCAAACGGTGATCGCTCGGATCCGGCGCGACGTGCTGGCGGACGGCGGCGCCGTCGTCCAGCGGGTCGGCGGCTATCTGCTGGACGTGGACGAGTCCGCCGTGGACGTGGGCCGCTTTCGCGTCCTCGCCGAACGGGCCGCCAGTGTGGCGGATCCGGTGGCGCCGCTGGGCGAGGCGCTGGCGCTGTGGCGCGGCGACCCCCTGACCGGACTGTCCGGCGAGTGGGCAGAACGGGTCCGCCAGCGTCTGCGTGACGAGCGCAAGGAGGCCCTGCTGCGCTGGGCGCGGGCGATGACGGGCCGCGACGCCGCCGCCGTGGTGCGGGCGCTGGCGCCGCTGGCCGAGAAGTACCCGCTGGATGAGCTGGTGGCGGCGGTGCTGATCGAGGCGCTGCACGCGTGCGGGCGCACCGCCGAGGCGCTGGCGCACTTCGCGCTCGTACGCCGCACGCTCGACGAGGAGTTGGGCGTCGAGCCCGGCGCGTCCCTCCAACAGGTGCACCGGACGTTGCTGCTCTCCGGGGCTCCGTCCGAGCCCGTCGGCCTGGTCCCGGCGCAGCTGCCGGTCGGTCTGAGGTGCTTCGTCGGCAGGGCCTCCGAGCTCGACCGGCTGGCCGTGATCGCTTCCGGCGAACGGCCGGTCACCGCGGCCGTCTGCGCCATCTCCGGACCGCCCGGGGTGGGCAAGTCGTCGCTCGCGCTGCGCTGGGCCCACCTGCACCGCGATCGCTTCCCCGACGGACAGCTCTACGCCGATCTCAGCGGGGTGGACGCCGGCGACGCGTCCATGGTCCTGCCGCGCTTCCTCGGCGCGCTGGGGGTGCCGGAGTCGCAGGTACCCTCCGGGTCCGAGTCGCAGATCGGGCTGTACCGCAGCCTGATGGCCGGTCGGCGGATTCTCGTGGTGCTCGACGACGCGAGGGGCGCCGCCCAGGTCCGCCCGCTGCTGGCTACCGCGCCGGGATGCCTGACGCTGGTGACCAGCCGCGCCGAGCTGTCCGGGCTCGCGGTCACGGCGGGCGCGCACCTGTTGCGCCTGGACGTGCTGCCGGGCGACGACGCGTACCGCCTGCTGGTGATGTGGCTGGGCGAGGCGCGACCGGCGGCGGAGCCGGAGGCGGCGGCGCTGATCATCCGGCGCTGCGGGCAGCTGCCGCTGGCGCTGGCGATCGTCGCGGCCCGGCTGGCGCAGCGCCCCGAGCTGCCGCTGGCCGAGGCAGCCGCGGACCTGGAGCGGTCCGTGTCGGGCCTGGAGCCGTTCACTGATGTCGACCCGGCGGTTGACCTGCGCGGCGTGTTCGGGCGCTCTTACCGCGACCTGCCCGCACCCGCGGCGGGACTGTTCCGCCGCCTCGGGCTGCACCCCGGGCCGCACCTGTCGCTGGCGGCGGCGGCGAGCTTGGCCGCCCTGCCGGTGGTGCGCGCCCGGGAACTGGCCACGCACCTCGACCGCGCCAACCTGGCCGAACTTCGTCCGCCCGGCCGTTTGCACCTGCACGGTCTGCTCCGGGCGTACGCGGCCGAGCAGGGGCGCGCCGTCGGCGGCCGGGCGGCCAGGGGGGCGGCGATCGTCCGGCTGCTGGACTACTACCTGCACTCGGCGTGCGCCGCCAACGCCGTGTGCTACCCGCACCGCGACGATCTGCGCCCGGGACCCCCCGCCCGGGGTGTCGCGGTCGAACGGTTCACCGGGGATGCCGAGGCCCTGCGCTGGTACGCCGACGAGGTCGTGGCGCTGCCGGCGCTGCTGGCCGAGGCGACCGCGGCCGGGCTGGATCGGCAAGCGTGGCAGCTCGCGTGGGCGTTCACGGAGTTCATGCAGCGGCGCGGCCTGTGGGAGGAGATCCTGCGCGTCCAGGCGGTGGCGCTCGACGCGGCCCGGCGGCTCGGCGACCGGCTGGCCGAAGCCCGCTGCCACAACAGCGCCGCCCGCGCCCACTACCGGCTCGGTCGGCATCGCGAGGCGATCGAGCACTTCGAGCGGGCTGCCGAGAGGCACCGCGACCTCGACGAGCCGGTGCTGCACGCCCACGTTCTCCTGGGCCTGACCGTCGCGCTGAGCCGGACCGACCTCCACGAGGCGCTGGACCGGGCGCTGCGCGCGCTGGCGCTGTTCCGGATCGCGGGCGACGCCGTCGGGGAGGCACGGGCGCTCAACAACGCGGGTTGGCTGCGGGCCGAGACCGGCGCGTACGACGAGGCGCTGGCCGACTGCCGCCGCGCGCAGCGACTCCTGGCCGACCTCGGGTACGCCCAAGGCGAGGGGCACGCCTGGGACAGCGTCGCCCACGTCCTGCGCCTCAAGGGCGACCACGCGGGGGCGGTGGCGGCTTTCGAGCGGGCGGCGGAGCTGCTGCGCGGTTGCGACGACCCACACGCCGCCGGCGAGACGCTGGTCCGCCTGGGCGAGACGCACCTGGGGGCGGGGGACGTCGCCGCCGCGCTTGGCGCCTGGAAGCAGGCGGCGGACTGCTACGACGCCGTCGGCGACGCGCGGGCGGCGGACGTCCGCGACCGCATCGCCGCCCATCGGCACGGGTGATCCGCTCCCGCAGAGCTGCGGAGCGGCGCGCGGGTGCGCCGTTGACGTTTCGTTGACAATTCGCCCAGCCATCTGGTCCAGGCTGCGACGAGCGCCGGAACTAATGAAGGGAAGGTTCGATGCGCATCGTTACCAGGATGGCTGACCGGCTGCTCGAGATGATGGCGCCGCACACGGTGGCCCGCGCCGCCGACTGCGGCTGGGAGTGCTGCGGCCGGATCAACTCCGGCAGGTGGTGCTGCTACTACCCGAGCAAGAAGTCCTGCGGCTCGTGCCAGACGTACATCTACTGCTCGTGACCGGCGTGGGCGCATTGCCCTGCCCACCGAGATGAGCGTGCGCCCGGCGGGCGGGACCTGCCGCCGGGCGCACGCCGCCGTAGACCCGCCGACATGGAGGTGACTTGTGTCCTATCTGATCGCCGTTGTGGCCCTCCTCTGCGCCCTTTGCCTGGTGCTGCTTCTGGTGACGCTCGGGCTGGTCCGGCGCATCCGGGAGCACACCAAGCTGCTGGACGCCCTGTACGAACAGGTGGACCTCATGGGTCCGCCCGTGGCGGGCGCCGGCCCCGCCGTCGACGACGTCGTCGCCGACTTCGCCGCGACCACCGTGGACGGAGCCCGGGTGACCCGCGACCTCCTGCCCGAGGGGACGGTCGTGGCGTTCCTGTCGCCGGACTGCGCCGGCTGCCACGAGCAGCTTCCCGAGCTGGCCTCCTGGGCGGCGGAGCAGGACCGGGAGCGGGTGCTGGCGGTGGTCGACGGCCGGTCCGGCGACCCCGAGAGCCTCGTGGCGACGCTCACGCCAGTGGCCCAGGTGGTCGTGGACGACACGACCGCGCCGGTCGGCTCGGCGTTCGGGGTGCAGTCGTACCCGACCTTCTTCCAAGTGGCGGCTGGCGGGAGGCTGCTCGCGGTGGCGTCCCGGATCTCCCGGCTGCCCGCCGGATCGGCCGCGTGAGCGAGCGGGAGCCGGAGGTCACGAGGGCGGCCCTGGCACGCTGTGCCACCCGGGCCGCCGCGCTGGTGTGGCGGTCGGCGCCGCTCCACATCCTCGGATACCTGGGGGTCACGGTGGTCGGCGCCGCCGTCCCGGTCGCCGTGGCCTGGCTGACCAAGACGGTGCTGGACGGGGTGGCGCATCGGCAGACCGGCTCCCTGCTCGTCCCGGCGATCGCCATCGCCGTGGCCGGGACGGCCGCCGCGGCTGCCTCCCATGCCGGGCATTACCTGCGCGCCGAAGTGGACCGGCGCGCGGCGCTTGACGCGAAGGACGAGCTGTTCGCCGCGGTGTCCCGCTTCACGGGGCTGGCCAGGTTCGAGACCCCGGCCTTCCTCGACCGGCTGCGGCTGGCCCAGCAGAGCGCGAGCCACCCGGGCCGGCTGGTGGACAGCGCACTCTCGGCCGCGCGCAGCGCGGTGACCGTCGCCGGTTTCGTCGCCTCTCTGGCTCTGGTCAACGCCACGTTCACCGCGCTGGTTCTGCTCTCGGCCCTTCCCGCGCTGCTCATCGAGCTACGGCTGTCGCGGCAGCGGGCCGCGATGATGTGGCGGATCGGCCCGGCCGAGCGCCGCGAGTTCTTCTACGCCCGGCTGATGTCCACGGTGGACGCCGCCAAGGAGATCCGCCTGTTCGACCTCGGCGCCTTCCTGCGGCTGCGCATGCTGGCCGAACTGCGCACCGCGAACGCCGCCCGCCGCCGCATGGACCGGCGGGAGCTCCTGGTCCAGGGCGGTCTGGCGGGCGCCTCGGCGATCGTCGCCGGCGTCGGACTGGTGTGGGCGATCACGGCGGCCGGGCAGGGACGACTCAGCGTCGGCGATGTGTCGATGTTCGCGGCGGCGCTCGCCGGCGTCCAGGCGGCGCTGAGCAGCCTGGTGGCGTCCGGGGTCATGGCGTACGAGCACCTGCTGACCTTCCACCACCACGTCGAGATCGTGGACGACGCGCCGGACCCGCCGCGCCGCCCCGCGTCGTTGCCGCCGCTACGGCGGGGCATCGAACTGCGCGACGTCTGGTTCCGCTACGGCCCCGACCACCCCTGGATCCTGCGCGGCGTCGACCTGTTCATCCCGTACGGGGAGACCGTCGCGCTGGTCGGCCGCAACGGCGCGGGCAAGAGCACGCTGGTGAAGCTGCTGTGCCGGTTCTACGACCCGACGCGCGGAGCGATCCTGTGGGACGGCGTGGACATCCGCGACGTGCCGCCGGAGACGCTGCGCGCCCGGATCGGCGCCGCCTTCCAGGATTTCGTGTCGTACGAGCTGACGGCGACCGACAACATCGCGGTGGGCGACCTCCCCGCCGCGGCCGACCGGACGCGGATCGAGCAGGCCGCGCGGGACGCCGGTGTCCACGACACCCTGACGGCCCTGCCCTACGGCTACCGCACCCTGCTGAGCCGCGGATTCCCGCTGGAGGAGGAGGACGAGGAGGGCCCGGACTCCGGCGTGTCGCTCTCCGGCGGGCAATGGCAGCGGCTGGCGCTCGCCCGGGCGTTCCTGCGCCGCGACCGGGATCTGATGATCCTCGACGAGCCCAGCTCCGGCCTGGATCCGGAGGCTGAGCACGAGGTGCACCGCCGGCTCGCCGAGCTGCGGTCCGGGCGCACCAGCGTCGTCGTCTCCCACCGGCTCGGCGCGGTCCGGGACGCCGAGCGGATCGTGGTGCTGGGCGACGGTGTCGTCATCGAGACGGGCACGCACGCCCGGCTGCTGGCCGCGGGCGGCACGTACGCCCGGCTGTTCGACCGGCAGGCGGCCGGGTACCGGGACGACGCGGAATCCATGGCAGCCGAGGCGACAGGATCCTCGCGGTGAGCGCGGCGGTGGCCCTCGTCGCCGTACTCGGCCTTGCCGTGGCGCTCGCCGTGGTCGTCGGGGTGCGGCGGCGGTACCTGGTGGTGACCGTCCACGGGGAGAGCATGCTGCCGACGTACCAGCCGGGAGAGCGGGTGCTCGTCCGGCGGGCGCGGGCCGGCTCGCTGCGGACCGGGCAGGTCGTCGTGCTCAGCGAACTCGTCCCGGCCGGTCGCGCCGGACTGAGGCCCCGCTGGATCATCAAGCGTGTCGCGGCTCTGCCGGGTGACCCCATTCCGCGCGACACCGTCCCCGCCCTGCGGGTCGCTCCTGGCATCCGCGTCCCGGCCGGTCACCTGGTCGTCCTGGGCGACAACCCTGACCGTTCGCACGACTCCCGCCACTCCGGCTACCTGACGACGGACCGCCTGTACGGCGTGGTCCTCCGCAGTATCGGCGTGCTGTGACCGGAAACGACCCAGCTCCTGCGAGCCGCTCTCCCTGCAATGATCAGCAGCTCAAGATGATGACCATTTCTGCGAACCCGACGAGCTACATCCGGGTCCGCGCATACGCGTGCAGGGCGTCGCGGACGAACCTCGCCCCCGCGTCGTCGTCGTACATGCCGGCGAAGCGGGGGTCGTCGACGTACATGTCGCCCAGGCCTTTGACCATCTCGATCGAGCACTCCCTATCGCCCTCGGCCGTGGGGGTGCCCGGGATCTGGCTCAGCCACTGGACGTGCCGGGCGGCCAGTGACTGAGCGTGTGCCGATGTCGGGGAAACCTCGGCCTTGGCTGCGGCGACCCACGCGGCGACGAGGTCCTCGGTGTTCTGCTTCCAGGCCAGCTGCTGGTCAAGGGTCTTGCCATGCCACCAGTCGTTGCTCACTTGGAACGCGCGCTCGCCCCAGCGTGAGATCACCTCGTCCTTGTAGCGGTCGTTGAACCCCGCCAACATGACGTCCATCCGTGGTTCCGCCCCCGCCTGCAGGGCCTCGAGCGTGTGACACACCGAACGGATCTGCCGGTCGATGCGGTCCCGTTCCTCTTCCAGTGCGGCGATGTGGGCGCGGAGCCCGTCACACGTGTCCACCTCGTCGGCCAGGACCTCGGCGATGGCCGGCAAGCCCATGCCGAGCCGGCGCATGAGCAGGATCCGCTGTAGTCGGGCGACCGCGGTGGAGTTGTAGTAACGGTACCCGTTCGCGCCGACCCGGGACGGGGCCAAGAGCCCGACGCGGTCGTAGTGACGCAGGGTGCGGCTGCTGATGCCGGCCCTCGCTGCGAGTTCCTGGATCGTCCACTCCATCCCTCCAGTGTTACCCGCGGCGGAGCGTGGCGGCGATGATCTCCGAGCTGTCGGCGTGCAGGGCCTGTGCCGCCGTCTTGCCGGTCGCCGCCAGGTAGGTGTCGACCAGCCGGTTGCCCGCGGCGTATCCGGCGCCCATCGGCAGTCCCACCGGGGGGACACCGACGTGCTCGGCGCCGGGGTCGCCGTGCGCCCAGGCGGTGAAGTTGTGCATGCCTGTCACGTCGAGCCCGGTGAGCACCTTGGCGAAGACCTCGTCGTCGTGCAGGTGCGGCACGCCGATGCGGGCGTAGCCGAGCTCGTCGCCGTAGAGCTGGCGGGCGAAGGCGTCGGCCAGGCCCTCGCCGACGATGTGCTCGCCGACCGTGACGGTCATCGGGTCCCACACGACCCCGCCCGGGCTCCACCGCAGGTTGTGGTGCAGTTCGTGCACGGCGGTGGCCTCCAGCCGCTCCACGTTCTCGGGGTAGGGCCAGAACGTGATGGCGATGTTGCCCGAGATGCCGCCGAACCCGGTCAATCCTTTGCAGGGACCCATGAAGTGCTTGTCAGCCGGATCGCCGAGGACGAACAGCACGGTGATGTCCGGGGCCTGCAGCCCCGGCGTCGCCTCCAGCAGTACGGCGAGAGCGTCGTCGAGCGCGCGTTGCATCCGCTCCCAGGCTCCGGCCGCCGCCAGGGTTTCGAGCGCGTCGAGGCAACGCTCCTCGTCGCGGTCGATGGGAAACCCACACGCTTGGAGGTGCATGGCCACCAGGTCGAGCTCGCCAGGGTAGTAGCGGTACATGCCCCTGTTGGCCTCCAGCATCGAACGCAGCAGGTCAGCGCGGTCCGCAACCGGGGCCTGCAGGATCCGCCTCATGGCGGAGTAGGTGTCAAGAACAGTGATCGACATGGCCCCGATGCTAGAAGTTGACGCAGCGTCAAGGTCAAATCAGCGGCGCGCGGCGTCGCGCAGTGACGCCCCTCAGCGGCGCCTGGCGGGCCACACGCATGCTGTGCTCGTCCTGACCGGTCCCGGCTGATCCCACCTCCGGTGTCAAGGCGGCGGGACGGTCAGCCGGCGCAGATCTCCACGTTCAGTGGCGTGATCTATGTCATAGAACGCGACGGCCCATTTCCGGCGTCTACCTCTTCGACATGTTGATCAGTTCGCGATCGGCATCTTCCGGCTCCACGAAAGGACCATGCACAGCATGAACAAGATCAAGAAGTCGGCCGTCGCAGCACTCAGCCTGGTCGCCGCGTTGGCCGGCACGGTCGCCACCAGCGGCCCCGCCGCGGCGGCGTCTTCCCCGGTGGAAGCCTGCGGCGGCGGCAGCTACCACGTCATCGACAGCCACGCCTTCGGCTCAAGCGCCATCACCTATCTGCTCTACAACGGCACCACCAACTGCGTGGTGACCTGGAAGACGGGAGCCAGGGGCAACACCACGTACGTGGAGGCCCGACTGCGTCACAGCAGCATGTACTTCGATGTCGACCCCGGCCACTACCAGTACTACGCGGGTCCGGTGAAGGTGAACGCCGGGGGACGCTGCATCATGTGGGGCGGCGGCTACGGTGACAGCGGCTGGATCAGTGGCTGGGAGCACTGCAACTGATCGCCGCTTCCTCGACCTCCTGAACACACGCCGGAACGCCCGGCGCGTGCTTCTGGTGCGCGCCGGGCGGAAGGCTGGTGTTTCAGGAGGTCGCGGGGGTTTCCAGCGCCGCCGCCTCCTCCGGGGCGAGCCGGTCGGCGGTGGCCGGGGTGGGCCGGCGCAGGACGAGGAGGGCCACGGCGAACGCCGCGACCAGCAGCCCGGCGGAGATGGTGAACGCGAGCCGGTAGCCGCCGGTCAGCGCGGCCGCCTGGCCGGCGCCGGTGGCCAGGAGCTCCCCGGTGCGGGAGGCGGCCATCGTGGACAGCAGGGCGACGCCGATGGCCATGCCGACCTGCTGGGTGGTGTTGAACAGTCCGGAGGTCAGGCCCGCGTCGCTCTCCCGCGCTCCCGACATGGCGATCGTGGCCAGGGCCGGCAGCACCAGGCCGCCGCCCGAGATCAGCAGCATCGGAGGGAGCAGGTGCGTGACGTACCCGGCGTCCACCGTGACGCGGGTGAGCACGAGCATCGCCGCGACGAGCAGCACCAGGCCGGCCAGCAGGACGGCGCGGGCGCCGAAGCGGGCGTTGAGCCGCGCCGAGACGAACAGGGAGATCGAGCCGATGCCGACCGCGGCCGGGAGCATGGCGAGGCCGGTGTCCAGCGCGCCGTAGCCGAGGACCCGCTGCATGTAGAGGGCGACGAGGACCTGGAAGGCGAACATGCCGGACAGGGCCAGCATCTGGGCGAGGTTCGCGCCGGCCACGTTGCGCGAGCGCAGGATTCGCAGCGGCATGAGCGGCGCCACGGCGGTGGCCTGCCGTACGACGAACCCGGTCAGCAGGGCCAGTGACACCGCGCCGAGGCCGAGCGTGTGGGCGGCCAGCCACCCGTACTCCTCGACCTTGACCACCGTGTAGATGCCGAGCATGAGTCCGGTGGTCACGAGCGCGGCGCCGGCCATGTCCGCGCCGGCGGCCAGGCCGATCCCGCGGTCGGCGGGCAGGACCCGCAGCGCGAGCAGGACGGTGATCACCCCGATCGGCACGTTGATGAAGAAGATCCAGGGCCAGCTCAGGGCGTCGGTGAGTACGCCGCCCAGGACCTGGCCGATCGACGCGCCCGCCGCCCCGGTGAAGCTGAAGATCGCGATCGCCTTGCCCCGTTCGCCGGGCTCGGTGAACAGCGTCACCAGGATGCCCAGGACAACAGCGGAGGCCAGCGCGCTCCCGACGCCCTGGAGGAACCGGGCGGCGATCAGCAGGCCGGGACCGGTGGCCGCGCCCGCCAGCAGGGAGGCGGCCGTGAAGATCGCGTTCCCGGCGAGGAACATCGTCCGGCGCCCGATCAGGTCACCCAGCCTGCCCGCCAGGAGCAGCAACCCGCCGAAGGGGATCAGGTACGCGTTGACGATCCAGCTCAGCCCGGCGGGCGAGAAGTCCAGGTCCTCCTGGATGGCCGGCATCGCGACCGTCACGATGCTGCCGTCCAGGACCGTCATCAGTCCCGTCGCGGACAGCACTCCGAGTGCTGTCCAGCGCGAGGTTCCCACGTGCGACATGTTCTCTCCCGTCATTGAGCTCGACAGGAAAGACCATAACAGATGGTTTTGTAATAGACGATCCTCTTCGGATCTAACTTTTGCGCTCCCGGGCCCGGCGCGTCTGCTGGGGCCCTTCGGCGGGGGTGGCGAGATGTCCGCTGACCAGGCGGTTCAGGGCGCGTACCAGGACCTCGCGCTCGTCGTCGGGCAGCGATTGGAGGCTCGCCCGGTGGACGCCGTCCACGATCTCCTGGCTGTGCCGGGCGATGGCGGCGCCCGCCTCCGTGACCGCGATGATGCGCGCCCGCCGGTCCGTGCTGGACGGGCGGCGCTCGGCGTACCCGGCCTTCTCCAGCGCGTCCACCGTCACCACCATCGTGGTCTTGTCCATGTCGCCCAGCTCGGCGAGCTGGATCTGGGTCCGCTCCTCCTCCATGGCGTGCACCAGTACGCAGTGCATGCGCGCCGTCAGGCCGATCTCGGCGAGGGCCGCGGCCATCTGGGTGCGCAACACGTGGCTGGTGTGGTCGAGCAGGAAGGACAGGTCGGTTTCGGTACGCGTGGGAGCCATCGCTGTCATGCCTCCAGCCTACCCAGACGATCCCGGTGCGGATTATCTACGAAGGAACGATCCGGGAGTTTCGATAGGTTCCTGCCGTGCCGGAACATGCTGATGTCGGCCTCGCCTGCGAGCAGCTGGTGAAGGCGCTCCGTGATCTCGCCGCCCTGGCGTCCCCGAACGGCTCATCGAGTGAGGCCGTCGCGGAGTCGGTCGCTCGCGTCAGGTCGGCCGCGCGTTCCTACGCGGACGCGATCGGCGAGGTCGCCGGGTGGGATGACGTGTTCGCCGACCTGGAGGAGAGCGGCGAAACAGATGACGAACCGTTCGACGGGGTGCCGCGGCTGAGCCTGGCGGGGCGGTGGGACTTCCTGGTGGAGGATCCCGCTGTCCTCATGCGCTACGTCCGTCGTCGGCTGGTCGAGGACGGCTGGGACGAACGGGCCGCGGCGGAACACTCCGCCTCGCCCTCCGCGGCGCTGGACTCACTGGCCGCCCTGGACGGGTGGGACGTGCGGAAGTACGTCGAGCAGGGCTTGAAGACGGCGGGAAGCGGCTGGACCGTACGCCATGTGGACAGGGTCCTGTCCGAGATGAGCCACGCCGAACGGTGGGAGACCGGCTTCTGAGCGCGCGCCGCGCAGTGCGCGTGCATCGCGTTTGCGTGGAGTGTCGTGAGGGAAGCCGCCTGGTCATGCCGGAGTGGTTGCAGGCGGGTGGGTGGGGACTGCTGGCGGGCATCATCGCCCTGGCCGGATTCCAGCTCGCGTTCGCGGGGTCGAAGGCGGGCGGCTGAGGCGTCCGATCCCCGTACGCGCCGCGGCTGGGGACGAATGTGGAGGCACGCCGTAACGGTCGCAACAAAGATCGCATAAGCACCATGAGGTGCTAAAGGCGATTTTTAGGGCAGGTGACCGCAATGCGGACGAGCGATGAGACTTGGGGGTGTCCCTGGTGACCGGCTCCGCGATCACGCTGGGCGTCGAGGAGGAGTTCCACATCGTCGACACGCGGACCCGTCACCTGGTGCCGAGGGCGGGGATGCTCCTCGACATGCTGCCGGACGACTGCTTCACCAAGGAGCTCCAGTCCTCCACGCTGGAGGCCAACAGCAGGCCGTTCTGGAGGCTGGAGGACCTGGCGCGCGACCTGGGCGGCATGCGCGCGATGGTGGTCCGGCGGGCGGAGAGCCTCGGGCTCGGCATCGTGGCGGCCGGCAGCGTGCCGCTGGCCGACATCGACCGGATGAAGGTCTCGCCCGACCCGCGCTACGAGCAGATGCTGGACGACTACCAGCTCCTCACGCGCGAGCAGCTCATCTGCGGGACGCAGGTCCACGCCGAGATCACCGACCGGGAGCTGGCCCTCGCGGTCGCGCACCGGCTGGCGGCGTGGGCGCCGCCGCTGCTGGCGCTCAGTTCAAGCTCGCCGTACTGGCTGGGCGCCGACACGGGGTACGGCAGCTACCGCACCATGGTGTGGCAGCGCTGGCCCACGGCCGGGCCGATGGCCCGCTACGACTCCGTGGCCGACTACGAGCGGATGATCCACGACCTCATCCAGTCCGGCGTGATCAGCGACTCCGGGATGATCTACTTCGACATCCGGCCGTCGGCGCACGTCCCGACCGTGGAGCTGCGCGTCTGCGATTCCTGTCCGCGCGTGGACGACATCGTGCTGATCGCCGGGCTGTTCCGGGCGCTGGTGGCCCGCGAGCTGGAGGAGGTGCGGCGCTCCCCCGGCCTGGAGGTTCCGCTGGAGGGCGTGCGGGCGGCGACGTGGCAGGCGGCGCGCTCCGGGCTCGAAGGGGAGCTGGTGGACCCGGTGGAGGGCGTCCCGCGGCCCGCCGCCGAGGTGATCACCCGGATGGTGGACGACCTGCGGCCGTACCTGGAGGAGGCGGGCGACTGGGAGCTGATCTCCGAGCTCGCCGGCGACGCGCTGGCCAGGGGCAGCTCGGCCGCGCGGCAGCGGGAGGCGTTCGCCCGGCGGGGGCTGTTGGGTGACGTGGTGGACATGCTCCTCGCCGAGACGCGGTCCGGCGGGTGGGAGCCCCTGGGCGGCGACGCCTCGTCGTCGTACCGACCGGCCGCCTGAGAAGGCCGGAGAAAGCCCGGGAAGCACGAGAAAGCCCGGGAAGCCCGGGAACGACCGGCCGGCGGAGAAAGCCGGCCGCGTGCGGAAACGGGCCGTGTGAGGGACTGTGCGAGATGCGGAAGGCGACTGACACATGTGTGGGCTGAGCGGCGAGATGCGCTTCGACGGGAAAGCGGCGGACATGGGCGCCGTGGACCGCATGACCGAGGCGATGCGCGAGCGGGGGCCCGACGGATCCGGACTGTGGTCGACCGGCCCCGTCGCCCTCGGCCACCGCCGCCTCAAGATCATCGACCTGTCCGACAAGGCCGCCCAGCCCATGGTGGACGGCGAGCTGGGCCTCGCCGCGGTGTTCAACGGCTGCCTGTACAACTACCGCGAGCTGCGCGAGGAGCTGCGTGCCGCCGGGTACCGGTTCTTCTCCACCTCCGACACCGAGGTGCTGGTCAAGGCGTTCCACCGGTGGGGCGTCGAGTGCGTCGACCGCTTCAAGGGCATGTTCGCCTTCGCGGTGGCCGAGCGTGACACCGGGCGGCTCACGCTGGGCCGCGACCGGCTCGGCATCAAGCCGATGTACCTCTCCCGGTCCGGCGACCGCCTGCGCTTCGCCTCCACCCTGCCCGCCCTGCTGGCCGGCGGCGACGTGGACACCACGATCGACCGGGTCGCCCTGCACCACTACATGACCTTCCACTCCCTGGTGCCCGGCGAGCGGACCATCCTCAACGGCGTCAGCAGGCTGCCCGCCGCCACCGTGCGCACCTTCGAGACCGACGGCACCAGCACCGACCGCCACTACTGGGACCCCGCCCACACCCGGTCGGCCCTGCCCGAGCGGGCCGGCCTCTCCGACGACGAGTGGCGGCACGCCGTCCTGGAGGCGCTGCGCGCGGCCGTGCGCCGCCGGATGGTCGCGGACGTGCCGGTCGGCGTACTGCTGTCGGGCGGCCTGGACTCCAGCCTGATCCTCGCGCTGCTGGCCGAGGAGGGCCAGGCGGACCTGGCCACGTTCAGCATCGGCTTCGAGTCGGCGGGCGGCCAGCGCGGCGACGAGTTCGCCTACTCCGACCTGATGGCGCGGCGCTTCGGCACGGACCACCACCGCATCCGCATCCCGGACAGCCGCCTCCTGACCGGGCTGGAGCGGGCGGTGCGCTCGATGAGCGAGCCGATGGTCAGCCACGACTGCGTCGCCTTCCATCTGCTGTCGCAGGAGGTCGCGCAGCACGTCAGGGTGGTGCAGTCCGGGCAGGGGGCCGACGAGGTGTTCGGTGGCTACAGCTGGTTCCAGCCGCTGGCGGGGGTGCCCAGGGAGCGGGCCGCCGAGGTCTACCTCGCCGAGTTCGCGGACCGGCCGCACGACGCGCTCGCCGGTGTCGTGAGCCCCGACTACCTGCTCGACCACGACGCCAGCAGCGCTTACGTGCGTGCCCACACCGCCAGGCCGGGCGCCGACACCGCGCTGGACGCCGTCCTGCGCCTGGAGACGACCGCCATGCTCGTCGACGACCCGGTCAAACGGGTGGACAACATGACCATGGCCCACGGCCTGGAGGCGCGCACGCCGTTCCTCGACCACGAGCTGGTCGAGCTGGCCGCGGCCTGCCCCGCCGAGCTCAAGCTCGCCGACGGCGGCAAGGGTGTGCTCAAGGACGCCGCCCGCAAGCTCCTGCCGAGCGAGATCATCGACCGGCCGAAGGGTTACTTCCCCGTCCCCGCCGTGCGCCACCTCGACGGGCCCGTGCTCGACATGGTCCGCGACGCGCTCACCGGTCAGGCCGCCCGCTCGCGCGGCCTGTTCCAGCCCGCCTACGTCAAGGCGCTGCTCGACGACCCCGACCGCGACCGCGCCACCACCGGCGTGAACACCCTGTGGCAGCTCGGGCTGCTGGAGCTGTGGCTGCAGGCCCAGGGAGTCTGATGGCCCCGTCCCCCGCTGTGTCCGTCCCCGCCCTGTCGGTGCCGCTGCCCGCGCCGGAGAGCCTGACCGCATGGAACTGCCTGACCCCGGCGCTGTCCCCCGACCACGGGGCCGTCGCGTACGTCAGCGACCGGGACGGCCGTCCCCGCGTGTGGATCCAGCCACTCGCCGACGCGGGGCGGCCCGCCGAGCACGCCATGCCGGCCACGGAGCACGGGTGGCCTGCCGGCGAGGAGGACACCGGCGGCGGCCAGCCGGGCGGCGCGCCGGCCCGGCCCGTCGACACCGGCCCGGAGCCGGTCGCCGACGTGTCCTGGGCGCCGACCGGTGAGCGGCTGGCCGTCCTCGTCGCGCCCGGCGGCGGAGAGCACACCGAGGTGTGGACCGTACGGCCGGACGGCGGCGACCTGCGCCCGCTCGCGGCGCCGCCCGGCGGATCGGCGTCGTTCGTCCGGTGGACGGGACGCGGCGAGGTGCTGCTCGTCACGGAGACCTCGGCCTCGGGGCTGACCGAGGCCGTGCTCGTGGACGCCGCGACCGGAAGCCGCCAGGTCGTCGCGGCCGGCCCGTTGCTCCGGCCCGCCGCCGTCAGCCGCGACCACGCCACGCTGCTGCTGCGCCGGGGGCCGAGGGGCGCGCGGCGCATGTCGGTGGCCGGCTGCGGTCCCGGCGCGGGAGACGAACGGCCGCTGCTGGCCGGCCTGCCGGGCTCGACCGACTACGGCATCCTGTCGCCGGACGGGGAGACGGCCTACCTGCTGTCCGACGCGGGCCGCGACCGTGCCGCCCTGCTGGCGGTGCGTGGGGGCGAGCCGGTGCTCGTACGGGGGGACGACCGTGAGGCGCGGTCGCATGTCGTGCTGGCCGAGCGGGAGGACGCCGAGCTGGACCAGTTCGCGCTGAGCGCCGACGGGCGGCGCGCGGTCCTCGTGTGGAACGAGCACGGCCGCTCCGCCCTGGAGGTCCTGGACACCGGCACAGGGGTCGTGAGCCCGCTCCCTCCCCCGCCCGCCGACATGGTCACCTCGATCCGGATGAGCCTCGACGGCGGCACGGCCGTCCTGGCCGCAGAGGGGCCGGACCAGCCCTCCCACGTGCTGCTGTGCGACCTCGCCACCGGCCGGTACGACCAGGTGGCGGGCGCGGGGCGGCTGACCGGGGCGCCACGCGCCGAGCTGGTCCACCTCAGGGCCCGCGACGGCCTGGAGCTGGCCGCCTGGCTGTACCGTCCCCCGAACGGCCACGGGCCCGCGCCGTACCTGGTCCACCTGCACGGCGGCCCCGAGGACCAGGAGCGGCCGGCCTTCAACCCGCTCTATCACAACCTCGTCGCCTCGGGCATCGGCGTGCTCGCCCCCAACGTGCGCGGCTCGTCCGGCTACGGCCGGGCCTTCCGCGAGGCGGACGACCGCGAGCTGCGCTTCCACGCGATCGACGACGTGGCCGACTGCGCCACCGAGCTCGTCCGGCTGGGCGCCGCCGACCCACGCCGGATCGCCTGCATGGGATGGTCGTACGGCGGCTACCTGACCCTGGCCGCGCTGGTCACCCATCCCGGTCTCTTCCGGACGGGCATCGATGTGTGCGGTATGTCGGACTTCGAGAGCTTCTACGCCCGTACCGAGCCGTGGATCGCCGCCGCCGCGGTCGGCGAGTACGGGCACCCGGAGACCGACCGCGATCTGTTGCGCGCCCTGTCGCCGCTGCGGCACTTCGACCGGCTGGAGGCGCCGCTCCTCGTCGTCCACGGGGTCCACGACACGAACGTGCCCCTGCACCAGGCCCGGCAGGCCGTCCAGGCGGCGCGGGCGCGCGGGGTGGTGTGCGAGGAGCTGCTGTTCCCGGACGAGGGGCACGAGATCAGGCGGCCGCCCAACCGGGCGGCCTTCGTCGGCAAGGTCGTCGAGTGGCTCGGCCGCCACCTCCTGGCTCCGGTGGCCTGACAGCCGAGTGCGCGGCTCAGGCGCCGCTCTCGCGCAGGATGTCCTGGTCCACGACGGCCTCCAGCAGCAGCTCCCGGTACCCGGCCTCCTCGAACAGCACCGTCAGCCGGTCCTCGTCGCGCCGGATGACCTCCCCCGGCCCCCACGTCTCGTGCTCCACCTGCGCGTGGACCGGGAACGGCCCGTCGCCGCGCGCCGGCTCACCCGCGGTCCCCGCGTGGCAGGCGTCGCAGTTGCCGCACGGCTCCCCCAGGTCCTCACCGAAGTACGCGAGCAGGAACCGCCGGCGGCAGTCGAGGGTCTCGGCGTAGCGGCGCATCATCTCGTGCCGGGTGCGCTCGATCTCGCGGTGCCGCTCGGCCAGCTCCCGCGCCCGCGCGGCGGCGGAGGCGGGGTCGGGCCCGCCGGGCACCGGCGTGATGTCGCGCGTGCTCAGCCGGACGGCCCCGGCGCGTTGCAACAGGTCGAGCAGCGTGGTCAGGCGCCGGGGCGACAGCTCGGTCCGCTCGCGCAGCTCCTTGCGCCCGATCCCGCCGGACCTCGCGACGGCCTCGGCGACGCGCTCCAGCGCCTCGACGTCCGGGAGTGCGCCGGTGAAGAACCGCTGGAGGCCCAGGTCCTCGGGCCGGTAGAAGAGCAGCGCCCGAGCCGGGTCGCCGTCCCTGCCCGAGCGGCCGATCTCCTGGTAGTAGGCGTCCAGGGAGCCGGGGATCTCGCTGTGGAAGACGTACCGGACGTCCGGCTTGTCGATCCCCATGCCGAACGCGCTGGTCGACACCACGACATCCAGCTCGCCCGCCATGAACCTGCCGTGCACCGCGTCGCGCTCGCCCCGGCGCAGCCCCGCGTGGTACGCCTCCGCCCGCAGGCCCGCCTCGGCCAGCCGGCCGGCCAGCTCGGTGGTCCGCCGGCGCGTCGCCGTGTAGACGATGCCGGGCTGCGGCTGCTCCAGCACCGCCGCGACCAGCGCGTCGGCGGCGTCGGCCAGCTCCCGGCGCACCGACAGGGTGATGTTGGGCCGGTCGAACCCGCGCACGATCTGCAACGGGTCCCGCATGCCGAGCCGCTCGACGATCTCCTCACGGACGGGCGGGGCGGCCGTCGCCGTGAGCGCCGCGATCACCGGGCGGCCGATCGCCTCGGCGGCCGAGCCGAGCCGCAGGTAGTCGGGCCGGAAGTCGTGCCCCCAGGCCGACACGCAGTGGGCCTCGTCGACGACCATGAGCGAGATGTTCGCCTCGGCCAGCTCGCGCACCACGTCGGGCCGGGCGAGCTGCTCGGGCGCACAGAACAGGAACTCGGTCTCCCCCGCGCGCAGCGACTCGAACGTGGCCGCCCGCCTGCTCGCGGACGTGCCGGCGTCCACGCTGGTCGCCTTCTCGTCGTGCCGCTGGCGGCGCAGCGCCTCCACCTGGTCGCGCTGGAGGGCGATGAGCGGCGACACGATCAGGGTCGGGCCGGGCAGCAGCAGCGCGGGCACCTGGTAGATGGCCGACTTGCCGCTGCCGGTGGGCATCAGGACGAGCGTGTCGCGGCCCTCGGCCAGCGACGTCATCGCCTCCAGCTGGCCGGGCCGCAGCTCGGCCAGGCCGAGGGATTGGCGGGCCGCCCGCTCGCACCTGTCGCGTACGGTCCCGCCGTCCCCGACCCGCGGGGCGTCGCTGGAGAGATGAGCTCGCATGGCCGCGCCCCTACCCTCGTGGGCGGGGGTATGCCCGGTCAGGTGAGGCGCGGTCAGGTGAGGCGCGGTCAGGCGAAGCGGCGGTACGTGACGGGGCCCAGGCTCGCGTTGCTGGCGACCGTGGACACCTTGACCACGTCGCCGGGACGCGGGGCGTGGATCATCTGGCCGTCGCCGGCGTAGATGCCGACATGGTGGGCCGGCTGGCCGAAGAAGACGAGGTCGCCGGGCTGCGGCGGACCGGTGACGGCCTGGCCGCTGGCCTGGTAGACCGCGGCGGTGGCGTCACCGATCTTGATGCCGGACTGGTTCAGCGCGTAGTAGACGAGGCCGCTGCAGTCGAAGGACGACGGGCCGTTGGAGCCCCAGACGTACGGCTTGCCGATGTGCTGCCGCGCGGCGTTGACGATGTCGGCCCCAGTGCCGTTGCCCGTCACGAACGGCACGGGTGTCGCGGCGCCCCCCGAATAGGCCGCCGTGGCGCCGGACCCGCCGGTGGACGGGGCCGAGTAGGACGCAGGGGATGCTCCGCCGCCACCGTCCGCACTGGCCAGGGAGGTGGTCGTCCACTTGGGGACGGGGGTCGGCTGCCAGCCGGTCGTGCCGAACGCGTCGTCGCCAGCCTGCTTGATGGCCTTGAACGAGGCGTGCTTCGCCTTGATCGCCTTCCTGATGGCGGTCTCGGCGTCGCCGACGGCCTTGTTCGCGGTCGAGACGTGCGTCTCGGCCTCACCGATGGCCTGCTGGACCACGGGGGCGATCGCCTTGTCGAAGTCGGCCTGCGTCGCGTCGGGGTTCTGCGTCCGGAACGAGCGGACCTGGGCGAGCACGCCCTCGCAGATCCCGTTCACCTTCGAGTGGGCCGTCTCCAGCGCGTCGGCGACCGAGTCGAGGGTGCCCGCGCAGCCGCTGAGCACGTCGTTGAGCGCGTCACCCGCGACCTGGTAGTTGCGCATGTACTTGACGAACTCGTCGGCGGAGCCGCCCTGCCAGCCGGTGTTGATGTTCTTGACCGCGGTGGCGAGCCGGCCGGTGCCGGTGCCGACCTTGCCCGCGGTGCCGCGCCAGCGCTTGGCGACGTCGCGGATGGTGCTGGGGCTGCCGTTGACCTTCTGCAGGATGCCGGCCAACTCGGAGCCGCCGCCGGGCAGCCCGTCGACGGTCTCGGTCGCGCCCATCAGACCGCCGCCACTTCGCTGGACTTGCCGGCCTTCTTGGTGTTGCCCCGTACGTCCTCAAGGCCCGCCTCGACGCCGGAGAGCCGCCGATGGGCGTACTCCAGGTCGTCGCTGGCGATCTGCTCGACCTCGTCGAGCAGGCCCGCGAGAGCGGAGGAGCTGTCGAGCTTGCCGAACATCAGAGAGTCGGCCGTCGGGGCCGGATAGCCGCCCGCCGCCGCGCTGTAGTCCTTGGCCAGCTCGCGCGCGACCGTCTGGCCGTCGTCGAGCGCTTTGTACTGGAGATCGAGACCCGCCATCTACACCGCCTACCGGATCGCCACGACGACCGCTCTGACCACATCCGCACCGGATTAGATCATTATGCGCGTCCGTCACTTTACTCGAAGCTCCTGAGCCTGTGCCGGAAACCTCCTCAGTCGCTCGGCGCGTCTCCGCCGTCGTCGCTCCCGCGCCGGGAGCTGATAAACTGATCGTGGACTGACAGGCCGTCTCCGCTCCCGCGGAGACGGCCAAACTGCTTTTCGGATGTCCCTTGCCACCCGAAGGAGCAGCATGTCCGTTCTGTCCCTGCCGCGTCAGCTCGCCCGCACCCGGCGGTTCACGCTCGGCGCGCCCGGCAAGATCAGCGTCTCGCTCGACGGCGGCACCGTCGTCTTCCTGCGCAGCCGTGCCGGCGACGACCCGGTGAGCTGCCTGTGGGCGCTCGACGTCGCCACCGGCCGCGAACGCCTCCTCGCCGACCCCCGCGTGCTGCTCGTGGGCGCGGGCGAGGAGCTCTCCGCCGAGGAGCTCACCCGGCGCCAGCGGGCCGGCGAGCTGTCCTCCGGCATCGTCGCCTACGCCGCCGACGCCGCCTGCGAGCTGCTGGCCTTCGCGCTCTCCGGCCGGCTGTGGACGGTCCGCGTCTCCGACGGCCTGGTACGGCCGGTCGCCGCGGCCGAGCCGGTCCTCGACCCCCGCCCGGACCCCACGGGCCGCCGCGTCGCGTACGTCAGCGGGGGCGCCCTCCGCGTGGCCGACACAGAAGCGGCCGACACAGAAGCGGCCGACACAGAAGCGGCCGACACAGAAGACGCCGTGGATCGGGCGGTGGCAGTCCCGGACGGGCCGGAGGTCACCTTCGGCCTTCCCGAGCACGTCGCGAGCGAGTCCATGGGCCGCCACCGCGCCTACTGGTGGTCGCCCGACGGCACCCGGCTGCTCGTGGCCCGGGTGGACACCGCGCCCGTGCGCCGCTGGCACCTGGCCGACCCCTCCGACCCCTCCCGGCCTCCGGTCAGCTTTCCCTACCCGTCGGCGGGCACGGCCAACGCCGAGGTCAGCCTGTGGATCGCCGACGCCGAGGGACGGAGCCCGCTCACCTCGGTCGCCTGGGACGCCAAGGGGTTCGAGTACCTGACCGACGCCGGCTGGGACGCCGCCGGGCCGTACGCGTCCGTGCAGAGCCGCGACCAGCGCCACGTCCAGGTGCTCGGGGTCGACCCGGCCACCGGGGCGGCCCGGGTGCTGGCCGAGCAGCGCGACGACGCCTGGGTGGAGCTCCTGCCCGGCCTGCCCGCCCGCGACTCGGCCGGTGTGCTGCTCACCGCCGGCGACGTGGACGGCACGCGCCGGCTGATGGCCGACGGCGTGCCCGTGACCCCGCCCGGCCTCCAGCTCCTCGGCGTGCTCGCCGTGGACGGCCGTACCGTGCTGTTCGCGGCGACGGACGAGCCGACGCAGACCCACGTCTGGGCGTACGACCCGGACACCGGGGCGCGGCCACTGACCACCGAGCCGGGCGTCCACAGCGCCGTGCGGCGGGGCGGCACCACCGTGCTCCTCTCCCGCACCCTCGACCGCCCCGGCACCCGCGTCACGGTCCACGGCGCGGGGGAAGCCGTGGAGCCGGAGATCGCGTCGCACGCGCAGCGGCCCGTGCTGGAGCCCCGGCCCGAGCTGCTGAGCCTCGGCCCCCGCGGGCTGCGCGCCGCCCTGTTCCTGCCCTCCTGGCACCGGCCCGGCGACGCCCCGCTGCCCGTCCTCATGGACCCGTACGGCGGCCCGGCCCTGCGCAAGGTGACCGCCGAGCAGGCGTGGTGGACGTACGTTTCGCAGTGGTTCGCCGAGCAGGGCTTCGCGGTCCTCGCGGTGGACGGCCGGGGCACGCCCGGACGCGGGCCCGCCTGGGAGCGGGAGATCCACCTCGACCTCGCCGGGCCGGTGCTCGACGACCAGGTCGAGGGGCTGCGCGAGGCGGCGGCCCACCGGCCCGAGCTGGACCTGTCACGGGTGGCGATCCGGGGCTGGTCGTTCGGCGGGTTCCTGGCCGCGCTCGCGGTGCTGCGCCGGCCCGACGTCTTCCACGCCGCCGTCGCGGGCGCGCCCGTCACCGACCAGCGGCTGTACGACACGCACTGGCGCGAGCGCCACCTCGGACACCCGGACGAGCACCCGGAGGCGTACGACCGCTGCTCCCCCGTGCTGGAGGCCGCGTCGCTCACCCGGCCGCTGCTGCTCATCCACGGTCTGGCCGACGACAACGTCGCGCCGGCGCACACCCTGAGGCTGTCCGCGGCGCTGCTCGCGGCCGGGAAGGCGCACGAGGTGCTGCCGCTGCCGCGCACCACCCACCTGCCCGTCGAGGAGTCCGTGGCCGAGAACCTGCTGCTGCACCAGCTCGCGTTCCTGCGCCGCGCCCTGCCCTCCTGACGCCCCGACCCCGGTGATCTTGTCGGCTCCGGAATTGTCGTCGGGGTGGGGTACATTCTCGGATCATTCAATCGGCCGTTCGCGTAGTGCCGTCGCACGATCAGGCGTCCGCGAGCCGTACCGGGCTGGGAGGTCGAAAGGTCGTGACCGCGGACATGGCCGCGTGGGAGCAGCGCAGCGTGGTGCCGGTGGTGCCACCGCTCCGGCCCCGCAAGCTGGCCAAGGTGCCGTTCGTCGAGCTGGCCGACGGACGGTTGCAGGGAGTCGTGTCGAGCGGCTCCGACATCGAGCGGGTGTACGTCTCCTCGATCGCCGCCGGCACCCACGCGTACAGTTGCAGCACCAACAACAACCGGCCCTGCGGCGGCCTGTACGGCTCGCCGTGCAAGCACCTCCAGGCGCTGGTCGCCGAGGCCGTGCTCCAGTACGGCCTGGACCGCGTGGCGGGCTACCTGCGGGCCGAGGTCGGCGAGGACGGCGACCTGATCCGCGCCCTCGACGGCTCGGTGGAGCGGACGCAGGCGTCCATGGTGTTCAGCCGGTTCCTGCGCCACCTGGCGTACCTGGAGCTGCCGGGCACGGGTGAGCCGGTGCCCGAGCTGCACTGGTTCCCGGCGACCGGGGCGGGTGCGTGATGCGGGGAGTGCAACTCGCCGCGCTGCTCGACGGCGACATACCCGGGACCGGGCAGGCCCTGGAGCTGGTGACGGGGTTCGACGACGCGCTCGCCAACGGGTTCGCCCGGCTCGGCGAGCAGCGGGCCGGGGCGCTGGCCGCCCTGGCCGGGGCCATGGCCGGCACGCCCCTGGGCGACCGGGCGGCCGAGGCGGCGGCCAAGATCGCCGCGGGCTCGGTCGGCGAGGAGCACCTGGCGGCTCTCGCCGGGGCCCGCACCGCGCTGCTCGGCGCGGTCCACGACGCCCTGCTCGACCGGCTCGACGCCGCGCTCGGCCGCGACCGCGAGCCCTGGCCGGCCACCGGCGCGACGCCGGACGAGCCGGGCGTCCCCGCCAACCTGCTCGCCGCCGGCCGCGCCTGGCTGCACGAGCTGGCCATCACCGGCTGGCGCGGCGTCGACCACGACCTGGTCTCCGGCTCCGGCCAGGCCGTCGAGGCCCTGCTCGCCCAGCCCGCCGCGCGCCGCCTCGCGGTGCTGCTCGACGGGCTGGCGGCCGAGCTGGCCGCCTCCACCCCGATCGGCCTGATGCCGCACCTGCCCGCCCGCCGCTGGGGCGACCTGTGGGCGCGGGCCCTCCTGCTCGCCCAGCCCGGCGGCCTGCCCGCCCGTCCGGAGCCGGTCACGGTCTCCGGGCGGCTGCTGCCGCTGGGCGTGGACGTCCACGAGCACGGCACCGCCGTGCAGGTCCAGGTCCACGGCGTGCTGGAGCCCGCCGGCGACGAGCCGAAGCGGCTCGTGCGGGCGAGCGTCAGCGCCATGAAGGTCGACACGATCACCGGCCCCGCCGTGTGGCAACTGCTGAGAGGCCATCCGGCGCTGCTGACGGCGCTGGCCGGGCAGCGCGCCCTCGACCTCACCGGCATGCCGCTGCTGCCCGGCGGCGACCTCGTGTGGCACGACGACCGGGCCCGCGCGGGCGAGCCCGCCGACCCGTTCGCCGTGGCCCGCGTCCAGCTCGCCGGCGCGCTCGCCCCGCCGGCGTCGCCCCTCGACCGCCATCCCGCGCGGATCGCCGAGCCCGTCCTGCTGGAGGGCTACACGGTGACCGGCGACGGCACGCTCGACGTCGACGGCCACCCGATCGCCCTCGACACCGACCGGCTGCCCTCATGCGGCCCGCTGACCCCCCAGCTCGTGGCGGCCTCCACCGCCTGCGTCGGCCTCATGCGCTGGGACGGCGGACGATGGTCCGTCCAGCCGCTGGCGGTGCGGGCGACGGTCAAGCGCAAGCCGGTCGAGGCCGGCAACGGCGACTGGGCGCTCGGCCCCACCGACCCCAAGGCGGTCAAGGCCGTGGCGAAGACCGGCGACGTCGTCGCCGTGCTCCAGGAGCGGGCAGGACGGCTGCTGCGGCGATGAGCGAATCCCCGAGCGAGTCCCCCGCCGAGCCCCCTGGCGAGTCCCCCGCCGAGTCCCTCACAGGGCCTTCGAGCGCTGACGCGAACCGGCGGCAGGTGCTCTACTGGCGGCTGCTGTCCCGCGTCTTCGAGGCCGACGAGCAGCCCGCCCTCGAAGCGGGCAGCATGGCCGTCGTCGGCGACCTCGGCCTGCCCGCCGCCCTGCTCGACCCCGGCGTCTCGGTCGACAACGTCGTGCAGCGCTTCCCCGAGCTGGCCGCCGAGTTCGACGGCCTGATGGTGTCCGGACTGCCGGAGTCGGAGGAGATCGGCCCCGACGAGGTGCGCCGGGCCGCGCTGGTGTCGAAGCTGCTGCTCAACGTGTTCGCGACCGGCACGGGCAGTGTCTCCGCGAGCGGCCTGGCCCGCTGGCAGCAGGACGCCGGCTGGTTCGAGCGCGCCCTCGGCCACGAGCCCGGCGGGCTTCGCGCCAACCCCGCGAGCGACGAGCTGGGCGGCGTCCTGGCCGGCCTCGAAGGCGACCTGGTCAGCCGGATGCGCCTGCGCGAGGTGCTGGCCGACCCCACCCTGGCCAGGCAGCTCACGCCCAGCATGTCGCTCATCGAGCAGCTGCTGCGCGACAAGGCCAACCTGTCGGGCATCGCGCTGGCCAACGCCAAGGCGCTGATCCGCCGGTTCGTCGACGAGGTCGCCGAGGTGCTCCGCACACAGGTCGAGCAGACCAGCGCCGGCAAGATCGACCGGTCCGTGCCGCCCAAACGGGTGTTCCGCAACCTCGACCTCGACCGGACCATCTGGAAGAACCTCACCAACTGGAGCCCCGAGGACCAGCGGCTCTACGTCGACCGGCTCTTCTACCGGCACACGGCCCGCAAGAACACGCCGTCCCGGCTGATCGTGGTGGTGGACCAGTCGGGCTCCATGGTCGACTCCATGGTCAACTGCACCATCCTCGCGTCGATCTTCGCCGGGCTGCCGAAGGTGGACGTCCACCTCATCGCGTACGACACCAGGGCGATCGACCTGACGCCCTGGGTGCATGACCCGTTCGAGGTGCTGCTGCGCACCGACCTCGGCGGCGGCAACGACGGGCCCGTCGCGATGGCGATGGCCCGGCCGAAGATCGCCGAGCCGCGCAACACCGTGATGGTGTGGATCTCGGACTTCTACGAGTTCGACCGGTCGCAGCCGCTGTTCGACGGGATCCAGGCCGTCCACCGCTCCGGGGTGCGCTTCATCCCCGTCGGCTCGGTGAACAGCTCCGGCCGGCAGAGCGTCAACCCGTGGTTCCGCCAGAAGTTCAAGGACCTCGGCACTCCGGTGATCTCCGGCCACATCCGCAAACTCGTGTTCGAGCTCAAGAGCTTCCTCACCTAGGAGAGTCCCCCGCATGACCGACGAGATGCTGCGTGCCCCCGCCGAGGTGAAGTACGCCGACGAGCTCGACTGGCTGGAGTCCGTGGACGACGGGCCCAAGCCGTTCTCGTGGCGGCTGAGCCCCCGGATGGTTCGGCTGTTCGTGCTCGGGTCCGACCGCTCCGACGGGCTCGACCGGGAGATCAAGCAGAAGTGGTTCGGCGACCGGAGCTTCGTCGAGCGCGCCATCGTGACCCTCGCCTCCGACCGCGGGCTGCTGCTGATCGGCGACCCGGGCACGGGCAAGAGCTGGCTGGCCGAGCTGCTGTCCGCCGCGATCAGCCGTAACTCGACGCTGGTCGTCCAGGGCACGGCCGGCACCACCGAGGACCACATCAAGTACTCGTGGAACGTCTCCATGGTGATCGCCAAGGGGCAGTCGCGCGACTCCATGATCCCCTCGCCCATCATGACGGCGATGGAGCAGGGCGTGATCGGCCGCTTCGAGGAGTTGACCCGCTCCACCAGCGACGTGCAGGACGCGCTCATCTCGATCCTGTCCGAGAAGTACGTGTCCATCCCCGAGCTGGACGACGACAACATCGTCTTCGCCAAGCCCGGCTTCTCCATCATCGCGACGGCCAACAGCCGCGACCGGGGCGTCAACGACCTGTCCTCGGCCCTGAAGCGGCGCTTCAACTTCGTCCGCATCCCCGTCGTGACGAACAAGCGCAGCGAGGCGGAGATCGTCCGCTTCCGCACCACCGAGCTGCTGCGCCGCCACCGGATCGAGCTGGAGGTGCCGCCCACGCTGCTCGACATCCTGCTGCAGAGCTTCGCCGACCTGCGGGCCGCGTCCGAGTCGGCGAGCAGCGACGACGAGAGGCTGGAGTCGGCGCTGTCCACGGCCGAGCAGATCGGCGTGCTGGAGGACGCCATCCTGCACAGCCAGTTCTTCGGCGACCAGACGCTGCGCGCCCAGACCCTCGCCGGCTCCCTGGTCGGCTCGCTGGCCCGCCGCAATCCGGAGGACCTGGCCATTCTCAACAAGTACTGGCACGGCGTCGTCGAGCCCCGCAGCAAGAAGGACGGCGGTGAGTGGCCGGACTTCCTCGAAGGCGGCCGCCAGGCGATCGCCACCCTGTCATGAGCGCGCCCGGCGCGATCGCGGGTCCGTTCGGAGCCCTGCGCGAGCAGTTGCTGGACGCCGCCGCGGCCTTCGCCGGCGCCCCGGCCTCCCTGTCCGAGATCCTCGCGGGCCTGGTGGACGACGTCGACCGGGCGCTGCGCGAGGAGCTGGAGATCTTCCCGGTGTGCCACCACTCGCCCGCGTCCGCGCTGGCCATGGCGCGCCGGCTGCGCGAGAAGCGGCCCCAGGTCGTCTACCTGGAGCTGTGCGAGGACCTGCGCCCGCTGCTCGGCGAGCTGCGCAACTGCCGCCTGCCGGTGGCCCTGCAGGCGTTCGCGACGGAGCTCGACGGCTTCCCGCCGGGGTCCGGGCCGCTCAGCGTGGTGGCGCCCATCACCGAGGCGTCGGCGGAGTACCAGGTCATCGCGTACGCGCTGGAGACGCCCGGCGTCGAGCTGGTCCTCGTGGACCGCTCGGCCGACCACGTCTTCCAGTGGCTGCCGAAGGACGACGACACCGCAGGCGAGGAGGGCCCGGAGCCCGAGCCCGGCCACGGTGAGGACGCGGCGCTGCACGGCGACGCCGTGGGCATCGAGATCGGCGACCTGCGTCCCCGCTTCGCCGAGCTGGAGGCCCACCTGCTGCACCACGGCAAGGTGCGCCACTGGTCCGAGTGGTGGGACCAGTACGTGGAGCGCCCCCTGCTCGACGCCGACCACGACACCTACCGGCAGGTCATGGTGCTGATCGGCAGCCTGTTCCGGCGGCTGGCCCCGGAGCGGGGCGACCGGCTCGCGCGGGACGAGGAGCGCGAGCGCCACATGTGGACGCGCATCCGCGAGCACCTGTCCACCTCCGGCGCCGACCCGGAGCGCTGCCTGTACGTGTGCGGCGCCTTCCACGCGGCCAGCCGGGTCGAGGAGTTCGGGCTCGCGGGCTCCGGCACGTACGCCATCACGCCCCGCACGGGCACGCGCTGGCTGTACGGCCTCATCCCGTCCAGCCACTCGGCCATCGAGGCGCAGTTCGGCCTGGCCTCCGGCTCGGTGTCGATCGCGGCGGCGACCTGGGCCAAGGCCGTCTCGCGCGGCGGCGTCCAGCCGTACCGGCTGGAGGGACAGCAAGGGCCGGCCAAGACGAAGCGGGCCCGCGCGAAGGAGACCGGACCCGAGGCGCCGCGACCGGTCGCGGACCGGCTGAGCGGGTTCCTGTCCAGGCCGCCCGAGCTGGGCGGGCCCGACGAGGCCGAGCTGCTCGGCTGGTGCGTGGACCTGGTCCGGCTGGCACGCCGCAACGGCTACCTGGCCAGCACCGCCGACGCCATCGCCGTGTACGAGACGTCGATCCTGCTCGCGGGCATGCGCGACCGCGCCCGGCCGACGCCGTACGACTTCCAGGACGCGGCGGTCACCTGCATCGAGAAGGACGTGGTGCCCGGCCGGCGCGACGTCCGGCACCTGTGCGAGATCCTGCTCGGCGGCGACCGCGTCGGCCAGGTCGGCTACGACGCGATGCCGCCGCTGGCCCGCGACGTCTACGACCGGCTGGAGCCCCTCGGGCTCGACCTGCACAAGCGCACGGTCCAGCGGGCGCTGATGAACCTCGACGCCGACCCCCACCTCGCGCCCTGCTCGCACCTGCTGTGGATGCTGCGCTACCTGCTGCCCGACAGCGCGGTGCGCCCCATCATGGGCACGCGCCGGCTCGGCGAGCGCTCCATCCAGGAGAGCTGGGACCTGTCCCTCGGCCAGCACCAGCGCTCCGTCATCGAGCTGGGCTACGAGGGCGTCACCGTCGAGCAGGTGCTGGAGCGGCGCCTGCGGGCCGCGGTGCGGCACCCCCGGGCCACGGCCGCGACCGCGCTGGAGGCGGTCGAGGACTCGATCGTGTTCCTCGGCAGCCGCCGCTTCACCGACGAGCTGGGGGCGCGGGCCGTCGAGCTGCTGTCCGCCGAGCGCACCGTGGACGACGCGCCCGAGGTGCTGCGCCGCATCCGCCGCCTGCTCGCCCACTACCGGGCGGCGGAGCCGGGGCTGCCGGCCTGGTGCGAGGCGTTCGTCACCACCGGCTACGCGCAGTACTGCACGCTGCTGCCCACCGCGTTCGTGGCCGAGGACACCGGGGTTCGGCAGGTCGGGGCCATGCTGGGCTTCCTGTTCTCCATGGAGGGGCTGGCGCTGTCGCTCGGCTGCGAGCGGGCCCAGCTTGAGCTGGCCGTCCAGCAGTCGCATCCGCGGACGCCGGCCAAGGTGGCGCTGCTGTGGGCGGCGCACACGCAGCTCGGGCTGCTGTCGTCGGCCGCGCTGCGGGAGCGGTGCGACGAGCTGCTCGCCAACCCGCTCGTGCTGCCGTCGTTCCCGCTCTACATCAGCGGGTTCGTGCAGGCGCTGGAGTCGGTGCCGTCGCTGACGCCGTTCGTGGTGGAGCTGATCTCCAAGGCGTTCGCGCGGTTGCCGGACGCGGTGCTGCTGCCGTGGGTGCCCAGGCTGATCACGACGCTGCGGGACCAGGCGCGGGAGCTCGTGCCGGTGCTGGTGAGGGAGGCGGGCCGGACGTTCCCCGCCGGGCTGGCGGAGCTGGACGCCTGGGTGCCGCCGTGGAGCGGGCACGCGGCCGCCCCCGCGGCGGCGGGCGGACCGGTGGCCGTGACCGGCGGACCGGTCGCCGAGCTCCTGCGCGCCCACCCGGGCACGTGCGACGCGGTGGCTTCGCTCCTCGGCTGCGAGGGCGGCTGGCTGACGGAGGAGCCGGCCGCGCACGCCGAGGCCGTCGCCCTCCTGGCCCGCCACCCGGAGACGACGCTCGCGGTCGCCGGCCTGGTGGGCGGGTAGGGGCGTTCGGAGGGCCTCAACCGAGAAGCGGGGGACAGCCGATGCAGACATTCCTCCCCTATCCCGACTTCGCGAGGTGCGCCGGGGTCCTCGACCCCCGGCGCCTCGGGAAGCAGCGGGTCGAGGCCCTGCAGATCCTGCGCGCCCTCACCGTCCCCGGGTACGGCTGGCGCCACCACCCGGCGGTGCGCATGTGGGCCGGCTACGAGGAGGCCCTTGCCAGGTACGGCCTGGAGGTGTGCGGCCGGTGGTGCGACCTCGGCCGCCAGGACACCTGCGCCGGCACGATCAGCCGCGAGGTGGCCCAGCACTGCGGCCACCGTGTCGTGCGGGCCCAGCCGGACCTGGAGACGCACGGCGAGCTGCCGCCGTGGCTGGGCGACGCCGCCCTGCACCTCAGCCACCGCTCGGCCCTGCTGCGCAAGGACCCCGCCTTCTACGTCCCCCTCTTCGGCCCCGAGCCGGACGACCTGCCCTACTTCTGGCCGCCGTCCGACCGGCCGCCGTCGTGCCTGCCGGGCAGCGCGTTCGCCTGACCCGGGTCCGCGGCTGCGAGCAGCCGGGACCCGGGCGGGCATGGCAGGTCAGGTGGCGAGCAGGCGGTCGCCGACCCACCCTTGCGGCGTGCACCCGGGCGGGATCGCGAAGACCGCCGAGCCGATCGGCGTGACCCACGCGTTCAGCAGGTCACCCTCCGCCACCCGCCGCTGCACGGGCACGAACTGCCGGTCGATGTCCGCCTGGTACGACACGAAGATCAACCCCGACTCCGAGGCCCCGTCGGCGCCCACCGCCTCGTCGTAGTTGTAGGGCCGCCGCAGGATCCGCTGCCCCGGCTCGATGGCCCGCGCCCGCCTGATGTGCGCGAACTCCGGGATGACCGGGAACCCGAGCTGGTTGAGCCGGTCGAAGTCGGGCTCGTCCCGCTCGGCCTGGCCGGTGAGCGGGGCGCCCGTGTCCAACCGGCGGCCGATCGCGAACTCCCGCGCCGACCGGTCCGCCGCGTCCCACTTCTCAAGCCTCATCCGGATCCGGCGCAGCACCATCGTCGTACCGCCCCGCATTCCCTCGGACCCGTCGCCGATCCACACGGACCGGTCGAGGTTCGAGGGGTTGACCGTGCCGTCGAGCTGGCCCATGAGGTTGCGCTGCGTCGTACCGGCCGCCTGCGTGCCCGCGGCGCGCCGGAAGCCCCGCTGGCTCCACCGCACCCGCGCGAAGGCCCGCGCGTCCTTGACGATCATCCGCAGCGCGTGCGCCACCGTCATCGGGTCGTCGGCGCAGACCTGCACGAGCAGGTCGCCGCCGCTCCACCGGTCCTCCAGCCTGTCGGTCTCGAACGCGGGCAGCTCCCGCACCGGCGAGGTCACGCCCGCCGCCGCGAACAGGCCCGGCCCGAACCCGAACGTGATCGTCATCCGGGCGGGGGCGACGGCGAGCTCGGGCTCGGTGTCGGCCAGGGCCGGCCGTCCCTGGGTGAGCCGGCGGGCGTCGTCGGTGAGGAGCTGCATCAGCCGGACGATCGCCTCCTTGCCGGTGCCGGGCAGCAGGTCGAGCCCGAGGAAGACGGCGTGCGCCTGTGGAGTCGTCGCGACGCCGGCCTGGTGCTCGCCGTGGAACGGCTCCACCCCGTCGCCCGTACCTGTCGCGGGTACGGCTTCTCCCGGTACGGCCTTTGCGGGCACGGCTTCTGCGGGCACGGCTTCTGCGGGCACGGCTTCTGCGGGGGCGGCTTTTGCGGGTGCGGCGGCCATGGCCGCGGCTGCCCCGGCCGCCACCGGCAGCGCGACCCCGCCCGCCAGCAGCCTCCGGCGGCTGATCGCGGCGCTGCCCATCAGTGCCCCGTCCCCGGCTGGTAGTCCTCCCTGCCGCCGGCGAAGTCCTTGCCGACGGCCGTGAACTCCAGCGGCGAGCCGCCCTTCACCGTGAGCGTGAACGGCACCCGCACGCCCGGCTTCACCTCTTCGGTGACGTCCATGAGCATGATGTGGTCACCGCCGGGCCGCAGCTCGTGCGTGCCGCCCGCGGGCACCACGATGCCGCCCTCCTTCGGCCGCATGATCATCTTGCCGCCGGACTCCACGACCTCGTGCAGCTCCACCTTCGTCGACAGGGGCGTGCTGCCGGCGACGATCGTGATGTCGGCGCCGGTCGGGTTGACCAGGGTGCCGAACGCGGCCGTCATCCCCTTCTTCGTGGTCTTGACCCACGGGTCGGCGATGGTGAGAACGGCAGCCTTGTCGGCGACACTGGCGGCGGAAGGGCTCGTCCGGGCCGCCTCGGTGGCCTCCTGGCCACCACACGCGGTCAGCACGCCGACGGCGGCGACGAGCACCAGAACATGACGAGAGAACACGGGAAACGCCTTTCTCCAGCCGGGTACGGGCACGCCGAAAACGCGCACGTCCCAGCTGCGGTTGTCGAAAAAAGGTGAGATGTCAGAACAAATCGACAACCATCGGCGGGCCCCGCCGGCTCACCGCGTACCGCAGCACGGCCCCGCGCAACACCACCGGCCGGGCCGTACAAACCATGACGAACGGCGTCCAGAACACGGGCAGCCGCACGAGCAGCAGCCGCACCGCCAGCCGGCGCAGCAGCGCCCAGAACAACGCCTCGCCCCGGGCCAGCCACAACCCGGTCAGCAGCGTCGCCCATCCGTGCGCGACGAGCATGCCGAGCCCCGGCACCAGCCCCGCGTGGGCGTCCGCCGGCATCTCGACCGGCGAGGCGGCATGGGCCAGCGAGAACACCACGTGCAGCACGGCCTGCGCCCCGCCGAGCAGCGGCAGGATCGCCCCCGCCGTCCGCTCACGCCCGGACAGCGGACACGCCGCCGCGAACGCCCCGCCCAGCGCCCCGGCCACCATGCCCGGAGCCACGCTTCCCCCGCCGAACGCGTGCGCCCCCCAGCCCAGCCCGACGCACACCACGGCGAACACCGCGGCGCGCATGAGCCTGAACGGCACCGAGGCGGGAGGCACAGACGGGATCATCCCATGCGCCCCCCACGCCCGATGATCCGCACGTTCAAGGGACGACATTGCCCGGTCAAGAACCTCCTACCCGGGGACCTACCCGGGCATAATGGCGGCCGATGCCGATACATCATGAGCCGACGCGCCAAGAGCCAATGCTTCATGAGCCGACAAATCAGGACTTGTCGGCGTTCGCAGCCACCATGGCCCCCGTCGTCAACGCGGTCCACGTCAACGTCCACGCCGCGGCCCGCCGGCAGAGCGACGACCACGCCGAGGCGTGCGGCCTGACCCCCGGCTTCCTCGTCGACCTGCGGTACGTGCTTCCCGCGCGCCCGCTCACCCGCCGCGACCTGTCCGTCGTCTACCGGTACGGCACCGCCGCCGACCTGCACGCCGAGATCGCGGACCAGCTCCGCCAGGGCACGCTGGCCGAGGACACCGACGGCCTCCTGCGGCTCACCGACGCCGGCCGGTCCTACCTCCGCGGCCTGTACGAGGTCCACGCCGCCGCCACCCAACGCCTCTGGGACGCCTACGACGTGCCGGTCGTGGCCGCCCTGCTGGGGGAGGTCCTGGCGCGGGCCGAGGCCGAGCCGGGTGGCGCGTTCGCGGTGATGGCGCCGCCGTACGAGCCCGAGGGGACGCCGCCGGGCGTGCTGCTGTTCAACCGCGTCGCCGCGCTGCGCTACCACCGGGCCGACGCCCACGCCGCCTCCTGGCACGCCGCCGGGCTGACGGCGGACACGGTCGTCGAGCTGGGCTGCGGTCCGCTGCGCGACCGGATCGAGGAGGACACCAACCGGCGCGCCGCCCAGCCGTACGCCGCGCTCACCGGCCGCGAGCGCGAGACCCTGTTCGAAGGGCTGCTCGCGCTCATCTGACCCCTCGGGAAGGGCGACCTCGCATCTCGCCGGGCGCCCAGGAGGCGGCCTCGACAGACTGGCTCCAACCGGACGGCGGGAGGGGCTTGCCGTAGCCCGTGGCGGCCACCAAAGTGGTGAGCCTGTGCGTCAGCGCCCCGTCGAGCCGCCGGTCGAGGGCGGGACAGGCCTGCACCCGGCCTCGTTCCGCCCCGCATGCCACGCCTCGGGGTAGCGAGGGACTCCAGAGTTCGCAAAGTGCCACCTTCAGGTAACCAGCGGCAAGGAGCAAGATGGTCGAGTACCCCTTCGAGGAGGGTGCCGTGGATCATGACCTGCCCGGTGGGCCGAGGCTGATCGTGGGGATCGACGAGACCCCGGCCTCGCGCTGGGCCCTGGCCTGGGCCATCGGGGCCGCCCGGCTGCACCGGATGACCCTGGTCGCCGTGCACGTCAGCCGGGCGCCGGTCCACCCGTTCCCCGAGGCACTGCCGGTGCAGCAGGCGCTGCGGGCCGGGGAGGAGGCGCGCTGCGCCGAGGTCGTGGCGGGCGTGTTCGAGGACGTGGCGGGCGGGATGCCCGAGGACCTCACCACGGCCGTCGTCGGCCGGGTCGGCGACCCCGGCTACCACCTCGTGGACCTGGCCCGCGAGGGCGACCTGCTGGTGCTCGGGCGCAGCCGGCGCGGGCTGCTCAGCCGCATGCTCCTGCCGTCCACCAGCATGTACTGCGCGCGGCACGCCAGGACGACGGTCGTCATCGTGCAGCAGCCGTCGCCGCCGGACGATCCGGAGCTGACGGGGGAGCGGGCCAGACGCTTCTGGACCCGCAAGCACTTCTAGCCTTCCCCTCGCAGGGACCCGTCGAGGAGGCGGAGGCCCGCGGGGAGGTCCGGCTGCCGGATCGCGCCGTAGCCCAGCACCAGCCCGGACAGCGCCGGGGTCTCGCCGCAGTACGCGTCGAGCCGCTCCACGGCCAGCCCGGGCGCCGGCCGTACGGACACGCCGGGAGCCAGCAGGGCGCAGAGGTGCAGGCCCGCGACCGACGGCACCACGCGCAGCCGCTCGTCACGCTCCAGCGCGGCGGTGATCAGCGCGTGCCGGGCCGCGTACTCGCGGGTCGCCTTCCTGATGTGCCGCGCCAGCAGCCCCTCGTCGATGAACCGGGCCAGCGCGGCCTGCGTCGGCAGCGAGCCGTGCCAGTCGGTGAGCTGCTTGGCCGCGCGCAGCGCGGGCGCCAGCGAAGCCGGCGCGACCAGGAAGCCCAGCCGCAGCGCCGGGAGCAGCGTCTTGGAGAACGAGCCCACGTACACCACCCGGCCGGCACGGTCCAGGCTCTGCAGCGGCTCCAGAGGGCGATCCCCGAAGCGGAACTCGCTGTCGTAGTCGTCCTCGATCACCACGGCCCGGCGCCGCTCCGCCCACGCCAGCAGCGCCGCCCGCCGCGCCAGCGACATCGGCGTGCCCAGCGGGAACTGGTGGGACGGCGTCACGTACACGAGCCGGACCCCGCCCGGGATGGCGGACACGTCGATGCCCTCGCCGTCCACCGGCACCCCCACGACCCGCGCGCCGAGCGAGCGGAACAGCAGCCGGGCCGGCGGATACCCCGGCTCCTCGACCGCCACGCACGCACCCGGCTCGACCAGCACCCGCCCGACGAGGTCGAGCGCCTGCTGCGCGCCGCTGGTGATGAGCACGTCGTCCGCGCCGGCCCGTACGGAACGGCTGACTCCGATGTGCCGGGAGATCGCCTCCCTGAGCCCCTCGTGCCCCGCCGGGTCGCCGTAGCCGGCCGTGAACGCGCTCACCCGCAGCTCCCTGGCCACCAGCCTGCGCCAGCTCTCCATCGGGAACAGCCGCGGGTCCGGCACCCCGGCCCGGAAGTCGTACCGCGCGGGGGAGACGGGTGTCGCGGCGGGCGGCATCGACCGCCACAGGGCACGCGGCCGCACCACGCCCCGCGGCGCGGCCCGCCCCCGCACCGGCTCCGCCGACACGAACGTGCCCGCCCCCGCCCGCCCCACCAGGAACCCGTCGGCGACGAGCCGGTCGTAGGCCACCGCGACGGTGTTGCGCGAGATCTCCAGGCGCCGCGCCAGCTCTCGCGTCGGCGGCAGCCGCTCACCCGACCGCAGCCGGCCGTCCAGGATCGCCTCCAGCAGCTGGCGGTAGACCTGTGCGGCCAGGTCACCCCGGCCGGTCAGCGTCACGTGGACGTCCATGCTTGGCCCAATCAGTTCACCGGAAATTGGAGCTTATACCGGGACAAGCCGCTCCCTAGGCTCGGTGCCATGACAGAACGTATGGACCTCGGTGCCCTCGCCGGAGAGGCGTACCGCGCGATGGCCGGACTCGACCGATTCGTCAAGGACAGCACCCTGCCCGCGCCGCTGCTGGAGCTCGTCCGGCTGCGGGCCAGCCAGATCAACGGATGCGTGTACTGCGTGGACATGCACAGCTCCGACGCCAAGCAGGCGGGCGAGAGCGACGCCCGGCTGCACGCCGTCGCCGTGTGGCGCGAGGCGCCCTTCTTCACCGACCAGGAACGGGCCGCGCTCGCCCTCACCGAGGCCGCCACCCGCCTGTCCACGCACGACGTCACCGACGAGGTCTGGGACGAGGCGGCCAGGCACTTCGACGAGCGGCAGCTCGCGGCACTGGTGGTGGCCGTGGCCACGATCAACGCCTGGAACCGCATGGGCGTGGCCACCCGCATGACCCCCGAGTCGTACAAGGCCTGACCGGTGGGAAACGACCTCAGGACCTTGACCGCAGCCCAGCTCGTGGCCTCGACCGGCGACGGCGCGTACCTCGTCACCTCGGCGCTGTACTTCACCGGCGTCGTCGGCATGTCGCCCGCACAGGTCGGCGTCGGGCTGACGCTCGGCTGGGCCGTCGGCGCGCTCGCCGGGGTTCCGCTCGGCCACCTGGCCGACCGGCGCGGCCCGCGCGGCGTCGCCGTGCTGCTCGCCCTCGCCACCGCCGCGGCGGTCGCCTCGTACGTCCTGGTCCGGTCGTTTCCGCCGTTCGTCCTCGTCGCCTGCGTCTACGGGACCGCGCAGACCGGCCTGTCCGCCGCCCGCCAGGCCCTGCTCGCCGGGCTGGTCGAGCCCGCGAGCCGGACCCACGTCCGGGCCGCGCTCCAGTCGGCGCAGAACGGGGGACTCGCCGTCGGCGCCGCGCTGGGCGGCCTGGCTCTGCACCTGAACTCCCGCGAGGCGTACCTGGCGGTGCTGGCCGTGGACGCGGCCTGCTTCCTGGGCGCCGCCCTGGTGCTGCTCCGGCTGCCCGCCGTGCCTCCCACGCCGGTGACCGCCGGTCCCCGGCTGGCGGTGCTGCGCGACCGGCCGTACGCGCTGGTCACGCTGATCAACACGGTCATGCTGCTGTACATGCCGATGCTCAGCCTGATCGTCCCGCTGTGGATCGCCCAGCGCACCGCGGCCCCCACCTGGACGGTGTCCGCGCTCCTGCTGCTCAACACGGCGGGGGTCGTGCTGTTCCAGGTCCGCGTCGCCCGCCGGGTCCGCGGCCTCGCCGACGCCTCCTCCTCGGTACGGCGGGCGGGGCTGGTCATGCTGGTGGCCTGCGGGGTGTTCGCGCTGTCGTCGGCCGGCTCGTCGCCGTGGCTGGCCGGCGCCGTGCTGCTCGCCGGGGTGGCGCTCCAGGTGGTGGGCGAGCTGCTCCTGGCCTCCGGAGCCTGGGAGATCAGCTTCACCTTGGCGCCGGACGACAAGCAGGGGGAGTACCAGGGGTTCTTCGGCACGGGGACGGCCGTGGCCCGCATGCTCGGGCCCGCGCTGCTGACCACGCTGGTCATGGGATGGGGGACGGCGGGGTGGCTGGTGCTGGGGCTGATGTTCCTGGGGGCGGGCGTGGCGATGCCGCCGGCCGTACGATGGGCCCGGCGCGGCACGCCGGTGCCGGCTTTTGAAACGTGAAAACAACCCCGCGCGCCTTGCCCCGCATGATCGGATCGTTGTCCAAGATGGACGGGTAAGGCGGGTCTCACCTGCGCCGGCCTTGCCATGCTTTGCACATTCCGTACATCTGGTTCGTGCGCAACACAAGGACCGCAGCGAACCCTTGCTAGGCTGCATGTCAACCGTTGGGTCTCACCCCGGCAGGTGAGGCCGTCGAAGAAGTGGGGTCACACCGTGAAGAAGCTGCTTGTTCTGGCGCTGGTCGCCCTTGGGGGGTTGCTGATCTGGCGCAAGGTGCAGGCTGACCGCGCCGAGCTCGATCTCTGGACCGAGGCCACCGGCAGCGAGAACTAACCGACCTGGCGAGGCGATGAGTGACGTCGTCCCCATCCAGCTGGCGTGCCTCGACCTGGCAGGCACAACAGTCGGTGACATCGCCATGGTGGAGCGCGCCTTCGCCGAGGCGATAGCCACACAGGGCATCGTCCCCGGGACCGGAGCGTACGCGCGTGCCATGGTGCACGTGCACCGGTCCCGGGGCTGCCCCAAGATCGATGTCTTCCGCGGGATCTTCCCCGACAACGAAGCCCAGGCGCAGGCCGCCAACCTGACCTTCGAGCGCTCCTACGAGGGCGCCCTGGAACGGGCCGGCCTCGTCCCCATGCCCGGAGTCGTCGAGGTCCTGGACAAGCTGCGCGGCTCCGGCCTCCGGCTCGCCCTCATCACGGGCTTCAGCCGCACCACCCTGAGCCGCGTGCTCAGCGTGCTCGGCTGGGACGACAAGATCGACCTCGCCATCTGCCCCGAGGACGCCGGCGGCCGCGGCCGCCCCTGGCCCGACATGATCCTGCACGCCGTGCTCCGGCTCGGCATCGAGGACGTACGCGCGGTCGCCGTCATCGGTGACTCCGAGAGCGACATGCTCTCGGGCCGCCGCGCGGGGGCGTCGATCGTGGCAGGCGTCATGACGGGCGTCCACAGCCGCGAACGCCTCCTCAAGGGCGGCGCCACCCACATTCTCGACACGATCGCCGACTTCCCCAGCCTGGTGCTCAGCGACGACCCGCCCCCGCACCAGATGGGCACGCCGGGCCGGTAAGCTATCTTCGTCTGAAGGGGCCTTAGCTCAGCTGGCAGAGCGCCTGCTTTGCAAGCAGGATGTCAGGAGTTCGAATCTCCTAGGCTCCACCTGCGAAAACGCCCCGCAACCAATCTTGGTGCGGGGCGTTCGTGCCATTAACGTGCCATTAGCCTTTGGCGATCTTCTGTTGTTCGGCTGCTACGCGGGCGCTGAGTGCGTCGGCGATTCGCTGGTCGGCGTCTCGGGTGGCGTGCTGGTAGATGAGGGCGGCCCGGTCGCTGTCGTGCCCCATCCGAGCCTTGAGGTCGGCCAGGCTCGCGCCTGATTGAGCGGCGAGGGTGTTGCCGGTGTGTCGGAGATCGTGGAAGTGCAGGCCCTGCAATCCCATCTCCTTGAGTGCTTCCGCCCACTTGGCCTCGCGCCGGAAGCTGCCGCCCCGCAGGAACGCTCCGCGCTTGCCGAGGAACACGAAGGCGTCGTCGGTCTGGTCGACGTAGCTGGCGAGGTGTTCGGTCAAGGCCGGGATGATGGCCGAGGGGATGCTGATCGTGCGCCTGCCGGCCCGGGACTTGGGCGGGCTCAGGCGTATCTCGCCGCCGTCGAGCTCGACGAGCTGTTCGCGGACCCGAACCGTTCGCGCGTCGAGGTCGATGCTGCTACGGCGGAGCGCTATCACTTCGCCCCATCGCAGGCTCACGAAGGTGGCCAGTAGTACCAGGGCCTTGAAGCGCCTGTCGGCCATCCGGTCGGCCAGCTCGAAGACCTGGGCCACGGTGAGGACCGGTCGCTCGGGGGTGTGCTCGTTGTCGGCGCCCTTGATCCGGCAGGGGTTCCGCGCGATCAGCTTGTCCTCTTCGACGGCGGTCATCAGAACGGCCCGCAGCAGGCGGTATGCCTTGGCTGCAGTAGAGATGGAGACGCCGTTGCCGAGAAGATCCGAGCGCCAGGTGCGGATCGTCTGCGGCGACAGTTTGCCGACCGCTACCCCGCCGAGTCCGGGGACGATGTGGCGTTCGAGGAGCCAGGTGTACAGCTCTATGGTCTTGGGACGCAGCCCCGGGCGCTCCTTGATCCACGCACGGGCATAGTCGGCGAGCTGGATCTTCCCTCGATCGGGCTCCGTCCAGTCACCCGAGATCATCTGCGCCTCGATGAGGGTGAGTGCCCGATCAGCGTCCGTCTTGGTGGCGTACGTCGTCGCACCGGTGTGCAGCCGGCCGTCCGGCCCGGGGTAACGGATCTGGAAGCGCCCGGATGGAAGCTTGCGGAGATTGCCGAAGCGTCGGTGACCGTCCTTGTTCGGCATCAGGCGGCCCTCTTTGGGGTGGCCGCATCCATGGGCGCGACGGTTCCGGCGACGACGTACGCGATCAGGGCTGACTCGCGGATGCGCACCGGCCGGCCGAGCTTGACGAATTCGATGCGGCGTTCGGCGATCAGCCGCCGGACGAAGCGTGTGGTGGTGTTGAGGAGTTCCGCCGCCTCCTCCACGGTCAGAAGTCTGTCCATCTACGCTGCCTCCTCTCCGGTTGCCGAAAGATCTTGGCCGTTGGCTCTGGCTTCCAGCTCTCGCAGGTGAGCGCGCCAGCGCTGACGTTCGGCGACGCTTCGCAGCAGCCGTACGCCGATCGGAGCGACGTCCGGATCGCCGGGCTTGGCCGGCCGCCAGACATAGCGGTGCGGGTCGGTCGGCTCGTCGGCCTGTCCGAGCGCTTCGAGAACCCAGGTACGGCGGTCCTGCTTGTGTTCGGCGAGGGTCTTGTTCGACCACTTCCGGGACACGAGGACGCGGCGGCCCGCGTAGCCGAGGTGTTCCGGCTTGTGGGCCTTGGACCGGCACCGGCCGGGAGTCATGCCTGCTTTCGCGCCTTTGGGCTGCACGCCGTACCGCAGCCAGTTGGGGCAGGTCGGAGAGCACGGCTCGTAGCGCAGGGCCTCGACGAAGCGCGCTGCGTGCTCGCGCTGAGCCCGTCCGTCGAGGGATTCGCCGAGGCTCTTGGTCAGGTACTTGGACAGGTAGCGGATGCACTGGTCGGCGTCCGGGGTTCCGGAGAGCACGCCTTTGACGTCGATCTGGTCGCCGAAGCGGACGACGTGCAGGGGCTCGGCCGCGTCGTCCTGGTCCAGCTCGTCGAGGGTCTGGTCCCAGGTGGGCAGCACTTCGCCCGTGTCGGGGTCGAGATAGCCGACGCCGTCCTGCCAGACGGGCAGATGCTCGCCCTCGAAGCGGACTCGATCGCAGGACGGCCACCACACCTGGTGATACGTCGCCGCCGCTATCTGCTTGACCTCCGCACGCGGCAGCGTGCCCCTGATCGCCATGTGCAGATGGGGCGCCAGCCGCTTCTGAGGTTCCACACTGGCGAAGTACTGCACGTCGTAGCCGGCCACACGGCGCAGGTTCTGCACGAACCGGTCGACCAGCTTGGAGAAGTGCAGCGCGTCGCGGGTCGCCCGCCCGTAGTCGTACTTCTCCGGATCGACCGGCACCCCGTTACGAACCCTGCCGTACGACGGAAGCGTGAGCGTGACGAACAGCGAGGGCCGGTAGACCCGCCCGTCCGGGGACTCGAAGGTGCGTCCGAGCGTCGTGTTGACCATCTTGCGCCTGGGCAGGTCCGGAGCGTCCTGCCGCCGTCTGGTCGAGCGGATGCGCTTGGGCACCGTCCGGCCGAGGACATGGCCCCGCATCCCCGCGGCGTTGATCTCCTCATCGAGACCGGCGAGAACGGCGTCCCAGTCGGCGGTGCCTTCGCCAGCACTTGCCGCCGCATCACGCCGGGCCTGCATGTCCGCGCGGAACTCGACCAGCCAGCGCTGCTCCTCGGTGGCCGCTTCGGGGCTGATCACGGGTTCTTCGGCCAGGTGCCAGCCTTCCCGGCACTGCGCTATCCGGAGCTGCCGGTTGCGCTTGGCGCATGACGGGCACTTGCTCTCCAGCGTCGCCCCGCACGGGACATCGACGATCTGTTCCTTGCCCGTGAGGACGTCGAGCCGCCGGAGCGCGACGGGCCGGACGCAGACGCCGTTGAGCTTGGCCACCTCTTCGGCGACTTCACGGGCGAGTGGTTGAGCCATGCGGAGCGCCCGAGGCGTGGAGCGGTGAGAGCTCCGGATTTCCGCTGGCTGGTGTGGACTGTTCAACGGACCTCCTCTCCGATCTCGGGGACGATGAGCGCGGAGGTTCCGCACTCGGTGCACTCGACCAGAGCACGGACCAGGTCGAGACGCAGGACGTCGGGGGCGCCGCAGTCGGCGCAGCGCAGGCCGTCGAGGAAGTGGACGAGCGTCATGCGGCCTCACCCGTGAAGTCGGCGACCATGTCGCGGATGTCGCCATCGGAGACGTAGGCGGCGCGGACCCGGATCGGGTCGGGAGAGGTCTCCAGCCGGACGTAGCCGACTCCGGCGCCGAGCTTGGGAACGGGTGAGATGTGGTCGGCCAGGGCTCCTCTGTCGCGAGCACCGTCGCCGAGGACCATGTCCACCTGTTCGGACTCGTCGAGCCGCAGCGCGATCTTGTCCGGGAACAGGTTCCGGATGTTCATGACCTCCTTGCGCGGATCCTGGAGCGCCGCCAGGACTCCGACGCCGACTGCGCGGCCCTGGGTGGTGAGCGTGGCCAGGGCAGCGGAGATACGCCGCCGCAGCTCCTTGTCCGACTGGTAAGCGGTGAGGAACGCGACCTCGTCGACGAGGACTAGGACGAAGGGGTCGTCGACGGTGGGTGTGTGGGATCGCTGGTGGCCGGCGAAGCGGGCGGCGCGGGCCTGCATGACCTTGACCGCGTCGTCCAGCAGATCAGCGCAGTCGGCCGGATCGGCGGCATAACGCGACCCGAAGAGCACACGACCGAAGGAGAGCTCCATCAGCTTGGGATCGAGTGCCCAGATCTCGACCAAGCCTGCCTCGACGGCCGGGAGGAGCCCGCGGATCGTGGACCAGATGATCGAGCCCTTGCCGGCCCCGGTGGCGCCCGCGACCAGGACGTGAGTGCCGTGCACTTTAAGGAACCACGGCCGCCCGTCCTCCTGCTTGCCGACCTCGATGGGGCCGACCGCGGGGATCTCCGGGATCGGCACAGCAGGCAGTGGCGCGGCGAGCGGATCACATCGGGGGAAGGTGAGACGCAGCCGCCCGCCTTTGAGGACGGACACACGGCAAGAGGTCGTCCCGAAGCCCTGGGCGAGGTTGTCAGTGCGATCGGACCAGTCTTTGATCGCCTGCCCGTTGAGCATGCGCACGGTGACCAGGTCGGCCCATGAGGTGCAGGTGACCTTGCCAAGCGTGGGCAGGTAGTCGCGCCCTCTGACGTGCTTGCCGAGACCGGAGATGACCATCACCGATTGCCAGTGCCGGCGGTACACCGAGATCAGCCGCCACCAGGCCAGCATCCGCCATCCCACCCAGTGGGCGAAGCTTGTCCGGTCGAGCGTTCCCCAGGCGATGAGCCCGGCGAGCGCCGGCGTGACGAGGAGAAGCGCGACGCGCCAGCCGTACAGGACGGACAGTGCGCAGGGGATGGCCGCGATGAGCACGGCGACGGGATGCCGCCACACGGCACGGACGAGACTCGCGACAGCCCGCCACCCGAAGATGACAAGCGTGACGATCGCGGGCGTCTTGACGACGGCCGGCCGGAACACGACCGCCGTATCAGGAGTGGTGGAGACGATGCGATGCGGCTCCTCGCCGGGCATCTTCTTGAACATTAGGCTGGAGTCCTTCCAAGCATGTGGAGTGCACGGGAGACCGAGGGGCCGCCGGAAGTTGCCGCTTCCCGCGGCCCCGCTTGCGTTGTCAGGCCGCCGCATCCGTGGCGCCCTTGGCCGATTGCTGGGAGTGCAGCCGCTCGCAGTCGGCGAGGTAGCGAGCGGCGGCGTCGAAGAGCTGGCGCGCGGTATTGAGGTCCGCGTCGGTGACGTGGCCGGCGCCGGTGGTCGAGATCCACACGCCCGCCTCGCCGGAGGAGATGTTCAGGTACGGCCGCAGCTCGTCGAGCACACCGGCGTTGACACGCAGGTCAGCCGTGTGGAACGAGACGCTGAGGCGAGGAGTGGAGTTCGGCTCCATCGTCAGCGTCACGTAGGTGTAGGCGCCGAGATCCCTCATGCCGCCATCCCGCGCCGATGGATCCGCTCCACGCATCGCGCGAAGTCCTGAGCCTGTTTGGCGAGCTGCCGCGCGAACTCCACGTCAGCCGCCGTGACCCGGTCCGACGCAGCGGTGGTGACCTGCACCTGAAGCATGCCGAACGCCAGTGCCAGGACCGGGGTGCGGAGCTGGTAGGCGTAGTTCTCGGCGACCGCACCGGAACCGGTGTTGAGAGTGATCACGCCCGTCGGCCGAGCCTGCCCCCGCCGCCCCATCACGCCGCGTCCTTCGCGGGGCTGGGCTTGCCGACCGGCCGCGGAGCCCGCATCTCACGGACGCGGACCGAGTAGGCGAGCCTGCCGTTGCCGTTCACGTACGGCGTGACTGTCATGTGGTCGAACTCGACCGGCGTGAACGGCAACCCCGGCATGGGCGCCGGCGGAACGGGCTGCACGGGGGAGAGGATCTTCACCGCGACCGTCTTCTGCGCGGCCTTGACGGTCGGGTCCGCGTCCATGACCGAGACCTGCCACACCGTCTCGCCGGTCTGCTTGTCCCGAGCCTGCACGAAGCGCCCGTTGGTCGAGGCGTCGAAGTCCTTGACCGGCTCCACCTCACCGACGATGTAGCAGCCGTGCGGGAAGACCATGTCGAACATCACGGGGATGGGTCCCTGAAGTGCCATCGTCCACCACCTCCTTCGTCTATCCCCCTAGACAGTTACGATCGCTTCGCTTCGAGGAGCTGTCTAGGGGGCTATGCAGAGGACGATAACCAGAGTCTCCCCTAACTGTCTAGGGGGGTAAACATCATGTCGAATGTTCCCGCTAGAGTCGAGCCAACAGCTTCACGAAGGGAGCCGAGCTTGCTGCATGCACTTGCCGAGGAGGACAGCTTGACGTGGTCAGCGTGGGAGCTGCTCATCGTCGGTGGATTTGCCCTCTTGGCTCTGATTCTCCTCGGGGCCACGATTGGTATCGTCCTGACCAAGCTGGAGCGCCGCTCCGGTAAGTGGTAGCCGGGCCGCCTCGATGCGAGCCTGATGGCCAGCCCTGCGTAACTGGGTCGGGCGTCTTACAACCCGCAGTAAGCAATCGTGGCGTCGTCGTAGGTCTTGCCGCGTGGCCAGCGTGAGCCCTGCGGGTCGGAGCGCTCGGCTGCACGCACTTGACGGATGACTTCGTCCGGACCGGACTGCTCCAGCAGGTCGAGGACGTGGCGCCAGGTATGCAGGTGGAAACGGTCGACGAGGCGGGATGCGCCGTCGCTGAGGA